>JBGQCU010000009.1:0-31847 GCA_041495495.1 Candidatus Limnocylindria bacterium
AAGCCGACCGACATCGACGAGGTGATCCTGGTCGGCGGCATGACCCGCATGCCGGCGGTGATCGAGGCGGTCAAGGCCATGTTCGCCGGCAAGGAGCCGCACAAGGGAGTCAACCCCGACGAGGTGGTGGCGGTCGGCGCCGCAATCCAGGCCGGCGTCCTGGGCGGCGAGGTGAAGGACGTGCTGCTCCTCGACGTGACCCCGCTCTCGCTGGGGATCGAGACCCTGGGCGGCGTGGCGACCAAGATGATCAACCGCAACACGACCATCCCCACCAGCCATACCCAGATCTTCTCGACAGCGTCGGACAGCCAGCCATCGGTCGACATCGTCGTGCTCCAGGGCGAGCGCGAGCTGGCCAGCGACAACAAGAGGCTGGCCACCTTCCGGCTGGACGGCATCCCGCCGGCCCCGCGCGGCGTGCCGCAGATCGAGGTCACCTTCGACATCGACGCCAACGGCATCCTCAATGTGGCGGCCAAGGACAAGGCCACCAACAAGGAGCAGAAGGTCACGATCACCGCCTCCTCCATGCTCGCCAAGGAGGATGTCGACAAGATGGTCCGCGACGCGGCCGAGCACGCCGAGGAGGACCGGAAGCGTCGGGCCGAGATCGAGTCGCGCAACGAGGCCGATGCGCTCACCTACCAGGCCGAACGGCTGATCAAGGACCTGGGCGACAAGCTGCCCGATGCCGATCGCAAGGAGATCACCGACCGGATCGAGGCCGTTCGTGCAGCCCTGGCCGGGACCGATGCGGGCGTCGTCGACTCCACCAAGCAGCAGCTCGCCGAGGTGCTGCAGCGGGTCGGGACGAAGGCCTACGAGACGGCGTCGAAGCCCGAGCCCGGTGGCGAGGACGGCTCCGGCGGTGAGGGCGGTGGGCCAACCAACGGAGCCGCGGCCGAGGAAGAGGGAGAGACGATCGAGGGGGAGTACAAGGAGGTCTGACGGACCTTCAGGACCCGGGATAGGGCCGGGCGACCATCCCCTCGCCGGCTGCGCTACGGCACGGGGACGGCCGCCCGGCCCTTTCGTACATCGGAAAGCAGCGTGAGACTGCCTTACCCGACAAAGATCAGCTTCAGTCCGGCGATGACGAGGACGAGGCTGAGGGCAGCCCGCAGGTGGACGATTCGACCCCGCCGATTGCCGATCTCGGATCCGATGACCGCGCCGACGACCACCGCCCCGATCCATATGGGCAAGGTGGTTGGTAGCGCAGCGAGGCGGGAGAAGTTGCCCGCGAGTCCCGCAACCGAGTTGCCGAGGATGAATGGCGCGGCCATGCCGGAGGTCGCTCGCATCTCCGCCCAGCCCGCGAGCAGCAGCACCGGACTCAGGAAGATCCCCCCACCTGTCCCCGTCAGACCCGACACGAGCCCGATGCCTGCGCCGATAACGACCGCCGGGATCGTCGGCGCACGGGGCGTGGCACGGCCAGTGTCCGTCCGGGCGGCACGTCGGGCGGTCAATGCCATGCCCGCCGCTGCGAGGAGCAGGACGATCCCAACCAGCTTCTTGTAGAGGGCGGGAGCGACCGGCAGCGAGCCGCCCAGGAACGCGAGTGGAATTGACCCGAGCAGAAACGGGGCTAGGGACCGCCATGAGATATGGCCGCCGCGCCAGAACCGAAACGTGACGAACGTTGCGACGACGATATTGAGGGCGAGAGCGGTGGGGCGAGCAACATCGGGCGCCACGCCGGTGAGGGCCATGATCGCCAGGTACGCCGAAGCGCCTGCATGTCCGACCGAGGCGTAGAGCAGGGCCGCCCCGAAGAACATGACGGCGAGGACCAACGGATCGACCACCGAGGCATCCTAGTCAGTCGAGGGTCGCCGCGATCCTCGTGCTCGCCGACTTCGGCGTGCTCGTCGCCGTGCGGTTGCTGAGCTGCACGAGGGCGCTCCACAAGCGGGCAGGGGGGTCACGCCCTGCGGGCGGCTTGCGGCGATGCTCGCTGACACTCCGGGCGCGTATTTCTCGGGTGCGGAGAACAAACCGATGCGCCAGGTTGCTGGAGCGGGCTATTTCTCTCAGGAGGAGAGGTAGCGCCCGCGGGACACCGATTCGTCTCGTGGACTCGACCGAATTCCCCGTACGTGAGAAATAGCCCGGGCGGTGCGAATACAGGCGCTCCCTAGGTGAGCCGGCTCGTGCAGTGGGGACAGCGGGTGGCGGCGAGGGGGATATCGGTGGCGCAGAAGGGGCAGGACCTGGTGGTGGGAGCGGCCTCCGCCTCGGGCTTCTTGAGGCGGGCATTCATGGCGTTCATCGGCTTGACGACGAAGAAGAAGATGGCCGCCGCGACCAGCACGAAGCTGATCAGCGCGTTGAGGAAGAGCCCGTAGGGGACGTCGGTGGAGCCGGCGGTAAACGAGAGGGTCGAGAAGTCCGGCACCCTGAGCAGCCCGAGCAGCGGGGTCAGCACATTGGTGACGAACGATGTGACCATCGCGCCGAAGGCCACGCCGATGACGATGCCAACTGCCAGGTCGATCACGTTGCCGCGCAGGATGAAGTCGCGGAATTCCTTGAACATCGGGCCCTCCTCCTCACCTTCTGTCGATCAAGAGTCACGGAGTATAGGGCGGGTCATGCAGGTCGGGCCGCCAGAGCCATTGATCCCGATCTCGGCCGCCGCGTATGTGTGCACCTCGCAGCCAGCGGCCTCAAGGGCTCGGTGGGTGAGCGGGTTGCCGGCGGCCATGATCAGCACGCCAGGACGCACGGCGAGGATGTTGCAGGCGAGGGTCGGGTACTCGGCGTCGAGTACCGGGACGGTGCGGATGCCACGCTCGCTGAGGAGCTCCGCGAGGCCGGCGGGCAGGAGCGGCGGGTAGACGACGGCCAGGTCATCGGTGACGGGGGAGATCACCGAGAGCAGGTGCACCAGCTCCGCTCCACGGGAGGGCACGTCGAAGATGCGGACGTCGCCGCCGACGAGGGCCGCGAGCTGCTGGGCGCCGGCGCCGTTCGTGCGCCTCGAGTGGCCAATGCACAACAGGTCCGAGGGCAGCCAGCAGGTGTCGCCGCCCTCGATCGTGCCGGGCGCCTCAATCCGGCCCATCGTCGGAATCCCCGCCGCCCGCGTCCAGGCCTCGAGGATGGCCGGCTCGCCGCGTCGGGTCGCCTTGCCGGTGCGCAGCGGAATGGCGCCGGCATCCGTGATGAGCAGCGGGTCGAAGGTGTAGAGGAGGTCGGGGGTATCGGGCCCGGATTCGAGGAAGTGGACCTGGACACCAAGGCGGACGAGGAGGTCGACGAAGGCATCGTGCTCGCGCTGGGCGACGGCCAGGTCGACCGGGTGCAGGAAGCCATGCGCGGGATCGTCGAAGGCCGCGCCGAAGGCGCGACCGGGCCGGTGCACGAGCACCTCGCGCAGTGGGGCGGTCATGCTCTGGGCGCCCCAGCGGCGGGCGATGGCGTCGGTCATGGAGGGAGGATAGTCACGCCAACGACAATCAACTCTCCATGTTGAGAAGGTTACGGATGCCGATCCACCTCCGGGCAGTGCCGTGGCTTCTCGCGCTCGTGGGCCTTGCGATCCCGCTCATTGGGACCGGCTTTGTGGTCTGGCCCTTTATCGCGGCTTGGCTCGTCATCCTCGCGGTGATCTGGATCGTCGGCCGGCAGACACTTCCCAACGAGCGCGGGCCCCGTATCGCGCTCGCCGTCGGAGCTCTGCCGGTCCTGTTTCTGCTGGCCTGGGAAGGTGGCTGGTGGCTGATCCCAGCCGACATCGCGTGGCTGGTGATCGAGGTCGCCACTCCCGCGGGCTAGACTCGGGCCGTGCGCCTGGCCACCTGGAACGTCAATTCACTGAAGGCCCGACTGGACCGTGTGCTCGCCTGGCTCGAGGTCGTCCAGCCGGACGTCCTGTGCATGCAGGAGACCAAGCTCGCCGATGCCGCCATGCCCGACCTGGCCTTCCGCGCGCTCGGCTACGAGGTCGCACACCACGGGCTGGGACAGTGGAACGGCGTGGCGGTGGCGTCGCGGATCGGCATTGCTGATCTGCAGGCCGGCCTGCCAACCACCGACGGCTGGACCGATGACGGCGGCCGCTTCCTGGCCGCCACCTGCGGCGGCGTCCGCGTGGCGAGCATCTATGTGCCGAACGGGCGCGAGGTCGGCTCCGAGTTCTATGCCGCCAAGCTCGAGTGGCTGGACCGGTTGCACGAGTGGCTGCTGAGCTGCGACCCAGCGGCGCCGATGGCGGTCTGCGGCGACTACAACGTGGCCCCAGCCGATGAGGACGTGTACGACCCGGCCGCGGTCCACGGCGCCACCCATGTCTCCGAGCCGGAGCGGGCGGCCGTGGCACGCATGCGCGAGTGGGGGCTGGTGGACGTGGTCCGGCGCTTCCACCCGGAGCCGGGCTTCTTCACGTGGTGGGACTACCGGGCGGGGAACTTCCACAAGAACCTGGGGATGCGGATCGACCATGTGTACGTGACCGAGCCGCTCGCCGCTCGCGCCATCCGCGCCGAGCGCGACCGCGATGCCCGCAAGCCCTCGACCTACCCGGGGATCCCCTCCGACCACGCCCCGTTAGTTGTTGATTTCGAGGAGGTTCAATGAGCAATTCCGCACTCGAGGAATACATCGCGGGCCTGGTCGATCCCCGGGCAGAGCCGAATGTCCGAGCCCTCGACCGGGTGATCATGAGCACGCATCCGGAATTCGACGTCCGCATCAGCTACAGGATCCTGATGTACGCGCTGCGGGGCGACTTCCGAACCTGGGTGTGCGCCATCAACGCTGGCCGCAGGCACGTTGCCATCCACTTCCTGTACGGCTTTCTGCTCGACGACCCGCGGCACGTCCTCCGTGGTGGCAGCTCGGTGCTCATGACTTGGGACGTCGGCTTTGACGAGGAGGTCGACGCGGCGGGCGTCGACGCGTACGTGGCGGAGGCGGTCGCCCGTAATGGCGAGTACAAGGCGAACCGGCCGGCGGTGCAGGCAGCGGCCATGGCCGCCGCCACCAAGGCTGGTCGCCGCCCGAAGGCACGTAGCTGAACCTTCGCGGAGCTTGATACATGGCCCGCGCATTAGGAGTGGGCAGGACTTCCGGGTGGTTGGGGGCCGTGCCGGTCGGCTCGTAGAATCGGCACAGTCATGCACGGGAATCGAGCGTTCACGGGCCTGGTGGCGAGCGTCCTGATGGCCTCGCTGGCCGCGGCGTGCGGCGGTGCCTCGGCGGGGTCGTCGAGCAGCGTCCTCGCCAGCCGCGGGCCGACGCCGATTCCGACCCCGATGACGCTGGCCGACTACCCCGGCGGCTTCCCGACGAGCTACGTGAACGCGCAGGCGACGGGCGATCCCGGGCTCAAGCCGGTGGCGGGCGGGTTGGAGGGTCACTCCACCGGCACCCTGCGAGCCGACAACGGCACGAGCGGCACCTACACCTCGACCTGGGTCGAGAACCGCGTCGCCACCGCCGCGGTCACGTGCGGTGGTGCCAAGTACGCCAACGTCTTCGTGGGCGAGACCCCGGAGATCACCACCGACCTGACCTTCACCGACTGGGGCCACGCCACCCTCGTCACCACCGGCCACATCGTCGTGTACAGGAGCTCGCGCAACGGCAGCTCACCGGCGATCTGCGACGAGTCGAAGGGCGGTACCTTCAAGTTCGAGTTCACCCGGGACCCGATCAAGCAGCTGATGAGCGGCACCTGGCACTGGGACCCGAAGGGCCTCCTGGTCTTCGATCCGCCCCCTGCCGCATCACCCTCCCCGTCGTAGAGCCCCGGCCAGATCTCGCCCCGGGCGAGTTCGCGGCCAGGTGACGGAGCTCGCCCCGACGAATCGCCGGTAGGCGTCGAGCGCGTGCGCGAGGGCTGGGACGAAGCCGGGCTCCTCCATCGGTCCAAAACCATCCTCGAACCAGATGCCGGCAATCCGCAGGATGCGTGAGGCGCGGGTCAGGCGCGGCTCGATCCGCCCAATCAGCCGATCCCCGAACAGGATGGGCAGCGCGTAATAGCCGAAGCGGCGCTTGGCAGCCGGCGTGTAGACCTCCCAGGTGTAGTCGAAGCCGAAGAGCGTCTTCACCAGGCGGCGATCCCACAGGAACGGGTCGAGCGGGGCCAGGAATGAGACCGATGGTGCCTGGTCCCCGAGCACGGCGGCCGTCTCGACGAGCGGCAGCTCCTCGACGAGCAGGTAGCGCACCTCGCGCAGCCCCTCAACGGCGACCGGCAGGAGAACGCCGTCCGCCACCAGCCGTTCGGTGAGCTGCGCGCGCTCGGCCGCGCTGCCGGTGCCGCTCACCAGCTCCGAGGCGCCACCCACCGCCATGAGGCCCACGCCCCGGTGCCGCGACAGGAGCCGGTGCCGGTGCTGCTCGTGCATGTCGGCGTGCTGCTCGAGCAGGGCAGCGGGGACGAGCCGCTCGATCAGGTCGTAGTAGCGGCGGTTGCCATCGCGCCGGGAAATGCCCAGCTCGCCGACCACGAAGAGCGTCTCCATCACCGCGCGGGCCGCCTTGGTGGAGGTCCACGGGTCGTTGTTCCACCACCACTGGACGCGGTCCTCGACGTCCCGGAAGGACGCCGTCGAGACGGGGCCGCTCTCACGGACGTGGTCTCGGATCCTGTCAGCCAGGCCAACGTGCTGCGCCAGGAAGTCGCCGTAGCTGCCCGCGCCGCGATTCCACGCCAGGCGGTAGAACGGGAGCTCCTGCATCGGCAGGATGTTCAGGCTCTTGTTGTAGAGCTCGATCAGGCGCCGCTCGTCCGGCGGCCCGTAGAGCCATCGGTCGCACCAGTCGCGCCGGTAGCCGGAGATCCGCGCATGCAGCACCAGGTCGTGGTTGCGGGCGCCGGGCACCTCGAGCGGGTCGAACTGGAGGCTCCCGAAGCGATCGACCACTCGCATGACCGATTCCGGCTCCGCCGGCAGGGATCGCGGCGGGTCGAGGAGATGGCGGCGGACAAGAAAGCGGCGGGCACGGTCGGCCGAGAGGCGGAGGTCGGGAAGTGGTGCGGGCATCGGGCGCGATGCTAGCAGCGGCCCAGGCCCGCGATTCGCTGGCACTCTGGACCTGAGAGTGCCAATCGCTATAATCCGCGCGCCATGGCCATCAAGCGAGATTACTACGAGGTGCTGGGCGTCCCGCGCGATGCCTCCGACGAGGAGATCAAGCGCTCGTACCGGCGTGCCGCGCAACGCCATCACCCCGACATCGACTCCACCGCGGGCGCCGAGGATCGCTTCAAGGAGCTGAACGAGGCGTATCGGGTCCTGTCAGACCGACAGCGCCGAACCGCTTACGACATGTTCGGCCACGCCGGCATGGATGGGGCGAGCGCGGGCGCCGGGGGCGGGTTCGGCGGGGGATTCGGACCGTTCGGCGACATCTTCGACGCCTTCTTCGGCGGCTCCCCGGCTGGCGCGAGGGGGCGTCGGCGGGTGGTTGCGGGCGCGGACCTGCGCTATGACCTGACCATCGAGTTCGCGGAGGCGGTTTCCGGCGTCAGCCGCGAGATCACGTTCCCCACGCTCGTCCGATGCTCGACCTGCGAGGGCACCGGTGCCGAGCCGGGCAGTCAGCCCGAGAAATGCCCCGAATGCAACGGCACCGGTGAGAAGCGGCGCGTGGCGCAGACGATCCTGGGCCAGATGGTGAACATCACCGCCTGCCCGCGCTGCGGTGGCGAGGGCCGCGTGGTGTCGTCGCCCTGCCAGACCTGCCGGGGCGAGGGTCGGATACGGGAGCAGCGCACGCTGAAGGTCGAGGTGCCGGCGGGGATCGACTCCGGGCAGCGCATCGCGATCGAGGGGCAGGGCGAGTCGGGGCCGCGCGGCGGGCCCCCAGGCGATCTGTACGTGGCGGTCAGCGTGCGTGAGCATCCGCAGCTCCTGCGCCGTGGCACCGAGCTGTACTACGAGCTTCCGGTCACCTTCCCGCAGGCGAGCCTTGGTGCCAGCCTCGAGATTCCCACTGTTGAGGGCGCCGAACCGGTGGCTGTTCCGGCAGGAACGCAAAGCGGCACCGAGATCCGGCTCCGCGGCCGCGGAGTCCCGCGGCTCAGAGGGGTTGGCCGCGGCGACCTGCACGTGATCGTGACCGTGGTGGTGCCACACAAGCCCTCGAAGCGCGAGCGCGAGCTGCTCAAGGAGCTGGGTGAGGTGGGCTCGCCGGCGGTCCTGCCCAAGGGCGGCCCCAGCCTGGTCGATCGGCTTCGCGACCTGTTCGGCTAGGCCGGCCGCGTGCGCTGGCTGGAGCTGACCGTCACCTGCGACAACGAGGCGATCGAGGCGGTCAGCGAGATCTTCGGCCGTGTGGGCCAGGGCTCGGCGGTTCGGCCCACGCGGCTGATCCACGATCCGAACGACGAACTGTCCGCCCGCGAGGACCCGTCCGCACCGTACGAGATCACGGCGCACATCCCCGAGGACGAGTCAGCGGGTGCCGCCGTCGAAGCCACCGAGCGGGCGCTGTGGCACCTCCAGGCCTTCGGCCTGCGCCCGGTCGGCGAGCTGGTTGTGCGTTCAGTCGACGACGCGGACTGGACCGATGCCTGGAAGGCCGGCTACGTCCCCCAGCGCATCGGCCGGGTGGTGATCGTGCCGTCCTGGCTGGATGATCCGATCGGGCCAAATGAGGTGGCCCTGCGCCTGGACCCCGGCATGGCCTTCGGCACCGGCCTGCACCCGACGACGCGCGGCTGCCTCACGCTCCTCCAGGAGATCTCGCCGATGCCTCCCGTCGTGCTCGACGTCGGCTCCGGCTCGGGGATCCTGGCCCTGGCGGCCCTGCGCCTCGGCGCCGAGCGAGCGGTCTGCTACGACACCGATCCGCTGGCCGTCGAGGCGACCCTCGTCAACGCTGCGGCGAACGATCTCGCGGGCCGCGTAACCGCGCATCTCGGGTCGCTGCCGGCGACGCCAGCAGGGGACCCGTACCGGCTCGTGCTTGCGAATCTGGTCGCGGCCGTGCTCATCGACTTGGCCGCGCCACTCGTCGCGCATACCGCACCGAGCGGAACGCTCCTGGCCAGCGGGATCATCGAGACCCGTGCGGACGAGGTCCTCGCTGCGCTCACCGGCGCAGGGTTCGTCCCGGAAGATCGCCTTGACGACGGTGAGTGGGTCTCGCTCCGGCTCCGGCGCGACTTCGCCGGGTAGGCTGGCCCAATGCACCGATTCTTCGTCGATGCGGCGGTCACATCCGGCGAGCGCTTTCCGCTGCCTTCGGAGATCGCCCACCAGGTGGCGCGTGTCCTGCGGTTGCGCGACGGGGACGAGATCACACTGCTCGACGGAGCGGGCGGCCAGACACGCTGCCGGCTGGAAGGCGGCGATTGCGTCGTGATAGCGCGAAGCGCGGCAGGCGGCGAGCCTAGCCATGAGCTCACCGTGTGGCAGGGGCTCCTCAAAGGTGATCACCTGGAGCCGGTGATCCGGCACGGCACCGAGCTGGGGATCGCGCGGTTCGGGCTGTTTGTCAGCGAGCGCTGCATCGCGCGCGACCTGAGCCCGCGAAAACTTGACCGGCTGCGCGCGGTCGCGCGAGAGGCGGCCGAGCAGTCGGAGCGGGGGATCGTGCCGCCGGTCGACGAGCCGGTGTCGTTTGTGGAAGCGCTCAAGGCCGCGGCGCCCGGATCAGTCCTGCTCTTCGAGCGCCACGACGGCAAGCGGCTGACCGAGTTGGGGGCGCCGCCGGGCGTCTTCATCGGTCCGGAGGGAGGGTTCAGCCCGGGCGAGGTTGAGGCCGGAGAACGGGCGGGACTGGCGATCGCCGGGCTTGGGCCGCGAATCCTGCGCTCGGAGACGGTGGCCGTCGCGGTGGCGGCGGCCATCTTGTCGCGGACCGGCGACTTCGCCTAGGCTCCGCGCATGGCCGATCGCGACCCCACTTACCAGGTCGATTGCCTCTTCTGCCGGATCGCGGCCGGCGAGATCCCGTCGGACCGCGTCTTCGAGGACGAGTCGACGATCGTGTTTCGCGACATCAACCCACAGGCTCCCACGCATGTGCTCGCCATCTCGCGTCGGCACATCCCCTCAGCCGCAGACCTGACCGATGCCGATGGCGACCTTTTGGCGGCCCTCTTCGGCGCACTCCGGCGGGTGGCTGAGGCAGGGGGACTGGACGGTTACCGGATCGTCAGCAACGTCGGGGCGGAGTCGGGGCAGAGCGTCTTTCATCTCCACTTCCACCTGCTCGGTGGCCGCTCGATGACCTGGCCTCCCGGCTGAACTCGATGCGCCACAATGGCGCCCCCTCACCTGCTCGACTGGAGGAATTCGCGTGATCTTCAAGTTCCTGCACATCGCCACCATGTTCACCGCGGTGGCGGCGTCCATCGGGCCCGCGTACCTCCTGCAGCGCATTGGGCGGTCTGCGGACGTTCCGGCCATCCGCCGGACATTCGCGCTGGCGGCGCCGATCTTCACAGCGATCCCGATCCTGTTCACGCTCGGCGCGGCGCTGGGCATCGTGGCCATCTTCACCAACGGGCGGAACCCGTTCGAGCCGTTCCTCTTGATCGCCTATGTGATGTTCGTGATGGCCACCTTCGTGGGCATCCGCTACAACAGCCCGTGGTTCAAGCGCGTGGTGAAGGTCTCGGGCGAGAGCCCCGACGCGGCTCCATCGGCTGAGCTGACCGCGGCGCTGCACGATCCGACCATGCACGTGGTCGACTGGTTCGACCGGATCATCGTCCTGGCCTTCATCTTCGACATGGTGATCAAGCCGTTCAGCTGATCGGTCGGGCTCGTCTCGCTGTCGCGGGGCGGATACTTCTCACCCACGGTGAATTCCGTGCGCGCCAGACGCCGAGAGGTTGTCATGGACGTGCTAATTCCCGGCTCGAGAGAGGTATCGGGCTGCAACGCCACGTTCACGGAGCGAATTCTCCGCGAGCGAGAATTAGGAGCCTGCCACGGCCGCCTCGTGCCGAAGCCGTTCAGCTGATCGGCTTTGACTCCAGCCAGTCGGCGATAACGCCGGCGACCTCCTGCGTCACCCAGGCGCCATGGATGAAGACGATGGTGCGCGACACGCGGTGGCCTCCTTGCCGCATCGTATCGCGCAATGTTCCGAGTCCTTCGCCAACGCAACTACGCGCTGCTCTGGTTCGGCGGCTTCGTCTCGCAGCTCGGCGACTTCGTGCTGTTCGTGGGCCTGCCCTACGAGATCTACCGCCTGACCGGCTCGACCCTGGCCACGGCCGGCATGGTCTTCTCGTTCCTGATCCCCAACATCCTGCTCGGATCGATCGCCGGGGTGTACGTGGACCGATGGGACCGCCGGCGCCTGATGGTGACGGTCAACCTGCTCCAGGCCGTCAGCCTGCTGCCACTGCTGCTCGTTCCCCAGCTCGGCCTGTGGCTCATCTACGCCGTGCTGCTGGTCGAGAGCGGCGTGTCGCAGCTCTTCGGACCGGCCCAGGTGGCCCTGATGCCGTCGCTGCTCGAGGGCGGGGAGGAGGACCTGCTGACGGCGAATGCGGTGAGCGGGGTGGGCCGGCACCTGTCGCGGCTGATCGGGCCGGCGATCGGCGGGATAGTGGTGGCGTTCGGGGGCCTCTCCGCGGTCACTCTGGTGGACTCGGCGTCGTTCGTCGCATCGGCGGGGATGCTGGCGCTCATCCATTCACCACCGATGGCGCGCCACGCCACCGGCTCCCTCGAGCAGGAGACGCTCTCCGCATGGCGCAAGCTGGCGCGCGAGTGGATCGAGGGGCTGCGGGTCATCCTGCGCCAGCCGGTGCTTCGCGCGATGCTCGTCTTCTTCAGCATCACCGCCATCGGTGAGGGGCTGACCTCGGCCCTGTTCGTGGTCTGGGTCGTCGGTCCGCTGCACTCCGACAGCACCGGCTGGGGGCTGGTCCTCTCCACCCAGGCGATCGGTGGCCTGGCAGGGGCGCTGGTCATCGCGCGCCTTGGGTCGCGGATCCGGCCGCTGCCGCTGCTGATCGGCGCCGCCTGGATGTTCGGCGCGATTGACCTGGTGCTCTTCACCTACCCCGCCGTGTACCCGCACATCGGTCCGGCGCTGGTCATGCTGGTCATCGTGGGCGTCCCGGGCGCCGCCATGGGCGCAGCGAGCACGACCCTCCAGCAGTCACAGACCGAGGACAGCCACCGCGGGCGCGTGGTCGGCGCCATTGGAGCGGTCGCCGGGCTCGGCGCGCTGCTCGGCGCGAGCGTGGCCGGGGTGCTCGGCCAGATGGTGCCGGTGATCGCCCTGCTGGTGGTGCAGGGCAGCGGCTACCTGGTCGGCGGGACGGCGATCTGGCTGCTGGTTCGGCGACAAGCGCCGGTGGTCGACCGTGTCCCTGGGGAGGCCCCGTAGGCGGCGGTGGCTAGTTGGACAGAGATCGCAGGACCGTCTCGGCCAGCGCAGTTACACGCAGGTCTCCGCCGGGCTCCAGGGAGACGACCAGGAAGTACGGTTCGCGGACGAACGCCACCGCCTGGCGGCATGGCGTCCAGGCCTGGGCGCACGGGATGAAATATCCATGCTGTCCAGCGATCGGGGCCTCGTTGACGCCGTCTCTGTGAAATAGCTCGTCGACGATCACGGCCAGCTCGTCCGCGGTGGTGGGAGCCTGGCGCAGGGACACGGCGGCGATGAGCACGCCCGAATCGAGGTACGTGCAGTCGGTCATTCCCGGTAGCGCGGACGGATCGGTCCTGCTGGTACCGAACCCGAAGAGGGCGGAGATGGGCACCAGACGGCATGGGTCGGCAATGAACGCGTGACCCAACGGAGTCGCGGCCGGGCTGGGGCTCGGCTGGCTGGAGACGAGGGCAGGCGTTGGCTTGGGCGTCGCCGCAGGCCCGGCGCCGATGCCGTAACCGACTCCCAGCCCCAGCACCAGCGCCACGACCACCCCAACCACCAGCGTCAGCCAGCTGGGACGACCCGACCCGGGCGGGAGCCCCTCCAGGACGAGGTCAGCGGCTCGGTGGCCTCCCGCGTCCTCGGAGAAGCTCATCCGTTCGCGACCGCATCACGACGACGTGCGCTGGTTGCTGTGGTCGATCGCCATCTTGGCGACCTTGACCGCGATGCTGCCACCAGGCACCAGCAGGCCAACCGTATCGGCGCCGATGTCGAACAGCGAGTCTCGCGTGACGGTGCGTGACAGCCTGGCCATCAGCGCCTGGCTGTTGCGCATCTCGCCGGTGACCGCGTCCAGCTCGACCACGCCCTTCTTGTCCTTGATCTTCCAGTGGAACTCGAAGGCCCACCACGGGCGGTAGTAGAGGTCGATCTGCTCGAAGGTGATCGACTCCTCCTGCACGACATCGGCCTGGAGCGGCTTGAGCATGCCGGTCAGCAGCTGCCGCACGACGTACGAGGCACGCTGCTCGGGCGGCACCACGATGTCGCTCTCCGCTGCCAGTGCCTCGAGATCCGTGACCTCGTGTCGTGTCCCGCCGATGAGGGTTGGGGCGTCGGCGACCGCCGCCCCCGTCACGCCATCGAGGAAGAGCGCCTGGCGGTACTCCTCGCGGCTGTGCTCGACCGTGGAGATCACGAACGTGCCGCCGGGACCGATCTGGTGGTCCTCGCCGTGCACCGTCACCGCCCGTACCTGGGCGCCGCTCGCCGCAACCGTGTAGTCGTGGGAGCGGTCGTAGACATACAGGGCGCTGCAGCCAACGTGCCAGAACGGCTCGAGGCGGCGCTGGCTGTCGACCAGCTCGATGTCATCGGCCTTCGGGCGCGAGAAGAGGTTCTCCAGGCCGCCGCCGAAGGCGCCGGTGCGGCGATCCATGGCCCGCTGCCGGATCTCCTCCGGGGTCAGCCGGTCATCGAGCCGATAGATGTGCTGGTCCGCGAGCTGGATGTCCATGCCGATGCTGACCTCTCCTCGTGTACGGGTCTCCTGCGCGTAGGCCGCCGTTTGGTCGAACGCCCCGGGGCGCTCGGTTGGTAGTGCATGTTAGGAACGCGGCCGCGATTCGGCTAGACCCAACTCGCGTGCGCGCCGACATGGCGCCCCTAGCCGTCCCGACGGCGCTACAGTGCCCTCCCAACGGCAATGGGCGGGCCATGCACCTGAACCGCGCGCCAGATCAGTCTTACGCGTCATGAAGGATCGGCCATCCCCTGGCCCCTCGGCCGTGGAACGGTCGGCGGCGTGGATCATCGGGCGACACGCCATGGCCTGGCTGCTCGGACTCGGCAGGAACGCCTGGCTCTTCCCGCTCGACGTCATGTTCCGCGTCGTCGGGGTCAGGTATGGCTGGCTGAAGGGCCTGTTCGATTCCGTGCCGGCGCGCGTCCTGGCGGTGACCGGCCGCCTGCGCGCCGAGCGGGCCGTCTGGCGCGCCATCCGGCGCGTCCCCGCCTATCGCGCGTACCTTCAATCGGTCCGGATCGACCCCGATCGGCTCCCGCCCGCCGGCATCCTCAACGCGCTTCCGGAGACAGACAAGCACAGCTACATCGACCCGTATCCGCTCGAGGCGCGGTGCCTCGACGGTCGGATTCGCTTCAAGGGTGTGACGATCGATGAATCGAGCGGCTCGTCGGGCACGCCGTACAACTGGATCCGCGGACAACACGAGCGCACGGTGGCGCACCGCAACATCGCGTTTTTCGCACGGTACGCCTTTGGGGCGGGCGACCTGGTCACCCTCAACGCGTTCTCGATGGGCGCCTGGGCGACCGGCTTCAACATGTCGCTCGGGCTCACGCGCCACGGCCTGGTGAAGTCCATCGGTCCTGACATCGGCAAGATCCTCTCTACCCTGCGGTTCCTTGGTCCCCGGTACCGCTACCTCATCTGCGGCTACCCGCCGTTCGTGAAGCACCTCCTCGACGAGGGCGAACGCCAGGGCTTCGACTGGGACGAATATCGGCTCTGCGCCCTGGTTGGTGGAGAGGGGATGGCTGAGGAGCTCCGAGACCGGCTGCTCGAGCGGTTCGAGGTCGTGTACTCCGGTTACGGGGCCACGGACCTCGAGATCGGGATGGCCGGCGAGTCACCGGTCAGCGTCGCCATCCGGCGGCTGGTCAGGGCCCGGCCCGACATTCGCAAATCCCTGTTCGGCGACGACCCGCGGTTGCCGATGGTCTTTCAGTACAACCCGCTGATCCACTACCTGGAGGAGAATCGAAACGGGGAAGTGCTCTGCACGGTCAGTCGGCTCGATCTGCTGTCACCTCGCATCCGCTACAACGTGCACGACGCCGGGGGGCTGCTCGAGTTCGCAACGGCGCGCCGCACCCTCGCCGGCGCAGGATTCGACATCCGGCAGCTCGGAGCCGTACCCGAGGCTGCCGGGCCGCGCGGTCCGCTTCCGTGGTCGGATCCGCTGCCGCTGCCCTTCGTGTATGTCTATGGCAGGCGTGACGCGACCATCAGCGTAATGGGCGCGAACATCTATCCCGAGGACCTGGAGACCATCATCTACGGCGACCCGGACCTCGCTCGCCGACTCCAATCCTTCCTGCTCATGCTCCTGAACGACGACACGGGCACCCCCCGCCCGGGGATCGCCCTTGAGCTGATCGGCGGCGCAGCAGTCGACGAGCTCTGGCAGGCCGACCTCAGCTCGCGGCTGCGCGAAGGCCTGCGCAACCTGAACCTGGACTACCGGGAGGCACTCGCGGAATATCCCCAGGCGATGGAGCCGATCGTCACCGTCCACCCGCTCGGCACGGGGCCGTTCGCGGAGGATGCGTCCCGCATCAAGCCGCGGCGCATCGCCTCTGCCGCTCCGCCGGCGGGTGCCTAGCCGCGGCGCTCCCGCGCCCGATGCAACAGAGAACGGACGCTACCTGATCGGGTCGACCCTGAAGGTCGGGTGGTCCGTGGCTGCGGGGCGCTGATCGAAGTCCGAGGTGAATTGCTTCGGGGTCTTGGCATGGAACGCCGCGATCACCCGGTCGCGCTCGGCGCCGTCGACCTCGACCGCAGTGAAGGACCGCGCGCTGCCCTTGCGGCGCAAGTCGCCACGCCCGGCAGCTCGCAGGTTGCGGACCCACTCGGAGGCCCCGTACTGCGAGAGGAGGTAGGTGGTTCCGTCGACCTCGACCGGGAGGAGCGCCACCTTGCATGGCGCGCCGGTGCGCCGACCCGGCACCGTGAGCAGGGCCGTGAATCCGACCCGCAACCAGATCCGGCCGAGGAACCGACGCGAGAGCGCGATCGCCCTGCTCCGCGGCAGTGGCGCGCTGGCCACCTGGGGGTTCACTGAGCTCATCGCTGGGGTCCTCCTCACTCCGGTTCTACGTTGCCTGTGCTGCCGTCGACCGTGACCCGCATCCCGGTTCGCAGCCGGGCGGTGGCGTCGCCGCAGCCGACGACCGCCGGGATCCCGTACTCCCGTGCAATGATCGAAGCGTGCGCGGCCGCGCTTCCGACGTCGGTCACCACTGCGGCCGCGCGCGTGAAGAGCGGTGTCCAGGCCGGAGCCGTAATGGGCGCCACGAGGATCTCGCCGGCCAGCAGCTCGTCGAATTCGACGGGCCCGCGGATCACTCGAACCAGCCCGGTGGCTCGGCCCGGCGAGGCGGGCACGCCGGACACCAGGGCGTGATCGGATGGGACGGCACCGATCAGCCCGGGGAAGCTGTCCCACACCCGCTGGATCATCGGGTTCACCCGGCCGACGAGACGAGGCGGCACCAACCGGGCTTGCTCTGCACGCAACGACCGCCGGCCGGGCACATCGACGGTTGCCGGTATCGGCGCCCCGTCGAGCGCCGCGAGGACCTCGGCCCGCGTCAGGAAGAAGACATCGTCCGGCTCGGCCATCACGCCGCGGCTCGCGAGCGCCTCGCCGATCCTGAGCACCGCTCGACGCATGACCGGCCACGCGATCGTCAGCTCCTCCGTCTGCTCCTCCCGAATCGGGACGACGTGCTGAGCGTCTGCCAGCAGGCGGCGGAAGGCCTTGAGTCGCCGGGGTGACGAGGCGAGCGCATCGAACGCCGCGCTCTCAGCAGCCTCTCTCGCCTCGACGACGCGGCCGTGGTTCTGGGCTGGGGTCGTCGCCGTCGCCTCGACGGGCATGGGCGCATGCCACCAATCGAGCGACACGACGCCCTGGCGCCTGCGATCGGCCGGCTGTTCGAACCCCGCCAGCAGCGGGAGATGGCTGCCGCCCAGCGATGGCGCGAGATGGCGACGGTAGAACTGGGCGAGGTTCATCTCCAGCTTGTAAGCCGCACCGCTCAGCGCCGCGATCCCGCCAAAGTACTCGCCGGCGAGCTGGGCCAGCTCGTCGATCAGTGATGGCAGGCCGGTGACGGGCAGGCTCTCGACGCGGCCTTCGGCATCCGCGATTGACGCTCGGTAGCGTGGCTGCAGCTCCTCGCGCCACTTCCGCTCGAAGACTGGAAAGCTGTGGCGGACGGTCGGCGGAATGACCCCGGCAATGTGGCGCGGATGGCGAATAGCCGTCGCGAGCATGGTGGGGAAGCTGCGGACCATAGCGCGTCCGGAGATGAAGTTGATGGAGTAGAAGTACCAGCCGTTGACGACGACGTGATAGGGCCTCGGTGCGATCTGGCCGATCTCCCGGCGGAAAAAGGCGTGCATCCGGTCCTCCATCCCCGTCAGCAGCCAGGACTCGAAGAGGGGAGTGACCGGCTCGCCGATCCACTCGCCGAATCGAAGCATCCGCGTGTACGCGCCGCGCGCCGGCGATTCCCAGGAGACATCGGGCGGGAGCGCGGTCATCGGCCGGGCCTGGAGGATCCAGACGGTCCCGTCCGCACCGATCGCCCACTCGATGTCCTGCGGTGTCCCACGGGCGGCCTCGATCCGCCGTGCCTCGGCGGCCACCTGCGTCGCCTGGCGCGCGTCGATCGCCCGCTCCGGACGGCGTCGAGCGGTCGCCACCTTGTTGCTGACGGCCCACTCGTCACCGATCGCCTCGCCGGACACGAGCCGATCACCCACGCCAAGGACCGCGGTGATGATGGCCGTGCGCCGATCCCCATTGATCGGGTCGGCGGTGAGGGCGACGCCCGCAGCCGCCGGCACAAGCATCCTCTGCACGATCACCGCCATGCGGTGGTTGGCCGCGGACTCGTACCCGGCTACGCGCGCACCGTGGGCGCTCGCCAGGACCCGATCCACCGCTTCGGGGAGGTCGTCCGGTGCCACGTTCAGGACGGTCTCGTACATGCCGGCGAAGGAGTGCTCGGTGCCGTCCTCCGAGATCCCGCTGGAGCGGACGGCGAACGGGCCGGCGCCCAGGTCGTGCGTGCCGGCACGCAAAAGCGAGCGGCGCTCCTCCGCTGTCAGGTCGGCCGCAGCGGCGGTCAGCACGACACCTTCGGGCACCCGAGCGCCCGTGGCCAGGAGCTCACCTAGGCTGGCAGCCTTCCCGCCGACCTCGGAGGCATCGGTCAGGCGGACGTCGCCGAGGCGGCGGATGGCGTTCGGGATCGCGGTGGCGGTGGTCATCGGTTCGTTCCTCTCTCGGTTGCGGACAGCACCGTGCGAATCAGCCAGTGGATGTCATCGGCCGCCGTGTCGACCGAGACGCCCTGCTGATCTCGCCACATCCGCATGCCCGCGGAGCTGGTCAGGACGAGGAGCACGCGCGAGAGTCGTTCTTGCTCGGTCGCGGAGGCGCGGGGCATGACGGTGG
Source organism: Candidatus Limnocylindria bacterium (assembly GCA_041495495.1). GTDB lineage: Bacteria > Chloroflexota > Limnocylindria > QHBO01 > QHBO01 > CF-167. Next base: position 18,591 of record JBGQCU010000009.1, read on the forward strand.
CGACGAACTGACGGCTGAGCGCCTGTCGCGCGGGCATCTGCCTCCGCCGGGCCTCATCCGAGGCCGGGCTGGACATTGCCGCGCGGGCAACCTCGCCGAGCGATTCGAGTCGGCCGAACACGTTGCGCACCATCTCCCGGAATTCCTCGACCGACCGGGGAGCGTCGATCCGGCCGATGCCGGCCCGGCTGGCGAGGTGCGGGTAGATCGCATCCACGAGGTCGCGTTTCGTGCCGAAATGGCGGTAGATGGTCGGGACCGATACGCCGGCCTCGCGCGCCACGTCGGGGATCGACAGGGTGGCGATGCCACCGGCCATGACCCGGATGGCCGCGTCGATGATGCGTGCCCGCGTTGCCTCAGCCTGCTCCGCGCGAAGCTCGCTGCGGTAGGGCCGGCTTCTGGCATTGGGGATACGAGTCATTTCGTGAATATACGACCCGTGTCAAGTGGCTGAGGGAACCGCCCCCCTCAGCCGCCAGGGTGCGACATTTCCCCTCTCTTATCTCTAGACCCCCGGTTCGATTGACCCTCCCCACGCTCGCTGATAGACTCCGCAGGCTTCCGCGCGGGAACGCGCGAATTCGAAAGCAGTGAGGAGGCGAGACGTTTGGCAGAGGTCCGCGTGGGCGAGAACGAGTCGTTCGAGAGCGCGCTGCGGCGCTTCAACAAGAAGATCCAGCAGTCGGGGATCCTGGCTGAGGCGCGGCGCCGCGAGCACTACGAGAAGCCCAGCGTGAAGCGGAAGCGCAAGGAAGCCAAGAAGCGCAAGGTAACCCGCGAATAGACGCCAGACGCTCCCCTCACTCCCAGCGGGCCGCGACAACGCCCGCCAGCATTGACCGATGACCCTGCAAGCCCGGATCGAATCCGCCATGCGCGATGGCATGCGTGCTCGCGACGAGCGTCGCACGCAGACGCTGCGCATGGCCATGGCAGCTGCCCACAACCGGCAGATCGAGCTGGGGCACGCCCTGACCGATGAGGACTACGTCGACGTGCTCGGCAAGCAGCTGAAGCAGCGTCGCGAGAGCGTGGAGGCCTTCCGAGCGGGTGGTCGCGAGGCGATGGCCGCCAACGAGGAGGCCGAGGCCGCGATCCTCGCCGAGTTCCTCCCGGAACCGCTCTCCGAGGCCGAGCTGGAGGGCATCGTGCGCGCCGCGATCACCGAGACCGGAGCCGCCTCCCCGGCGGACCTGGGCCGGGTGATGGGCCGTGTGGTGCCGCAGACCAGGGGCCGCGCCGACGGCAAGGCCGTCTCCGACCTGGTGCGGCGCCTGCTGGCCGGCTGACCGATGTTCATTCCACGCACCCTGGCGCGCACCGAGGGGCCGGGACGCGGTGCCTGGGCCCGGGCGGTCATCGTCGGCGGCTTCATCGCCGTTGCGCTCTTCGCCGTCCTCAGCGTCAACATCGCCAGCGGGCAGGTCAACCTGGCGGTGGGGGACGTCCCCACCACCGACATCCCTGCGCCGTTTACGGTCAGCTTCATCAGCGACTCCCAGTCGGAGGCGGCGCGCCAGGCCGCCGCGGACGCTGTCGTGCCGGTCTACGAGCCGATCGCCCCGCTCGCCGATATCCGGGATCGCCAGCTCAACTCGTACGACACCATCACGCGCTCGGTGCGCACCGTGCTGATCCAGCGTGACTCCGGGACGATCTCGTCGGACCAGGTGCAGGTGCGCCTCGGCACGGCGGTCCCCGGCTTCACGGGCGACCAGAAGGCCCTGCTGGCCAACCTCAGCGAGGCCGAGTGGGCGGTGATCGCCGACGCCGGGCGGACCGTCCTGGAGGCCACCCTCTCGGGCGACGTGCGCGACGATCTGCTGGCCGACGCGCGGCAGCAGGTGCGCACCAATATCACGAACGACCTCCCCCAGCCGGAGCGGGAGATTGCCGGCGACATGGCCGCCGCGCAGGTCGCGCCGAACGTGCAGCAGTCAGCCGCCAAGACCGCAGCCGCTCGCAACACGGCGCGCAATGGGGTCGCTCCGGTGGTTGTCGACGTCAAGCGGGGCGAGACGGTGGTGCGGGCCGGTGACCCGATCACCCAGCTGACCGTGGAGAAGCTCGACCGGCTGGGCCTCACGCAGCCGCGGCTGGAGGCGACCACGCTCGCCGGCCACGCCCTGGTGGCGATCCTGCTGGCCGCCCTGCTGGTCGGCTTCCTGTGGCGCTTCGAGCCGGCCATCTGGTTCCGCAACCGGTCGCTGCTCCTCTTCGTGCTCGCGCTGGTCGCCACGGCGGTGGCGCTGCGCGTCGCGGCGGATCGCACGCTATGGGCGTTCGTGGTGCCGACCGCAGCGACCGTGCTGCTGACCGCCATCCTGCTCGACGGCGCCGCCGGAGCGGCCATGGCGCTGGCCCTCGCCGCGCTGGCCGGAGTGATGAACCAGGATTCCCTCCAGCCGGCGATGTATGTCCTGGCGGGCGGGGTGGCGGCGCTGGTCACCATCGTGCGCGCCGAGCGGCTGAACGTCTTCGTGCGCGCCGCGATTGTGATCGGGGCGACCAACATCCTGGTCCTGACCGCCTTCAACCTGATCGAGCAGCGCGACCTGGCGGCGATCCTCCAGGGCGTGGCGGCGGGCACCGTCAACGCCGCCCTGTCGATCTTCCTGGCGGTCGGCTCGTTCGCGATGCTCGGCCACCTGTTCGGGATCATGACCGTCTTCCAGCTGCTCGAGCTGGCGAACCCCTCGTCGCGGCTGCTGCGCCGGCTGTTGATGGAGACGCCGGGCACGTACCACCACAGCGTGATGGTCGGCAACCTGGCCGAGCGTGCCGCCGAGACCATCGGCGCCGATCCGCTCCTCGCCCGCGTGGCGGCCTACTACCACGACATCGGCAAGATGAAGAACCCGCTGGCCTTCATCGAGAACCAGGCGGGAGCGCACAACATCCACGACGACCTGACCCCCGAGTCGAGCGCCCGGATCATCGCCGGCCACGTGCGCGACGGGATCGACCTGGGCTACGAGTACCGGCTGCCGGTCCAGATCATCGGCTTCATCCCGCAGCACCATGGCACCAGCGTGATGAGCTACTTCTATGGCAAGGCGCTGCGCGAGCTGGCCGGCGACGAGGAGGCCACCGCGCGCGATCGCTACCGCTACCCCGGGCCCAAGCCGCAGAGCCGCGAGGCGGCGATCCTGATGCTCGCCGACGGGGTGGAGGCATCGGTCCGGTCGCTGGAGGAGAAGGACGAGGTCTCGATCCGGGGCATGGTCAACCGCATCGTCGACGCGCGGGTCGAGGATGGGCAGCTCGATGACGCGGAGCTGACGCTGCGCAACATCTCGCAGGTCAAGGAGGCGTTCGTGCAGCAGCTGCTGGGCATGTACCACAGCCGGATCCAGTACCCCGACAATGTGGTTCCCATCGAGCAGCCGAGGCGAGATCTGGCCTGAGCGCCTACGATGGTGGAGCCATGGGCTGCGCGGTCACCTTCCACCACCGGATCGGCCAGGAGCGCATCACCGCTGCGATCGCGCCCGAGGCGTCACAGGCTTTCCACGGGCTGCTCGAGTCGGCCCTGGCCGAGGCCACGCGAGCGACGGTCGGGACGGAGGCGGTCGAGATCGAGCTGACGCTGTGCGGCGACGAGGAGATGACGCACCTCAACTTCGACCACATGGGCGAGCGCGGCCCGACCGATGTGCTCGCCTTCCCCCTGCACGAGTGGGTGGTCGAGGGTGGCCACTCGCACCAGGCCGATGAGGATGCCGTCTCCCCGCCGGGCGGCCTGTTGCTGGGGGACGTGGTGATCGACGTCGACCAGGCGGTTCGCCAGGCGCATGCGGGAGGCTGGAGCGCGGCCCAGGAGATCGCCCTCCTGGCGGTCCATGGGGCGTTGCACCTGGTTGGCCACGATCACGCCGAGCCCGACGATGAGGTCGCCATGCGCGGCATCGAACGGCGCGTGCTCGCCGTCCTGCACCGGCGTCACCCGGAGGTCGGCTGGCGGCCGGGGTCCCTCTTCGACTCACCCGCGCACGTCGTCTCGGCCGGCGCCTAGAACCGTCGCCCAGCGGCAAGCTTGGGGGGCTACCATCGGCCGCGCATGAAGGTGATCTGCGGCCTCGGCAATCCCGGCGAGCGCTATCGGTCCACGCGTCATAACGTCGGCTTCCGGGTCGTGGACCTGCTCGCCGATCGCTGGGGCCTGACTGGCGCCGGTCGGGTGCGCGAGGGCACGGCGCGCCTGGAGGCGACGCGGCCCGAGCCGATCGGGCGGGTGCTGCTGGTCAAGCCGTTGCGCTTCATGAACCTGTCCGGCTCTGCCCTGAAGGCCGCGATGCGCCAGACCGATGCCGATCCCGCCACCCACCTGCTGGTGATCTGCGACGACGCCGACCTGCCGCTCGGCAAGGTGCGCCTGCGACGCTCCGGCTCCGCGGGCGGGCACAACGGGCTGCGCGACATCATCGCCGCCCTGGGGACCGATGAGTTCAACCGGCTGCGGGTCGGGATTGGGCGCGGCGGGGAGATGGTCGACCACGTGCTGGCCACCTTCAAGCCGGGGGAGAAGACGCTGGCCAGCGAGGCGATCGCGACGGCCGCCGATGCGGCGGAACAGTGGCTGCGCGACGGGATCGAGGCGGCGATGAGCGCGTTCAACGGCCTCGACCTGGCCGAAGCCCCGGGGTGACCGCGCCGACCCGCAGCGGAGCTGACCGCCGCGTCGCCGTCCTGTCCGCCGAGCTGGCGGCGCACCTGCCACCGCCGTCCCGGGCGCCGCTGCGGGTCCCCGCCGCCGCCCGCGCCGCGCATCTCGCCGCTCGCCGGGCGGGCGTGGCCGAAACCGCGCCGCTGGTGGTCGTGGTGCGCACCGACGAGGAGGCGCACCGCCTCGCCGACGACCTCGCCGCGTGGCTGCCATTTGGCGTGGTCCGTGTCCTGCCAGAGCGCGCCGCGCTGCCGCTCGAGCGAGCGCTGCCCGAGCATGACGAGTCGGCCGAGCGCCTGGAGGTGCTCGACCTGCTGGCCGGGCGCCACCACCACCTGGTCGTGGTGGCCCCGTTGCTCGCGCTCGTGCAGCGCACCCTCTCCCCGGCCCAGCTGGCCGCCGGGCGGGTGGCGCTGCGGGTCGGGGAGCGGATCGAGCGGCGGGCGCTGCTGACCGCACTGGTGCACGGCGGCTACGAGGCGGCGGTCGAGGTGAGCGGCGTCGGTGAGTTCGCCAACCGCGGGGGGATCGTCGACGTCTGGCCGCCGGGGGCGAGCGAGCCGCTGCGGCTCGAGCTGTTCGGCGACGAGGTCGAGTCGATGCGCGCCTTCGACCCGATGACGCAGGGCAGCCGGCGCCGCGTCGAGCGCGCCACGCTCCTGCCCGCCAGCGAGTTCCTGCCGGCCGACGGCTGGGAGGCGCTCGCCGGACGGGCGCCGGCGCTGCCCTCAGATGCGCTACGGGCCGACCTTGCGCACCTGGAGCAGGGCGACCTGGTCGAGTCGGCCGAGACGTGGGCGGCTCTGCTCACCGCCGGGCCGACGAGCGACCACCTGCCGGCGACAGCCCACCTCGTCCTGACCGATGCGGCAGAGCTGCGCGCCATCGCCACGGACCTGGATGCGCAGGCCATCGAGCGGCACGCCGGCCTGGTCACGTCCGGCGAGTTGCCTCCGGAGTGGCCACTCCCCTACGCCGCCGCCGAGACCCTCTCCACGCTCGAGGCGCATGCCGCCGAGCTGCTCGACGAGGGGGCCGAGGCCGGTGCCGGCTACGGCCCTGCCCCGCCTTTGCCGGGACGCGCCGAGCGGCTGGCAGCCTGGCTCGGCGAGCTGACCGCATCGGGCCGACGCCTGGTGGTGACCACCGACCAGGCGAGCCGCCTCGGGGAGCTGCTCGAGGAGTCAGGCCGATCCGTGGCCGCGGCCGCCGAGCTGCATGAGGCGCCGCCGGCGGGGGCCATCGGTCTCGTCCATGGCTCGCTCTCCGCCGGCTTCAGCCATGCGCCGTCCAACCTGCTGGTGCTCACCGACCGCGAGCTGTTCGGCGCGACCCGAGTGCGGCGGCTGACCCCGTCCAAGCGGGCCATGACGCGCGACCTGATCGGCAGGCTGGCGGTCGGTGATGCGGTGGTGCACATCGACCACGGCATCGCGCGCTACGCGGGCATGACCCAGCGCGAGTACGGTGGCGCGACCAAGGAGTACCTCCAGCTCGACTTCGCCGGCGACGACAAGATCTTCCTGCCGGCCGACCAGATCGGGCGCATCACGCGCTACAGCGGCGGCCCGGCGCCAGCCCTGTCACGCCTGGGAGGGACCGACTGGGAACGGACCAAGGGCCGGGTCCGGCGCGCCGTGCTCGAGCTGGCCGAGGACCTGCTGGTCATCTACGCCGCGCGGGCATCGGCCCCGGGCTTCAGCTTCTCGCCGGATACGACCTGGCAGCGCGAGCTGGAGGAGGCCTTCCCGTATACCGAGACGCGCGACCAGCAGCGCACCATCGAGGAGGTGAAGGCCGACATGCTGCGGCGCCGGCCAATGGACCGCCTCGTCTGCGGCGACGTCGGCTACGGCAAGACCGAGGTCGCCCTGCGCGCCGCGTTCAAGGCCGTGCAGGACGGCAAGCAGGTCGCGGTGCTGGTGCCGACCACCGTGCTGGCGCAGCAGCACCTGGGCACCTTCCGGCGACGCCTGGCGCCCTTCCCGGTCCGGGTGGAGATGCTCAGCCGCTTCGTCGGCAAGGCCGAGCAGGGACGGACCGTCGAGGCTCTGGCCGAGGGGGCGGTCGACATCCTGATCGGGACGCATCGGATCCTCTCAAAGGACATCGCCTTCGCCGACCTGGGCCTGCTGGTGGTCGACGAGGAGCAGCGCTTCGGGGTCGGCCACAAGGAGCGGATCAAGGCCATGCGGCGCGAGGTCGATGTGCTGACCCTGTCCGCCACGCCGATCCCGCGCACGCTGCACCTCTCGCTGGTGGGGATCCGCGATCTGAGCGTGATCGAGACGCCGCCGGAGGCGCGCCTGCCGATCCTGACCCGCATCGCCGAGGACGACGACGGCCTGGTGCGCGACGCGATCAACCGCGAGCTGGACCGCGGCGGGCAGGTCTTCTACGTCCACAATCGGGTCGAGACGATCGAGGTGGCCGCCGAGCGGGTGCGCCGGCTCGTGCCGCGGGCCAAGGTCGCCATCGGTCATGGACAGATGGCGGAGGGGATGCTCGAGCGGGTGATGCTCGACTACGACGCCGGCCGCTTCGACGTGCTGGTGTGCACCACCATCATCGAGTCGGGGCTCGATATCCCGAACGCGAACACCATCGTCATCGCCCGGGCCGATACGCTCGGCTTGGCGCAGCTCTACCAGCTCCGCGGCCGGGTCGGCCGCTCCGACCGGCGCGCGTACGCCTACCTGCTGCACCGGCGTGGCCAGCCGCTCTCCTCGATCGCCCGCAAGCGACTGCACGCCATCTTCTCCGCCTCCGACCTGGGGGCCGGCTACCAGATCGCCCTCTCCGACCTGGAAATCCGAGGCGCCGGGAACATCCTGGGCCCCGAGCAGCACGGCTTCATGGCCGCGGTCGGTTTCGAGCTGTACACCCGCATGCTGGCCGAGGCGGTCGAGGCTGGGCGTGGCCGAGTGGTCGCTCCCGAGGCCGCCGCCGTGCGGCTGGACCTTCCCGGATCCGCCTTCCTGCCCGATGCTTACGTCGCCGACTCCGGCGCCAAGCTGGAGGCCTACCGGCGCTTTGCCGCAATCCGCAGGGAGGCCGATGTCGCCGCGCTGCGGGTGGAGCTGCGCGACCGATTCGGGCCGATCCCCGAGCCGGTGGAGGGGCTCTTCCGCGCGGTGTCGGTGCGCATGGCGGCCGAGGCTGCGCGGGTGCCGGAGGTGCACGCCGAGGCGGGCCGCGTCACCTTCAAGTGGCCGCGCTTCGACCGCGCCGCCGTGGTCCATGCCCTGACCGCCGCCGGCTTGCACCCGGTCGCGGCCTCGAACCAGGTTCGGCTACCGGTGGCGGCGGGGCGCGATCCGGTGGAGGTTGCGTTGCGAGCGCTCGCCGCGCTCGGCGAGCGAGCAGCGTCAGGCTAGGCTGAACTCGGCGGAAAAGTGAGATGTTGGCGTGACATCCAGGCGGGAACCAGGCTCGAACAAGGTCAGACACTGACCCCGCCCCGTTGGCGGTGCCTGCCAAAGGAGCGTTGCACCCTTTCGCGGCATGCCCGGCAGCAACGGTTCAGGCGCCGCTAAGTCGGCTCAGTCGACGCGACGCATGGACTCCAGGAACGCCCGAAATGCCGATTCGCTTGTCGCGAGATCGGGACCACGGAAGCAGCCGGTGATCGAGAGTCCAAGCCGACGAGCGGCAAGAATCCGGTCAGCACCGAGACCGGCACAGTAGGGTGACTGGGCGATCTGGACGGCGGGAGCGTCGTGGCCGGGGCTGAGGACAGCGCTCGTGCTCACTATGAGCAGCACGCCGTTGGCCGGCAATTGCCCGACCGGAACGCAGACGCCTTGGCTAGGGCAGTTCGACTGTGTCGACGCGTTGCTCACAAAGAACAGCGGGCCGGGACGCACTGCGATCAGCGGTTGGACCACGTGCCAGTCCGCCGGATGGTTGAAGCTGACGCCGCTGGACGTACTCACGACCCCGAGGACTGTTGCCGAGGCGCTCCCGCTGTCACTGGGCGTCGGATGGGGGCCTCCGCCTGACGTGGGTCCCTGATTGAGGGACAGCACCACGGCCAGCGCTGCGACGGCCAGGACGAAAGCTGCGGCCGCGAGCGAAGGCAGGATGAAACGGAGCACGGCGTCAGGCGTCCTTCGCCGATCGGGCAAGGTCGGCGCCATCGAGGACGCGAAGTCCGCTGGCAGTGGATGTGCCCGCGCGGCCGCCTGAAGTGCGCTCCGCAGGCGCGGCTCGAGCGGTTGCTCTTTAGTCATGGTCGTCCTCTCCCAGTTGTGCGCGCAGCCGACCGAGCGCGCGGTGAAGGCGGGCCTTGGCGGTGCCGAGCGGAATGGCCAGCGCCGCCGCGACATCTGGCACCTCGAGGTCCGAGCCGAAGCGCAGGCTGAGTACGGCCCGATCATCGGCCGAGAGGCGGCTCAGCGCCGCAAGGAGGGTCAGATGCTGGTCGGCGGCAGGCGCTGGATCTGACTCTGGTTGGTCGAATTCGAGGAGCTGCATCTCACGGCCGCGGTGCCCCTGGCGAGCACGATCGAGGGCTGTACGGACCGCGATCCGCCGAAACCAACTCGGCCAGGCGGCTGGTTGGCGCAACCCCGCGAGTCGCTGCCAGGCCCGCAGGGCAGCGTCCTGAAGCGCGTCGCGAGCATCATCGGGCGAGCCCAGCACGCCGAGGGCGGCGCGATAGGCGGCAGGGCTCGCCTCTTCGATCAAGGAGCTGAACGCCAAACGGTCGCCGGCCTTGGCGGCGTCGACAAGGTCCGTCAGCTGTCCCCCAGATCGCATCCACACCACCTCACGACTAGGAGACGGGATCCGAGGCCCGTTTCGTTGCGAGGACGGCCGGTTAGACCCTCGTTCGCCTCAACCGAACGTGCGCCGATGCCCCGCCACTGTCAATGTCAACGGGCGAGTCCATCAGCCTATTGCCAGGGTCTTGGGGCCGGTCATCACCGGTTACGTCTTGCTGCTGAAGTCAGCCGTGGACTCATCGCGGCATGATGAGTCGGGTCGCCGCTGGTCCGCTACCGTAGCCCTATGACGAGCGTTCAGCGGAGCGCGTTTGCGTCCATGGCGATCAGCATTGCCCTCGCCGCATGCGCCCCCGCTACCGCGTCGCCGACGGGCGGGGCGCTTCCGCTTCGTAATGAGGTGCACGACCCCGAGTTCACGCTCGTCATCACGTCGCCGCGGGCGACCTGGAAGGAGAATGAGGCAATTCAGGTCCAGGCCGAGCTCTCTTACCGCGGGGCCCTGCAGACGACGACCATCTACAGCTCGGGCGGCGGGGTGATCGGGTTCTCCGTCGAAGAGGTGAACGGCGACCGCAAGATGGACGCCATCAGGGATGCATCGTGCGCTAAATACACGATCGGCCAGGGCCAGCCGATCACAACGCCGTTTGCCAAGTCCGGGGCCATCAATCCCGGCGAACCGAACGAGGCGTTCTATCGCGAGTTTCTCGCCGACCCGCTCTTCCACTTGCCGGCGGGCCGCTGGCGCGTCACCGCTTGGGCATTGCTCTACACCGGCCCAGATTGGTGTGGGGGACGGGAAGAGGACCTGCGCGCCGCGCTGCTGATCACCGTTCAATGACCCTGAAGCCGCGCATCCGCCTGCGGGACATCACCCTGGCCGATGCCGACCTGCTCGAGGCGTGGGATTCGCCGACGATGCAGGGCGAGTTCAACGACTTCGGGATGCCGCCCAGCCCGGCGCCCCGGGAGGCGATGGCCGTCGGCCCGCTGCGCAACGACCACAACGGCCAGCTCATCGTGGAGCTGGCCGTAGACAGGACGCCGATCGGTACTGTCGGCTGGCACAAGGTCGTGAACGGTCCCAACCCGGAGTCCGCCGCCTGGAACATCGGGATCTCGCTGGTGCCCGAGGCACGCGGGCACGGATATGGCGCCGAGGCGCAGCGTCAGCTGGCCGCCTACCTGTTCGAGACCACCCGCGTCAACCGGGTCGAGGCCTCGACCGACGTCGACAACCTGGCCGAGCAGCGGTCCCTCGAGAAGGCAGGCTTCGCGCGTGAAGGGATCCAGCGGGGGTCCCAGTTCCGCGCCGGCGCATACCACGACCTGATCCTCTACAGCCGCCTGCGCGACGACCCGGAGTGACCCTCGCTGGCGCGCGGCGCGCCTACCTCGTCTACCTCGGCGAGGAGGCGGCCGGCAACTTCTGCTTCATGATGGTCCTGACCGCGGCAGGCCTGTTCATGATCCAGGTGGCGAAGTTGAACGCCCTCCAGCTGGTGCTGGTCGGCACGACCCTGGAGGCCTCGGCCTTCCTGTTCGAGGTGCCGACCGGGGTCCTGGCCGATACCGTCAGCCGGCGCCTCTCCGTGATCATCGGCACCGCGCTGATCGGGGTCGGATTGATGGTATGGGGCGCCTGGCCCCTGTTCGGCACGATCCTGCTCGGCCAGGTGCTGTGGGGCGTGGGCTTCACCTTCACGTCGGGCGCCACCCAGGCATGGATCAGCGACGAGACCGGCAATGTGGAGACGGGCAGGATCTTCCTGCGCGCCGCGCAGTGGGGATGGGCAGCCGGCGCGCTGGGGATCGTGGCCAGCGTGCCGCTTGCCGCCGTCTGGGGCCTGCAGGCCCCGATCCTGGCGGGCGGCATCGGCTACCTGCTGACCGCCGTGGCCCTGGTCGTCTTCATGCCCGAGCGCCACTGGTCACCGGCTCCCCGCCAGGGGCGCTCGATCATCGGCTCCATGGGCGACACGTTGCGGCGCGCGGCCGCGACGGTGCGGGTGGTCCCGGCCCTCCTCACCATCCTGGCCATCTCGTTCGTGGCCGGGGCCGGTTCGGAGGCGTTCGACCGGCTGCGCGAGCTGCACATCCTGAGCAACTTCGCGTTTCCCCGCGTGCCGCAGCTATCGGCCATCGCCTGGTTCGCGCTGATCAACCTGGTCTCGCTGCTGGCCAGCGTGGCGGCAGTCCAGCTCGCGCGGCGCCGGATCGACACGGAGAGCCACCTGGGCGCGGCGCGCACCCTGCTCTTCCTGCAGGTGGTGCTGATCGGGTTGATCGTCGCCTTTGCGGCGGCGGTCTCCTTCGAGATGGCGGCGCTCAGCTACCTGCTCACCCGGATCGTGCGCCGCGTGGCGCAGCCGATCGCCACCGCCTGGATCAACCTCGGGCTGACCTCGGACGTGCGCGCCACGGTCCACTCCATGAACAGCCAGGCCGATGCGCTGGGCCAGATGGCCGGTGGCCCGCTCCTCGGCTGGCTGGCGGTGGCGGCCGGCAGCACGCGCCCCGCGATGCTGGCGGTGGCCGCCATCCTGGTGCCCTCCCTCTACCTCTACCTGCGCACCATTCGGCTGCACGGCCATGACCTCCAGGTCGAGCCGACCGGCGAGGGGCCGGCCTAGAGCTCCTGGCGGCGGAACGCCAGCCACGCGACCAGCAGCAGGCCGGCAAGGAGCCCCAGGTTGACCAGCAGCGGACCGATGAGGCCACCGGCATCGGTCCCCAGCGCCAGGGCCCTGCCCGGCACCGACAGTCCGCCCGGCGTGTAGGCCCCGATGGTGGGCAGCGCGGAGATGAGCGCCACCAGCAGCAGCCCGCCGACGCCGATCGCCGCCGCGGCCAGCGACGAGCGGGTCAGCACGCTGCCGAGGAACGTGAGCGCGGCGTACACGACCAGCATCAGCAGCAGCAGGCCGGTCATCGCCGCCCAGCCGAGCGGAGGAAGGGTCTCAAACAGGAAGGAGGTGTAGGCGTAGCCGCCGACCGCGGCGAGCGCCAGTCCCACGCCCAGGGTGGCCGCGATGGCGAGGAACTTGGCTGCCAGGTAGGCGCCGCGCGAGGCCGGCTTGCTGAGCACCAGCGCCGCCGTGCCGCGCTCCTTCTCGACCGCCACGCTGCCCATCGCCAGCAGGACGGCGGTCAGGATCCCGGCCTGCCCCACGTTCTTGAGGAACTGGTCCGCTGCGTCCGCGACGGTTGGCGGCGGGATGACGATCTGGAACTGGCCGCCGGCGAGCGCCTTGACCAGCTCGGGGCTGTAGCGGGCCAGGATGGGCGAGCCGATCCCGAAGGCGGCAACGACGATCGCCACCACCGGCAGGCGGCGGGTGCGCCACGCCTCCAGCAGCTCCTTGCGCAGCAGCGGTCCGAGGCCCGTCACGCGGCCGCCTCCGGGTCGTGCGCTTGCCGCCCAACCAGCTGCAGGAAGACGTCCTCGAGGGTTGGCCGCTGCCGCTCGTAGGAGATCAGCGCCACGCCGTGCTCGGCGACCGCCGCCAGCAGCGCCCGTCCGGCGTTCCCATCGTCGTGCACCGCCACGCGCAGGCCGCCGTGCGACTCCTCGACGCCGGCCACCCATGACGCGCTCCGCAGCGCCGCGACCAGGCGCTCCAACGCGGCCTTCTGCCCGTCCTCCGGCTCGATGCGGTAGACGGGACGCGCGTAGCGTTCCAGCAGCTCGTCCATCGGGCCGGTCGTCACCAGGCGGCCGTGGTCGAGGATCGCCACCCGGTCACAGACCCGCTCGACGTCGGTCAGGATGTGGGTCGAGAAGAGGACGGTCGACGTCCCGCCGAGGCGCCGGATCACGCCAAGCATGTCGACTCGGCCCTCCGGGTCGAGCGAGCT
>JBGQCU010000010.1:0-31373 GCA_041495495.1 Candidatus Limnocylindria bacterium
GAGGTTGAGTCCAGCCCCCGCGGTCCCCGCGCCGGCAAGGTCTCTGCCGCCTAGCACCGATCCCGATCCGGGCGCGCGAGCGCCCGGTGAGCGATACGAACAACGCCCGGTCCGCTCTGGACCGGGCGTTGTGCTGCTCGCATCTACTCCAGGACGTGGATCCCCTTCGCGTGGCACATCTGCTTCAGCACGTCGGGCCAGACCGTCACGCTCACCTCGCCCAGGTGCGCTTTCTTGAGCAGCAGCATCTGCGTCCGTGACTGGCCGATCCCGCCCCCGATCGTCAACGGCAGCTCGCCCCTCACGATGCCCCGGTGGTAGGGCAGGTTCAGCCAGTCGAGCTGGCCGGTGAGCTCCAGCTGCCGTCGCAGCGTCTCGGCATTCACCCGGATCCCCATCGAGGTCAGCTCGTGGCGGCGATGGGTGACGGGGTTCCAGACGAGGATGTCGCCGTTGAGCCCGTGCATCGGCCGCCCGTCATCCGCCACCGTCTCCGTCACCCAGTCGTCATAGTCGGCGGCTCGCATCTCGTGCGGGTAGCCATCGGCCAGCGTCCAGCCGATGCCGATGATGAAGATCGCCGGGTGCTCCTGAAGGATCGCCGTCTCGCGCTGCTTGCGCGGGAGATCGGGGTAGCGCTCCAGGATCTCCTCGGCGTGGAAGAACTCGATCTGCTCCGGTAGGTCGGAATAGCGCTCGGTGCGCAGCTGCGGGTACAGGCCGTTGGCGAGCTGCTCCGCGCCGCGGATGACGCGCCAGATCGCCCGCACCACCTCTTTGAGATAGGCCAGGTTGCGCTGGTCGGGGGTGATCACCCGCTCCCAGTCCCACTGGTCGACGTAGACGCTGTGGTCGTGGTCGAGGAAGTAGTCCTTCCGGACGGCGCGCATGTCGGTGCAGAGTCCTTCGCCGACCCCCATTCCGAACTGCTTGAGCGCGGATCGCTTCCACTTGGTGGCAGCCTGGACCACCTGCGCGTCGATCGAATGCTGGTCATGGTCGTTGGAGATGTGGAACTGGATCGGTGTGCGGGAGCCGTCCCGATCGAGCATGTCGTTCACGCCCGACTCGGCGTCGACGATCAGCGGGACCTGCACCATCTGCAGGTTCAGCTCGCGGCACAGCTCGCGCTCGATGTACTCCTTGATGGCGTAGATCGCGGTCTGCGTCTCCCTGGCCGTCAGGAGCGAGGTGTAGTCCTGCGGCAGGATCCGCTCCAGGTCGGCGTAGTTGCCGATCCCCGGCCCGGCCAGGTCCGCCTCTTTGCTCCGTGAGATCACGGGGGTGGTCATGGTCTGTCCTCTTCCTCGAGCTCCTTCGCTGACAGCTCGATCGTCGAGGCGTGCCGATCGAGGCGCAAGAGCCGATCAGCCCCTCCGCCCGTCTTCGTCAGATCGGCAACATGCTGCCGATGGCCGCGGCCGTCGCGTTCCTCGCTAGCGCTCCATTTCGCATGGTGCGCCGCCAGGAATGCGGCCACACTTTTCGCAGCTTGCGCCACAGACGGCCAGGTTGGTGCAATACAGGCAATGCGAAGTCCGAATGTGCGACAACGTGCGCACATCGGCGGCGGCTCGATCGGCATTGCTGGTGACGGGTGCGCCGCAATGCGCACAGGTCGGCCATTCAACGGCGGCGACGCTTGGCATGCCGGTGGCACCTCCTCCGGGCAGGGTGAACGCCGGGGATGGTGGCATCCAGTGCCATTGGTCATCAGCTTGCTGGCCGGGCCGCGGTTGCGAGCACGCCGCCGATCGGCGAGGGCCAGCTCCGGCATCGCCGCGAGTGCCCATTTCGTGCTCAGATTGGTGGTCGGGGCGACTGGATTCGAACCAGCGACCTCCTGAACCCCATTCAGGTGCGCTACCAGGCTGCGCTACGCCCCGCAGATCCCCTCGGCCGATGGCTCTGACAAACCATTCCCGCCAGCCAGGGCCGAGTGTACCCGTTCGGTCCAGTGGGGGCCGCGGGGCCATGGCGAGCGAGCGGCCGGTCGGCCCTGTGAAAGGTGACATCCGGATATGGTCAGCGACGCGAGGATCGCCGATGCTGGGAACGAAGACGGAATTCGGGAGCGAAGGGACGGAGTGCGATGAAGGTGAGAGACGTGATGACCAAGCAGGTCGTCACCGCGCGCCCGGAGATGAGCCTCAGGGACCTGGCGTTGCTGCTGTCGGAGCATCGGATCAGCGGAATGCCGGTGGTTGACCGCTTGGGAACCATCCTCGGCGTCGTTTCGGAGGCCGACATCCTGGCCAAGGAGCGAGGCCACTCGGCTGTTCATGCAAGCGGTCTCAGCTGGCTGTTCGGGGAGCGAGGCGCTCCCGACGAGCTGCGACAGCAGGCCGCAACCACGGTTGGGGAGGCGATGACCACGCCCGCCATCTGCATCGACCAGGATCGCCCGCTTCGGGAGGCGGCTGCCCTGATGCTCGACCGCGGCATCAATCGCCTGCCGGTGACGGCGAACGACCTCCTCGCCGGAATCCTCACCCGGGCCGATCTGGTTCGCGCGTACATCCGCCGGGACGGCGAGGCGCTGGAGGCGATCCGAGACCAGGTCATTCGCAAGACCATGTGGCTGGACCCCGATGACATGAGAGTCGAGGTCCGCGAGGGGATCGCCCACATCGCCGGGACCGTCGACCGCCGCTCGACCGCGGCGATCCTCGAGCGCCTCATCCGGCTGGTCGACGGGGTCGACCGGGTGGAGAGCGACCTGCGCTGGGAGCTCGACGACAGCGAGGCTTTCCCGGCCGATGACACCGACCACGAGCCGGGCGCCGCCTCGCTCGTGGCTCGCGAGCGCCCACGACCGTTGCGCGGCTGACCGAACACCGCCTGCAGACCCGGAAAAAGGGGCTAGCGGGCTGGCGCGCGCCGAGCGCATGATGCGTCGTCGCGTCGCAGGGCCGACGCGGAAGCGGAGAGCGGGTGGCAATGGACCTCGTCGTGCGCAACGCGCGCCTGCATCCGACCGGCGGGAGGCAGCCCGAGCCGGTCGACGTTGGGGTCGAGGCTGGTCGCATCGCCGCCATCCGCGAGCGCGGCCAGATCCCGCCGGCCGCGACCGAGTTGGACGCCCAGGGATCGCTCCTCTCTCCCCCGCTGGTCGATCCGCACGTCCACATGGACGCGGTGCTGACCGTCGGTGAGCCGCGCTACAACGAGTCGGGGACGCTGATCGAGGGGATCCTGACCTGGGCCGAACGCAAGCCGTCGCTGACCCACGAGGACGTCAAGCGCCGCGCGCTGGAGGCGATCCGCTGGGAAGTGGCCCAGGGGACGGGCCTGATCCGCTCGCACGTTGACATCTGCGACCCGAGCCTGGTGGCGCTCAAGGCGCTGCTCGAGCTGCGCGAGGAGGTGCGCGACATCGTCGACCTGCGGCTGATCGCCTTTCCGCAGGACGGCATCCTCTCCTTCCCGAACGGCAAGGAGCTGATGCGCGAGGCGATGCGGCTCGGCTGCGACGTGATCGGCGGCATCCCGCACTACGAGTGGACGCGCGACGACGGAGTCGAGGAGGTGCACTTCATCTTCGACCTGGCGCGCGAGACGGGTGCGCCGATCGACCTCCACTGCGACGAGACCGATGACGAGCAGAGCCGCTTCCTGAAGGTGGTCGCGGCACGCACCATCCGCGACGGGATGCAGGGCCGCGTGGTGGCCGGCCACACCACCGCCATGGCGTCCTACAACGACAACTACGCCTTCAAGCTGATCCAGATCCTGAAGCGGGCCGGCGTCACCATCGTGGCCAACCCGCTCGACAACATCGTGCTCCAGGGCCGATTCGACACGTATCCCAAGCGGCGCGGCATGACCCGCGTCAAGGAGCTTGACGCAGCGGGAATCAACGTGGCCTGCGGCCACGACTCGATCATGGACCCCTGGTACCCGCTCGGCCGCGGCTCGATGCTCGACGCCCTGTCGATGCTCGTCCACGTCGGCCAGATGACCGGTCGGGCGGAGCTGTTCCGTGCCTACGAGATGGTCACCACCAACCCGGCGCGCGCCGCAGAGCTGGAGGGATGGAGCATCTCCGAGGGGTCACCTGCCAACTTTGTCGTCTTCGACTGCACCGACGAGGCGGAGGCGATCCGGCTGCAGCCGGCCGCCCGCTGGGTGGTGCGCGCGGGTGCCGTCGTCGCGGAGACCGAGCCGGCGCGCAGCGTCGTGCACCACCGGGGTGTGAGCCAACAGGTCACCTTTGAGAAGCCGCCAGCCGAGGGAGGGCACGCCTAAGAACTGAGAGGACGGGGCGGCTGGGGGTGCGAGGCGTGTTCAGGCGACCGTGACACGGGCTCACGGCGCCGATTCAAAGGAAGGGAGTCGATCTGGATATGGCAATGCTGGACGCGGCCCAAGAGGGCATGCCAACGCGCGAGGGCGACCTCTCGATTGAGAGCCACGGGATGGAGCCGATCCCGGACAGCGCGCGCTACGGCTCGGTCAACCGGGTCTTCACGGTCTGGTTCACCCCAAACCTGGTGCCAGCTGCCTTCTTCATCGGCACGCTGGTGACGCTCGAGTTCCTGAAGCTGGGGTTCGTGACCGCGCTCCTGGCGATCGTGGTCGGCAACCTGCTCGGGTCGTACTTCGTGGCGCTGCTGAGCACCATGGGGCCGAAGCTGGGCCTCGCCCAGCTGCCCGCCGCGCGACTTCCATTTGGAAAGTCGATCGTGGTACCGGGTCTCTTGAACTGGGTGAGCACCATCGGCTGGGATGGGATCAATAGCCTGTTCGGTGCGTATGCCCTGAACATCCTGCTCGGCGTGCCCTTCATCGGCGGGCTGGTGATCATCGTGCTGTGCCAGGGCGCGCTGGGGATCTTCGGTCACGAGGCGATCCACCTCTTCGAGAAGTGGGGCGCCATCGTCCTGGGCGCCATGTTCGTGGTGCTGACCATCGTGATCCTGGGCAAGGCTGACACGAGCCTGACCGACGGCTTCACGGGAGCCGATCAGATCGGCGCCTTCGTGGCGATGGTCGCCATCGTGGCGAGCTTCGTCCTGGCCTGGAGCCTGTACGCCTCCGACTACTCGCGCTACCTGCGATCCGACACGTCGACCTCAAAGGTCTTCTGGTACACGCTGCTGGGGATGGCGATCGCGTCGGGCTGGCTCGAGATCCTGGGCCTGCTGGTGGCCACCAAGGCAACCGGCGGTGAGTCGAGCCAGACCATCTATGACGTCCTCGGCGGCAGCGGGGCCGTCGTCGCCAGCCTGGCGATGGTGGCCATCGCGATCGGCACCGTGGCCGTCAACGCCATGAACGACTACACCGGCTCACTATCGCTGCAGGCCGCCGGTGTTCGCGTCAAGCGCATTTACTCGGCCGCCGTGGTCGCAGTGCTTGGCTTCGGATTCACCCTGCTTCTCAACACGGGCGACTTCGCCACGAACTTCACGAACTTCCTGCTGTTCATCAGCTACTGGATCTCGCCCTTCGTGGGGGTCGTGCTGGCTGACTGGTGGCTGCGTGGCCGACACGCGGACGCGCGATCGATCATCGACTATGCCAAGCTGCCGACCGGCACCGTTGGGCTCGTCGCCCTCGTCGTTGGCTTCGTCGTGGCGATCCCCTTCCAGAACTCGTCGCTCGGCTACGAGTGGGGCGGCCCGTTCAACTACGTCACGATGAACTACCTCCACGGCGCCGATCTGGCGTACTACGTCGGTGGCGCGGTGGCCTTCCTGATCTACTGGTTCGCGGCCCGCTCCTCGGTGCAACGAGCCTGAGCTGACCCCGCGCCGAGGCCCCGGTGGTCATCCGCCGGGGCCTCCTCATTTCCGCTGGGCTTTCGCCGCCCGTCAGGTCAATTCATGCGGGTGATGCACCACCGGAGCCAGCGGCAGCGTCTCGACGTGGGCCGCGATCTCCTCGGCCGATGCGATCCACAGCCCGTCGATGGAGCGGGCCCGCTGCATCAGCGACTCCAGCGCGACCGCGCGTGAGGCGCGGCCGGAGATGAACGGGTGGTTGGCCAGCATGAACAGGCCTCCCGCATCCACCAGCGCATCGAGCTCCAGCGTCCAGCGGGCGATGACCTCGGTCGGGCTGGCGATGACGCCCGAACCGGTGATCCCCGGCAGGTAGTTGTACGGCTCCCAGTCGTCGAGGCTCCAATGCCCCGGCAGCTCCACGATGGACGCGGCACCCGCCTCGGGGCCGGTCGCCAGGCGGTACGGATGATCGGCATCCATCAGGCCGCTGTCGTACCGGAAGCCGTGCTTGACGAGCAGCGCCGGGAGGCGGTACGAGAGCTCCCACATCGGTGCCCGATAGCCGATCGGTCGCACGCCGGCGGCCGTGTCGAGCGCCTCCAGCCCGCGCAGCAGACGGCGCTCCTCCGTCTCCAGGTCGGGGGCTGAGCGCGCCCCCTCGTGCAGGTAGCCGTGATGACCGATCTCGTGGCCGGCGTCGCGGATGGCGCGCACCACCGCCGGCCAGCGTTCGGCGGTGTAGCCGGGCACGAAGAAGGTGGCCCGGATCCGCTGCCGATCGAGGATGCGGAGCAGGCGCGGGACTCCGGTGCGCGGCCCGTAGGCCTGGTGCGACATGACGTCCAGCCACCCCGCCGCTTCGGGTCGGTCGAACAGGATCGGGCTCTCCGCGTCGACGTCGAAGGTGAAGCATGCCGCGGCGCGCTTGCCATCGGGCCAGCGGAAGCCGGCCGGCATGGGGTCGCGCCAGTCGAGGGCCGGTTCGTCGGACACGATTCCGGCGCTCAGCGGGCGGCGCGCCGCAGCGCGACGAGCGACAGCATCTCGTAGGCCAGGTTGGCCGCCAGGGTGGCGGTCTGGCCGGCCGGATCGTAGGCGGGGATCACCTCCACCACGTCGAAGCCGACGAAGTCGATTCCGGTCAGTCCGCGCACCACCGCGAGCATGTCATGAGCCGATGGCCCACCCGCCTCGGGCGTTCCGGTTCCCGGCGCGAAGGCCGGATCCACCACGTCGATGTCGAAGGTGATGAACGCGGGCCGGTCGCCAACCCGGGCGCGAATCCGGGCCGCCACCTCGGCCGGCCCGATGGCGAAGACCTCCTCGGTGGTCAGGTAGTCGAGCCCCAGCTCGGTGCGCAGCCCGGTCCAATCCTCGGCGCCGTACAGCGACCCGCGCAGCCCGATCTCGATCGAATGGGCGACGTCGACCAGTCCCTCCTCGATGGCGCGCCGCATCCAGGTCCCGTGGTTGTACTTCTCGCCGAAGTAGCTGTCCCAGGCATCGGTGTGGGAGTCGAAGTCGATGACCGCCACCGGTCCCCGCGAGCGGGTCGCGCGCAGGTGCGGAAGGGTGCAGGCGTGGTCGCCGCCGATCAGCAGCGGGACGACCCCGGCCTCGACGATCGGTGCCACCGCCTCCTCGATCGCCTGGTAGCTGCGCTCGGTGTAGCCGGGCACGATCACCACGTCGCCGTAATCGACGCAGGACAGGAGGTCGAAGGGCTCGACGTCCAGGTTGGCGTTGTACGGCCGCAGCATGACGCTCGCCGCCCGCACGGCATTCGGGCCGAAGCGGCCGCCGACGCGGTAGGTGACCCCGGTGTCAAACGGGACCCCCACGATCGCCACGTCGACCTCTTCCAGCGTCCGGACCAGCGGCAGGCGGGCGAAGGTCGAAGGTCCCGTGAAGCGCGGGCTGTGGAGCGAATCCTCAGGGGTGTAGCGCGGCATCGGTCCTCCTCGAGCGCATGATAGGTGCGCGGGGCGAGGACGGGGCCATTCGACCCGCGCCCTCGGTTCCCAACGGCCCTTTCGAAGCCGCCGACGACGACTAGCCTGTTGGTGGTGGACACCATGGCCGCACGGCCCATCGCGACTCCCGCGCTCGAGGCGCCGCGCGGGCCGGTCGTGGTGCGGCGTCGGGGCCAGGAGCTGATCGCGCATCCGCTGCTCAACAAGGACACCGCCTTCTCAGACGACGAGCGCGACCGCTTCGGCCTGCGTGGCCTGCTGCCGGCCCGTGTATCGACCATCGAGCAGCAGGTGGCCCTGGAGCTGGAGCACGTCCGCCGCAAGCCGGACGACCTCGAGCGCTTCATTGGTCTGGCGGCCCTCCAGGACCGCAACGAGACGCTCTTCTATCAACTCCTGCTCGACAACCTGGAGGAGTTCCTGCCGATCGTCTATACGCCGACGGTGGGGCGGGCCTGCCAGGAGTTCAGCCACATCTTTCGCCGGCCGCGGGGCGTCTGGATCACCCCAGCCGACCTGGACCGGATGGACGACATCCTCCGCTCGGCGACCGATACCGAGATCCGCCTGATCGTCGTGACCGATAACGAGCGGATCCTGGGGCTCGGCGACCAGGGAGCTGGCGGCATGGCGATCCCGGTCGGCAAGCTGGCGCTGTACACCGCTGCGGCGGGGATCTACCCGGCGTGGACGCTGCCGGTCTCCCTGGACGTCGGCACGGACCGCCAGGAGCTCCTCGACGATCCACTCTATCTCGGGCATCGCGCCCCCCGGCTGCGCGGCGCTGACTACGACGCGGTGGTGGAGGCGTTCGTCGAGGCCGTCGGACGCGTCTTTCCGCGGGCGGTGGTGCAGTGGGAGGACTTCAAGCAGCACAACGCGCTGCGCATCCTGTCTCGCTACCGCCACCGCTTCGCGAGCTTCAACGACGACGTGCAGGGCACCGGCGCAGTGGTCCTCGCCGGTCTCCTGGCCGCGCGAGCCAGCCGTGGCGGCCTGGCCGGCGAGCGCTTCCTGTTCCTGGGAGCCGGAGCCGCGGCCATGGGCATCGCCGGGCTCCTGGCACGTGAGCTGGCGGCCGAGGGTCTCGATCGCTCGGCCGTCGCCGCGGCCATGATCTTGCTCGACAGCAAGGGCGTGGTGGCCGCCGACCGCCCCGACCTCGCCGACGACCAGCGGGCCGTCGCCGTCGACGCTGATCGGCTGGCGGCGTTGGGCCTCGATCCGGCGCAGCGACGCGACCCCGTGGCCGTGGCGCTGGCCTTCCGTCCCACGGTGCTCATCGGGACCACCGGTTCCCGCGGCGCCTTCTCCGAGGCGCTCGTGCGCGAGGTTGCGCGCCATGACCCCCAGCCAATCGTGCTGCCGCTCTCCAATCCGAGCGAACGAGCCGAGGCATCACCGCAGGAGATCCTGGCCTGGACCGATGGGCGCGCCCTGGTCGCCAGCGGCAGCCCATTCGGGCCGGCCATGGGACCCGACGGCCCAAGGACCATCGGGCAGGCCAACAACGTCTTCGTCTTCCCGGGCGTGGGCCTGGGGTCGATCGTGGCCGAGGCGCGCGAGCTGACCGACGAGTTCTTCCTGGTCGCGGCCCACGAGCTGGCCAACCAGGTCACCCCCGAGCGTGTCGCCTTAGGGGCGATCTACCCGCCGATCTCGGAGCTTCGCAGCGTCGCCCGCAGGATCGCCATCCGCCTGGTGCGCCATGCCCGCGATACGGGCTATGGCCGCCAATTCCACGACGACGAGATCGAAATGGCGGTCGACCGCGCCATGTGGTGGCCGGACTACCTCCCCCTCGTGCCCGCCTAGCTCAATCGCTCAGCTCGTCTTTCGGGGCGCGGGACATCAGTTCGGCGACGGCCTGCATCGGCGGGCGGGCACCGTGGACCACCGCCTCGACCTGTTCGGCGATCGGCAGCTCGACGCCGTGCTCGGCGGCAAGCTCGAGCGCGCCGCGCACCGTGAAAACGCCTTCCGCGACCCCGTTGAGCCGCGCGGCAGCATCGGTCCATGACATGCCGGATGCCATCAGCTCGCCGGCGCTGCGGTTGCGGGACAGCGGGCTCATGCAGGTCGCGATCAGGTCGCCGACGCCGGCGAGGCCTGCAAACGTGCGCGGATGTGCTCCGGCGGCGACGCCCAGCCGGGTCATCTCGGCCAGGCCGCGGGTGATGATCCCCGCCTTGCCGCTGTCACCGAGGCCGAGCCCGTCAACGAAGCCCGCCGCCAGGGCGACCACGTTCTTCAGCGCACCGCACAGCTCGACACCCACCAGGTCGGGGTTGGTGTAGACGCGGAAGCGGTCGCTGCCCAGGATCGCGGCCAGCTCCGCCGCCAGCGCCGCATCCTGCGAGGCCACCACGCTGCCGGCCGGCAGGCCGGCAGCGATCTCGCGCGCCATGTTCGGGCCGGAGAGCGCGGCCACCCGGCGCCCGGGGAGCTCCTCCTCGACCACCTCGCTCATGCGCTGATGCGTCCCCTGCTCGATACCCTTCACCACGCTGAGCAGCGCGGCCCGGGGATGGAGCGTCTCGCGCAGCTGCTGCAGCGTGGCTCGCAGGTGGGCCGATGGGACGGCAAGCACGAAGAGCCGATACGGCTCGGAGAGGAAGGCGTCATCGGTCGCCACCCGCAGGTTGGGCGGAAAGACGATGCCCGGCAGATAGCGCCGATTCTCGCGGACGCTCGCCAGCTCCTGGTTGGCCTCCGGGGTGTGGGCCCACAGCGTGACGGGCCGCGCGGCCGAGGCCAGCTTGACCGCCAGGGTGGTGCCCCAGGCTCCGGCCCCGATCACCCCGATCTGGTCGGTCATCGCCGGCGGCTACTTGACCTCGATCGTTTCGCGCTCCGCGTGTGCCTCGGACGCCGGCGTGTCGCCCATCTTGGCGATCCAGTGGTCGAGGTAGCTGCGCGCCGCCAGCAGCTGCTCCCGGCTGGCTGACTTGAGGTGGTGGCGGGTCTCGTCGGGGAGGACGTTGTGCATCACCGCCCAGAAGGCGGTCTCCATGCTCTCGCGTGCCTCACCGCGGCGGTTTCGCCGCTCGAGCCTGTCGACTCGGGCTTCAAGGTCTTCGGTCATGTCGTCAGCCATGTGCTTTGCCTCCTGTCTTGGTCCGCGGTGGAGCCGAAAAACGAATCCTCAGGACATGCTCGTCGAACTTTGCGCCGAGCGTCGGTGCATCGACCAGTGCGCGCGGCAGCACCAGGTTGCGCCGCCAGGTGCCGACCTCGATCAGCACCTCATCGGCATGGCGGGTCAGCGAGATCTCCTCCTTCATGGCGAACGGCAGCTCGACCGACAGGATGAACTCCCCATCGTCCCGCTTCACCGAATAGGGTCGACCGCGGTAGAAGTGTACCGTCGGGTCGGTATCGCCATACAGGGCCTCCCCCAGCTCGCTGAGCATCTTGAGGCCGACCACCTCGCGGTCGAAGAAGGGCGCACGCATCACGGGGATCGGGGCGAAGGCCTGCTCGACCAGTGGACCGTAGCGCTGCTGGGCCTCATGCCAGCCCTTGAAGTACGTCCACGGCACCTCATCCGGCAGGACCCGGTTGGCGATGACCAGGTCGGTCGGATAGCCATACAGGTGGAAATAGGTGAACGAGCGCTGTGCCTCCTTGATCACCACCTGCTCCAGGGTGAGCACCACGCGCACCGAGGTCAGCTCGGGGTCAACCAGCAGGTCGTGCATGTGCTCCAGCTTCGCAAACAGCTCCTCGCCGGCGTCGAAGACGTCGCCGCCGGGCATCGGCATCCCCACCACCCGCTGGATGAGGGGGCCGGCCAGCTTGCTGATGCGCCGTCCGATCGGCTCGATCTTCTCCATCCACCAGCGGCCCGCCTCGGGGAGCGAGAGGAGGCGCAGTGTCTCGCCGGTCGGCGCCGCGTCGACCACGACAACGTCGTAGTTGCCCGAGTCATGATGCTCGGCGATCCACAGCAGGCTGCCGACCTCGTCCATGCCCGGCAGCACCGTCATCTCCTCGGCCAGCACCTCGTCCAGGCCGCGCCAGCGCAGGACGCTGGTGGCGTATTGCTGAATCCGCCCCCAGTAGCGCGCGACGTTGAAGAAGGCGTCTGACTCCTGGCCGTGCAGGTTCGGAGCGATCTCGACCGGCTCCGGCCCCAGCTCGATCCCGAACACATCGCCCAGGCTGTGCGCAATATCGGTCGAGAGCACGATCGTCCGATAGCCACGCTCCGCGCAGGCCAGCGCCGTGGCCGCCGCGATGCTCGTCTTGCCGACGCCGCCCTTGCCGGTGTACACGAGGATGCGGGAAGGAGCCTTCACCGCTCCGGCATCGGTGCCCGTTGCGCTCGCCGTGCTTCCGTCGTTCTCGTTCTGGCCGATCACGTCGCGCACGATAGCAGCACCGGGCCCATGGGCCGTGAAGGCATGCCGGCGACGCGTGCTCCGATGGACGTCAGCGCTTCCGAGCCGGTGGCCTGCCCCGGCCGCTGGCTCGCCGCGGTCGGCTCGTACGCCGTGCCGACTCCTCCGAGACGCGCTGGCGGAAGATGAGCTTGATCGGCGTGCCGAGGAAGCCGTACTCGGCGCGGATGCGGTTCTCCAGGTAGCGCCGATAGCTGAAGTGAACCAGCTCGGGGTCGTTGACGAAGATGACGAAGGTCGGCGGGCCGACCGCCACCTGGGTGGCATACAGGATCTTCGGTCGACGATTCCGCACGTTGGCGGGTGGATGCTCGCGCACGGCGTCGCTGACGACTCGGTTCAGCTCGCTGGTCGGGACGCGCCGGAAGCGCTCCTCGGCCACGCGACGCGCCTCGCGCAGGATGCGATCGACGCGCTGCCCGGTCTGCGCCGAGGCGAACACGATATCCGCCCAGGCCAGGTACGGCGCATCGCGACGCAGCTTCTTCAACCACTCGTCGGCGGTGTGGCCATCCTTCTCCAGCGCGTCCCACTTGTTGATGACCAGCACGATCCCCTTGCCCGCCTCGAGCACGTGCCCGACCACGTGGGCGTCCTGGGCGGTGTAGCCCTCGACCGCGTCGGTCATCACCACCGCCACGTCGGCGCGCTCGATCGCCTTCATGGCGCGCAGCACGGAGTAGCGCTCGATCCCCCGCCCGACCGAGCCGCGGCGCCGGATGCCTGCGGTGTCGACCAGGATCATCGGCTCGCCGTCGACGCTGACCGCGGAGTCGACGGGGTCGCGCGTCGTGCCCGGCTGCTCGCTGACGATCATCCGCTCCTCACCGAGGACACGGTTGATGAAGGTGCTCTTGCCGGTGTTGGGGCGGCCGACGATCGCCACCCGCGGCGGCCCCATCTCGGTCTCGGCCAGCTCGTCCAGGTCCCCCTCTGCCAGGTCGCGTTCGTCATGGACCGATGCCTCCGGCTCCGCCTCGCCCGGCTGGGCGGGCGGCAGCAGGTCCACCAGCAGGTCGGCCAGGTCGCCGGTGCTGCGGCCGTGCTGGGCGCTGACCGCGATGGTCGGCTCGAAGCCCAGCGCGTAGAACTCGGCCCCCTCTTGCTCGCGACGGGGGTTATCGGCCTTGTTGACGACCAGGATCGTCGGCTTGCCCGCCCGTCTGAGCCGATCGGCCACGTCATGGTCGAGCGGCGCGATGCCGGCGCTGGCGTCGACCACGAAGAGGACCAGATCCGCCTCCTCGATCGCCACCCGCGCCTGGTCCTGCACGCGCTCCTCGATATGGCTGCCCGGCTCAAGCTCCAGGCCGCCGGTATCGACCAGCGTGAAGCGGCGACCATTCCACTCACCGATGCCGTAGACGCGGTCGCGGGTGGTGCCGGGGATGTCCTCAACGATCGCCACCCGCTCGCCGATCATCCGGTTGAAGAGGGTCGACTTGCCGACGTTGGGACGGCCGACGATAGCGACCACGGGCAGCGAGGGCATGTGGCGAGTGTAGCCACACCAGACCTCGAGCCCGTGCCGACGGCGGCGGCGGCAGCAGCAGCGCCAGCGGCACGGTGAAGCGCCTATTTCTCACCCAGGGGCGCTTATGGCTCGTGACTCCGCTTGTCCGGCGCCTGCGAGGGCGTAATTCCCGGTTGATGAGAGGGAGGCCAGCAGATGCACCGCACGCCGCCGCGTGGTTGGCGCAGGCATCGGGTGGTGAGAATTACCAGTAGCTAGCCAGGGTTCGAGGCGCCGGGAATCAGCAAGATCCGCGTCGCGCGTAGTGCCTAGACGACGAGGGCGTAGATCCGGTCGCGCACCGCCTCGAGGTCAACCTCGGGGGTGGAGGTGCCACCGGTGATCCCGATGCGCGCCTTGCCGCGCAGCCAGTCGCGGTGCTCGGCCTCCAGCTCATCCGCATCGGCGACGTGCAGGGTGTCGGCGCACACCTCCTCGCACTTGACCGCCAGCTCCTTGGTGTTGCTGCTGTTCTTGCCGCCGACCACAATCATGGCGTCGACCTGCCCGGCCAGCACCACCGAATCGGCCTGGCGGGTGAGGGTCACGGGGCAGACGGTGTTGACCACCCGCAGGTCATGGCAGCGGCGCAGGCAGAAGGCGGCGAACTCGTCGAGCTTGTAGGGCAGGATCGTCGACTGGCTCAGGACCCCGATCTTCTTGGTGTGGGGCACGCGCTCCCAGGTCGATCGGTCCATGTCATCGACCACGACGTGCTTCTCGCCGGCGTAGGAGCGGACGCCCTTCACCTCGGGATGGTCCTCGTGCCCGATGATGCAGACCGTGTAGCCGGCCTCATCCAGCTCGCGCGCCGCTTTCTGCGACTGCAGGACCCAGGTGCAGGTGGCGTCGATCACCTCCAGCTCGGGCTTGCCGCGCACCCGCTCCAGCTCGCTGGAGGGCACGCCGTGAGCCCGGATGATGAGCGTCCCGCCCTCCACCTGGTCGGCGAGGTCGGCGGTTTTGATGCCACGGTCGGAGAGGTCGGCCTTGATGCCGGGGTTGTGCACCAGCTGGCCGAGGGTGGTGACCTCCTTGCCCTCGTCGGCCGCGTGCTTGGCCTTGTCGATCGCCAGCCGCACGCCGTAGCAGAAGCCGGCGCGATCGGCGATGCGGACCTCGGGTCGGTTGGCGGCGGTCATCGCTCCGATTCTATCGGTCCCTGACGATATGAGCCCTGCTGCCATTCGGGGAGCAACACAGCAATCTCGCGCATGATGCGTTGCGTGCCCTCGGCCAGCGCCTCGCGGTCGAG
Source organism: Candidatus Limnocylindria bacterium (assembly GCA_041495495.1). Lineage (GTDB taxonomy): Bacteria > Chloroflexota > Limnocylindria > QHBO01 > QHBO01 > CF-167. Next base: position 14,874 of record JBGQCU010000010.1, read on the forward strand.
CCGCCCGTCCGGCTGGTGCGGCAGGCGGAAGGGGTCACCGATCCGGATGTTGACGCGAGTTCGATGAGGCCATCGGCTGCGGCCCGGGAAGATCTTGCCGCTGCCGCTGATCCCCACCGGCAGCAGCGGGGCCCCGCTGCGCATGGCCACCAGCGCGACGCCGAGCTTCGGCTCTTGCAGCACGCCGTCGCGCGATCGGGTCCCCTCCGGAAAGATCCCGATCGGGCGCCCGGCGGCCAGGTGCTCGAGCGCGATGCGCTGCGCGGCGCGGTCGCCCTCGCCGCGCCTCACGAAGAAGACCCCCGAGCCACGGGCCAGCCAGCCGACGAGCGGCCAGCGGCGAATCTCATCCTTGGCCATGAAGTGGATCAGGCGGCCGGTATGACGGCCGATCGCACTGCCGATGAAGGGCGGGTCGAGGTTCGAGGTGTGGTTGCTGACCACGATGTAGGGGCCGTCGCGAGGGACCCGCTCGAGCCCTTCGACGCGGCCGCCGCCCAGGAGCCATTTCAGCCATCCGGTCATGACCGCGCCGGGAAAGTAGAACCAGGTGCTCATGACGCCGGCGCTCGCTTCGGCAGGTGGGCGGCGATGGCGTCAACGCAGGCCGCGACGTCCAGCTCGCCGGTGTCGAGCACCAGCGCACCCGCTGCCTTGCGCAGCGGTGCGACCTCTCGGCCGATGTCGGCCGCGTCGCGCTGCTCGATCTCGGCCAGGTAGCGATCGCCGCGGTCCGGACGGCCCATCTCGGTCGCGCGGCGTACCGCGCGGACTGCGGCGGAGGCGGTCAGGAAGACCTTCAGCGAGGCGTGGGGCAGCACCACCGTGCCGATGTCGCGGCCGACCATCACCGTGTCGCGGCGCCGCGCTGCCGAGCGCTGGACGTGGAGCATCGCGTCGCGCACCGCCGCGTGGCGACTGACCGAGGAGACGACGCGATCGATGCGCGGGGCACGCGCCGCGGCCGTCACGTCGTGGCCGTCGAGCAGGACCGTCTCGCGCCGCTCGGTCTGCTCGCGGCGCGGCCGGCGGACCTCGATCCGCACCTGGCGGGCCAGCCCACCCAGCGCCTCGCCGTCGTCCGGGTCGACGCCGCGCTCGAGCGCCGCCAGGGTCAACGCCCGGTACATGAGGCCGGTATCGACGAAGTTCGCCCCGATGCGCTGCGCCAAGGCGTGCCCGATGGTGCTCTTGCCGGAGCCGGACGGCCCGTCGATGGCCACGCTCAGCGGTGCGTCGGCGCCGGCTGCCTTGACCCGTGGCCGCGCCCCGGCCAGCGCCTCGACCTCCGCCGGCCCGAGTGCGCGCCACTCTCCCTCGCGCAGCCCGGCGAGCGAGAGCGACCCCAGGCGAGTGCGGACCAGCCGCTCAACCCGATAGCCACCGGCCGCGAACAGGCGCCGCACCTCGCGCTTGCGCCCCTCCCCGACCCGCACGCGCAGCCAGCGGCCACGCTCGTCGGCGGACCGCTCCACCTCGACCGGCGGCGGCGCCACCTGGATCGCCAGCAGGCGGGCGGGACCATCGCTCAGCTCGACGCCCGCGAGGAGGGCGTCCATGTCGAGGCGGGTCGGCGCAGGGTCGACCAACAGGGCGTACTCGCGCTCCGCCCCGTAGCGGGGATGCAGCACCCGGTTGGCCCAGGCACCGTCGTTGGTGAGCACCATCAGCCCCTCGGAGTCGACGTCCAGGCGGCCGGCAGGCCACAGCCGCGCCGCGTCGCCGCCGGGGATGAGGCTGACCACCGAGCGGCGCCCGCGTTCATCGTGCGCCGAGGAGACGAGCCCGGTCGGCTTGTGCACCGCGTAGTGCGCGGTCACCCCGGGAGCGGTCAGGGGCACGCCGTCGAGCTCCAGCCGGTCGATCTCCGGGTCGGCCGATTCGCCAAGCCTGGCCGGCCGCCCGTTGACGGTCACGCGACCGGCCGCGATCAGCTCCTCGGCTCCGCGTCGCGAGGCGAGGCCACCGCGCGCCAGCAGCTTTTGGATCCGCTCAGCCGGCATCGACCGGCTCCGGCTCGGCGGCAGCCGGCAGCGTCGGAAGCTCGACCTCGTCGATCGGCGGCAGATCGTCGAGCGAGGTCAGGCCGAAGCGCTCAAGGAAGGTGAAGGTGGTGCCGAACAGGATCGGCCGGCCGGGGGTGTCGCGCCGTCCCACCTCCGCAATCAGGCGCCGATGCAGCAGCGAGCGCAGCACGTAATCGGAGTCGACCCCGCGCAGGCGGTCGACCTCGCCCCGCGTGCACGGCTGGCGGTAGGCGACCACCGCCAGCGCCTCGAGCGCGGCGGACGTCAGGCGCGCCTCCTCGCGAGCGGCGTAGGCGGCAAGCCGTTCACCGACCTCGGGGGCGGTGGCCAGCTGCCAGGCATCGCCCAGGCGCTGCAGGCGCAGCCCACGTCCGTCCTCGGCCAGCTCCCCGGCCAGGTTCGCGAGGGCGGCCTCGGCCCGCGCGAGCGGCATGTCGGCCAGCTCGGCCAGCTCGGCGCTGGTCATCGGCCGCTCCGAGATGAAAAGCAGCGCCTCGTAGAAGGCACCCAGATCGTCGGCGGTGCTCACGCCATGCTCTCCAGCACGATCGGGCCGAACAGCTCGCGCTGTCGGACGCGCACCTGTCGACGCCGGACCAGCTCCAGCGTGGCCAGCAGCGTCACCGTCGCCTCGGTGCGGGAGCGGCAGGTCGCCAGCAGCTGCTGCAGGACCACGCGGCCGCCGCCGGCCAGCGCGGCCCGCAGCACCACGATCTGCATGGCGATGGTGATATCGCGCGCCACGATCTCGGGCGGCGGCGGCTCCGGCTCGGGGATGGCGGCCAGCGCCCGCATCGCCTCGGCCAGCAGGGACGGGGGCAGCGCGGCGACCGCGGCCGCGGGCAGGTCCGATTCGCGCGGCTCGCGCCGCTGCATCGGGGCGAGCAGGTCCCGCTCACCGAGCGCGCGCGCCACGTCCCGCACGGCGCGGTACTCCAGCAGCCGCCGGCGCAGCTCCTCCTCATCGGGCTCAGCGTCGGCAGCGGGCAGGCCGGGGCCGACCTCGCCGGGCAGCAGGCTGCGTGACTTGAGCAGGATCAGCTGCGCCGCAACCGCCACGAACTCGGCCAGCTGACCGGGGTCGACCGGGTTGGTCGCCAGGTGCGCAACGTAGGCGTCCGCCAGCTCGGCCAGTGGAACGCTCAGGACGTCCAGCTGACGCGACTCGATGAGGTGCAGCAGGACCGCCAGCGGGCCCGAGAAGACTCCCAGCTGGACCTCGAAGTCTGGCTCGCCGGGGGTTGACCCCACGACACGCAGAGGAGCTGACGGCGGCGCGGCGATCGCGATCGGCTCGAGCGTCATCGTCGTCAGCTGGCCTCGTCGGCGCGTATCAGGGCCGCAGCCAGCGCGGCGTCCGCCGGATCGGTCGTGCCACGGATGAGATCGGCCGTCCGCAGGCCGCAGCCGGCCCGCAGTGCGGCCTCCGCGGATAGGGCCGCGTGATGGAGGTACAGGTGGAACGGATATCTCCACGAGGCCTCGTCGGGCGCGGCCAGCCGCTCGAGCGCCCGCGGCGCGGCGGCGTGCAGCAGCACCCCGGCGACGCGGTGCCAGAGGCGCAGGCGGTGCCCCTTGGCCACGTCGTGCAGCAGGGCGGCGGCCAACAGGTCGGAATCGGTCTGGCCCCCCGCCAGGAGGCGCCGCGCCACGTCGAGCGCGTGGCGGCGGTCGGCGGCCGGCATGCCGGTGAACAGCGGCCAGGCCGCGTCGGGCAGCAGGTGGCGGGTGCGTGCCTCCTCGCCGGGATCGACCCGCGCGGTCAGGTGATTGATGAATTGCCCGACCCTATGCACCGATCAGGAACCTCTCCACGTGAAGAGCCACTCCGAACAGCCACCCGAGCGGGCCGTTGCCCGGACCATAGGAGAGCAGCAGCAGAAGGAGCAGCGCGATGTATCCGTACTGTGCGTAGCGCTGCACGACGAACGCCTGGCTCGGTCGCAGCAGCGGCAGCACCACGTTGTAGCCATCCAGCGGCGGGATCGGGATCAGGTTGAAGAGGCCCAGCGCGACGTTGAAGTAGACGACCAGCTGCATCGCCTCGTTGGGAAACGGGGCGTCCAGCAGGCCTGCCTGGAGCAGCACGCGGAACAGGACCGCCACGATTGCCGCCACCACGAAGTTGGCCGTCGGGCCGGCCAGGGCCACGACGGTCAGGCCGATCCGTCCGGGCCGCAGGGCATAGGCGTTGACAGGCACCGGCTTGCCCCAGCCGAAGCCCGCAATCAGGAAGAAGAGCGCGCCGACCGGGTCGAGGTGGCGCAGGGGGTTGAGGCTGACCCGCCCCAGCGCGCGCGGCCGATGATCGCCGAGCCGGTCGGCGACCAGCGCGTGGCTGAACTCGTGAAAGGTGATCCCGACCACCAGGGCGACCAGGATCCCCACGAACTCCGCCGGGGTTGGGTTCCCGAAGAGCACCTATCCGAGCTCCGGCAAGAGCTCACGCAGGAGCGACAGGAGGCGCGCCGCGCCGATCAGGCCCATCGCCAGCACCTCCTCGTGCGTCACCTCGCCCTCCATCTCGGGCGTCGCCTTGTTGGTGACCAGGCTGAAGCCGAGCACGCGCGCGCCGGCGTGCCGCGCCACCAGCACCTCGGGCACGGTCGACATGCCCACCGCGTCCGCACCCAGGGTGCGGAGCATGCGCAGCTCCGCCCGGGTCTCGTAGGTCGGCCCGGCCAGCATCAGGTAGACCCCCTCGCGCAGGTTCACGCCGGCCCTTGCTGCGGCGGCCCGCGCTAGGGCGCGCAGGTCCGCGTCGAGGGCATCGGTCATCGACACGAAGCGTGGCCCGAGCCGGTCCAGGTTCGGCCCGGTCAGCGGGTTGTCGCCCGAAAGGTTGATGATGTCGGAGATCAGCATCATGTCGCCGGGGTCGAAGCCGGGGTTGATGCCCCCCGATGCGTTGGTGACCACCAGCGTCCCGATCCCGAGCGTCAGGCAGGCGCGCAGCAGGACGGTCGCCTGGCGCTGCGACCAGCCCTCGTAGGCGTGAGCACGCCCCGAGAGGAGCAGAATCGGGATCCCGGCGGCAGTGCCGGCGACCAGCTCGCCGGCGTGTCCGGGCACGGTGGCGACCGGGACGTGCGGGATCTCGCCGTACGGGATCACCAGCCGGGGCGCAGGGTCGAGGAGGGCGGCCACGCCTCCCAGGCCCGAGCCGAGGACGATCGCCAGCCGCGGGGCGGCAAGCGCGGGGATGGTCGCCAGACGGCCCCGAATGGTCGCCGCCGCCTCGTCGATACGCCGCTCCAGCTCGGCCCCGTAAAGCCCGTCGGAGAAGGAGCGGCGAGGCTCCTCCACCTACATTCGCCCCAGCAGGTCGCGCTTCTTGGCCTCGTACTCCTCGGGCGTGATCAGGCCGCGGTCGCGCAGGGCGGCCAGGCTCTCGAGGGTCGCCGTGAGCTGGTCGGCGACCGACGGCGGCATGCCCGTCGCCGCGGGCGCGATGGGCGGAGCAGAGTGCGTCGGGGCGCCCATCGGCACCTCGGCGACGCGGTCCGATCCGGCGCGGGGAGGCATCGGCTCCGCGCGTTGCATGGCCGGCATCGGCGTCGGCGACTGCATGCGCGGAGGCGGGGCAAGGTCCGGCCGCTCGAGCTTTTCTTTCTGGTTGAGCATGGCGATCTTGAAGCGGATCGGATCAGCCAGCATCTCGTAGTCCTGGATCCCGGCCGATTCGTCCGACGCGGTCAGGATGTCCAGGGTGCCGAAGTCGAAGATGCGCCCCAGCCAGCTCTGGGTGAGGTGCGCGTCGTTGATCTTCTCGAGGCCCGAATCGGCCATCTCCTTGTTGAAGATGCCCTGCGCCTTGATCAGCCGACGGGTGGTGACGAAGTACTCCTGGTTGCGCCATGCCCAGGCCTTGAGCCCGATGCGCCCCAGCGAGCCGAGCAGCGCCAGCAGCGAGATGATCTGGAGCAGGCCCGTCCCGCTCCATGCCGTCGAGGTCGTCTGCCAGATGAGCACCGCGAAGGCGAGGATGGCGGCGATCACGAAGGGCCAGGTCTCGCCGAGCACCGCGAACCAATGCTGGCGGCTCTCGAAGACGACCTCCTCGCCCCGGCTGAGAAGGTTCCGCGCGTAACTCATCGGAGTGCTCCGCTTCTGCTCAGGCTCGTGGATGCGCCCGCGCGTAAACCTCGCGGAGGCGCTCTCCGGTCAGGTGCGTGTAGAGCTGGGTGGTGCTGATGCTAGCATGGCCAAGCAGCGTCTGGACCACCCGCAGGTCGGCTCCCCCCTCGAGCAGGTGCGTGGCAAAGCTGTGCCGGAAGGTGTGCGGCGTGACGCGGGCCTCGACCCCGGCCACCGCCGCCCAGTGACGCACCAGGCGCCAGACCGATTCCCGTGCCAGCCGCCGGCCGCGCTGGCTGACGAAGACCGCGGCGGTGGGATGTCCCGCCGTCCACGCCTCCCGCGGGCCGGCCAGGTAGCGATGCAGCCGTTCCCGAGCCTCCTCCCCCATCGGCACGCGCCGCTCCCGATTGCCTTTGCCGATGACCCGCACCTGGAGCCCCGGCAGGTCGAGCCGGTCGGTGTCGAGCCCGGTCAGCTCGCTGACGCGGAGGCCGCAGGCATACAGCAGCTCGAGGATGGCCCGGTCGCGGATTCCGCCCAGCTCGTCCGCCGGGGGCGCGTCGAGGATGCGGACCACCTCCTCGGGACCAAGCACGTCGGGGAGGTAGCTCCCCGCCTTCGGAGCATCGAGCAGGGCAGCCACGTCCCGCTCGGCCAGCTCCTCGCGCAGCGCGAAGCCATAGAAGCTGCGGATCGCCGCCACCTTGCGGGCCTGGGTGCTCGGCCGTCGCCCATCGCGACGCAGCGCGTTCACGAAGTCGCGGACCGGCTCAGGATCGTGACGCCAGGCGCGACCCGCTACCGCGGCGAATTGGGCGAGGTCGCGCCGGTAGGCGACCACGGTCAACGGGGAGAGGCCGCGCTCGACCTGCAGCTCGTCCAGGAACGCCCCGATCGCCGCGACCAGGGCCGGATCGGCTGGGGAGGCCATGCGCCTAGGTCGGCAGCAGCGAGGCCTTGGTGCGCAGCAGGTCGTAGAACGGCGTGCCGCCGCTCAGCTCGACCATGCGCAGCGGCACCGGCAGGGCGCGCACCTCGACCGTCTCACCGACCGCCATCGGCAGGTCCCACTGCCCATCGATGCTGATCGTGGCTCCCGAGGTCGCCTGGCGCAGGGTCAGCCGCACCACCTGGTCCTCGCCGGCCACCACGCTGCGCAGGGCCGACAGGTAGGCGGCGACCGGCGTGATGATCATGTTGCGCAGGCGCGGGTCGAGCACCGAGCCTCCGGCGCTGAACGAGTACGCGGTCGAGCCGGTCGGCGTGGCCACCACCACGCCGTCGGCGACCCAGGTGGCGAGGTGGCTGCCGCTCACCTCCACCTCGACCTGGATCATCCGCACCCGCGTGCCGCGTGCCACCACCACCTCGTTCAGGCAGGCCTGCTCGTCGCGCTCGCCGTTGGTTCGAATCAGCGTGGCAGCGATCCGGAAGCGGTCCTCCAGCGCGAACTCGCCGCTCGCCACCTTGGCCAGGGCCGGCTCCAGGTCATCGGTCTCCACCTTGGCCAGGAAGCCGACGCGACCAAGGTTGACGCCGAGCGTCGGAGCGGCCGAGTCACCGATGCCGCGGGCCGCGTGCAGGAAGGTGCCATCGCCACCCAGCACGCAGACCAGGTCGGTCCCCGCACAGGCGGCCGCAATCCGGTCTCGATCGCCAGCCTCCGAGCTCCAGCTCTCCACCCCGTGCCCTGAGCACCAGGCCTCGGCGCGCTCGAGCGCGGCACGGGCCTGGGGGTTGGTCGGGTTGAAGGCGAAGCCAAAGCGCATCACTCGCCGGCCCGGAGCCTCGTCGCGATCTCGTCGACCCCCTTGCGCAGCGCCGCCAGCTCGGAGGCCAGCTGGTCCGGGGTGATGGCAGCGTAGGACCGATCCAGGCCGGCGGCGATGAGCGCCCGCATCAGGCTGGAGGGCGAAACGCCCCGTCCGCGCGCCACCTCCTCGACCCGTTCGAGCAGGGCATCCGGCATCCGCAGCGAGACGATCTGGCGCATCGTGTCGGGCGCCGGCTCGTGGATCGGCTCCGGGAGCGCCGCCAGGTCCTCGAAGACGCTGAGCTGCTCGCCGGCCGGTGCGCGCTTGCGCTTCATGCCCGGCATCGTACTGCGCCCGTCATACGGGCGAGGGCACCACGCCGTGCACCAGCCCGGCCCATTCGGGAATCGATGCAGCACCGATGCGCAACAGCGCCAGGAACTCCCGATTGCCGTCTGCCCCGGCGATCGGCGACGCGATCAGGGCCCTCGCCGAGAGGCCTGCCTGGGCGGCATGCTCGGCGAATCGCAGCAGAACGGCGCGATGGGTCGTCGGGTCGCGGACGACGCCGCCGCGAGGCACCGCTTCGCGCCCAGCCTCGAACTGCGGCTTGACCAGGGCGATGACGCAGCCTCCGTCGCTGAGCAGGCCGCGCACCGCGGGCAAGACGAGGCGCAACGAGATGAAGGAGAGGTCGAGCGTGGCGAGCTCGATCGGCTCAGGAAGCGTGGCCAGCGCTCGCAGGTTGGTGCGTTCCATGCTGACCACCCGCGGATCGCGCGCCAGCCGGTCGAGCAGCTGGCCACGTCCCACGTCGACGGCATACACGATCCGCGCCCCGCGTCCCAGCAGGAGGTCGGTGAAGCCGCCGGTCGATGCCCCCGCGTCCAGGCAGGCGAGGCCGCCCGGATCGATCCCGAAGGCGTCAAGGGCCGCCGCCAGCTTCTCCGCCGCTCGCGACGCCCAGCGCGGGCGGGGCGCGACGCTGAGCTGCGCGTCGGGGGTAACGAGCTGCCCTGGCTTGAGGGTGCGGCTGCCTGCGCCGGCCATCTCCACCGCGCCGGCGAGCAGGAGCGCCTGCGCGGCGGCCCGCGAGGGCGCCAGTCCGCGGTCGACGAGCAGCTGGTCGAGGCGGAGCCGCGTCACGCCGGTCAGGCGGCGCTGACGCTCGACGCTTCGCCCGGCTCGGGTTGAACAACCGGCTCGGGCAGGCCGAGCGCGTCGCGGACCTGCGACAGGATCCCCGCCACGTCGATCCGCTGCTGCCGCCGCAGGTCCTCCACCGCCCCGTGGTGCACGAATCCCTCGGCCAGCGCGACCTTCAGCAGCGGGACGCGAATCCCCGCCCGGTTGAGTGCGTCGAGCACGCCGTCGCCGAAGCCGCCCATGGCGGCGCTCTCCTCGGCGGTCACCACCAGCCGACGCCCGACCGCCTGCTCGGCGAACAGCTCCTCATCGAGCGGTTTTGCCCAGCGGGCATTGATGACCGTGGAGGCGAGGCCATGGTCGCGCTCCAGCGCCTCGGCCACCAGGAGCAGGCGCTGCACGATCGGGCCGAAGCCGACCATGAGCAGGTCGGCGCCACTGCGAAGCACCTCGCCACGCCCGATCTCAAGTGGCTCGCCGTCGCGGTCCGGCAGGTCCTCGCCGGGATCGCGCGGGTAGTGGAGGCTGATCGGCCCGGCATGCGCAAAGGCGGTCACCACCATGTCGCGCAGCTCCTGCTCGTCCTTGGGCGACCCGATCACCAGATTCGGAAGCGCGCGCTGCGCCGACAGGGTGAACATCCCCTGGTGGCTCGTCCCGTCCTCGCCGACGAGCCCGGCCCGGTCGATCGCCAGCAGCACCGGCAGGTCGTTCTGGCAGACGTCGTGCACCAGCTGGTCGTAGGCACGCTGGCTGAAGGTCGAATAGAGGGCCACCACCGGGCGCTTGCCGCCGAGCGCCAGGCCGGCCGCCATCGTCACCGCGTGCTGCTCCGCGATGCCCACGTCGAAGAGCCGCGTCGGGAACCGCGCTCCGAAGCGGGAGAGGCCGGTGCCGGTCGGCATGCCCGCGGTGATGGCACAGATCCGCTCGTCCTCGGCCGCCAGCCGCACCAGCTCGTCGGCGAAGGCGGCGGTGTAGGTCTTCGGGCGGCGGCGCGGCTCGGCCTCCGGCGGCAGCGGCTCCTCGGTCGGGTCGATCAGGCACAGGTCGATCGGCGGCAGGCTGGCGCCATGGAAGCTGACGCTGTCCATCTCGGCCGGACCGTAGCCCTTGCCCTTGATGGTCTTGACGTGGACCAGCACCGGCCCCGGCAGGGCAAAGGCGCGCTCGAAGCTCTGCTCCAGCTCTGCCAGGTTGTGGCCGTCGAGCACCCCGATATAGGTGATCCCCATGTCCTCGAAGAACCCGACGTTCGCCCACGATCGCTTGAAGCCTTCCTTGGTGAAGGCAAGCGCGGCGAGGAGCGGCCTGCCGACGATCGGGACCCTGTGCAGGATGCGCTGGGTCAGCGACTTGGTCCCCTGGTAGGCGCGCGTCAGGCGCAGCTTGTTGAGACGCGTCGAGAGGCCGCCGACCGACGGACTGATGCTCATCTCGTTGTCGTTGAGCACGATCAGCATGCGGTGCTTGCGATCGCCGAGATGGTTCAGGGCCTCCAGGGTGAGGCCGGTCTGGATCGCGGCGTCGCCAACGCAGACCGCGATGCGCTGGCGCCGTTCCGGATCGCCGGCCCCTCTCAGGTCGCGCGCCGCCGCCAATCCCACCGCGATGCTGACCCCTGTGCCGGCATGGCCGCCGTCGAAGACATCGTGCTCGCTCTCGCTGCGGCGCGGGAAACCGCCCACGCCGTCCACCTGGCGCAGCGTGTGGAACCGATCGTATCGGCCGGTGAGGAGCTTGTGGGCATAGGCCTGGTGCCCGGTGTCCCACACGATCCGGTCGCGCGGTGAGCTCAGGACGCGATGCAGGGCCAGTGTGATCTCGACGGCTCCCAGCGAGCTGGCCAGGTGCCCGCCGGTGCGCTGCACGGTGCGGATCATCTTGTCGCGCAGCTCCGCCGCCAGCGACTCGAGCTGGGCGGCGCTCATCTCGCGGAGCTGGGCGGGATCGGTCAGCGTGTCGAGGGTCGTCAAGCAGCTCTCCCGGTCTCAGTGGCGCGCGAAAGTATAGGCCAGGGCCGGCCGAGGGTCAGTCGAGCGCCTTGTTCAGGAAGTACGACGTCTTGTTCACCGTGTACCCCTGCCGCGCGTAGAACCGATGCGCTCGCTCACGCGTGATGCGGGTCGCGACGACCAGCCGTCGGCAGCCACGAGCCTGCGCCCAGCGCTCCGCGGCCTCCAGCAGCTGCGCCCCGATCCCCTCGGAGCGATGCCCTTCCCCGATGACCAGGCCGACGATCAGGGCGCTCAACGGCTCGACCAGGGTGCGGAACATCTCGACGTGGCACCAGCCGGTCGGGACGTCGGAGGCATCGGTGGAGACGATCACCGCGGCGTCGGTCGGGTGCAGGGCGGCGAGTCGCCCGAGCAGCTCCTCGGGGCTGCTCGGGTAGCCGAGCTCACCGGCCAGCGCGGCGAGCGCCGGAGCATCTGTGGGCAGCGGCGGGCGCAGGCGCACGGCTTCGGCCACCGGTCAGACCTCGGGGTCGGCGGAACTCGCCTCGGCGGCGGCCTCGTCGAGGCCTCGCCCGAGCTGGCTGATCGTCAGCTCGGCGTCCCGCAGGCGTCCCTCCGCGGCGGCATGCAGGCGCAGCGCCTCGCGATAGCGGGCGATGCTCTCCTCCAGCGGCAGGTTGCCGGCCTCGAGCGCCTGCACGATCCGCTGCAGCTCGGCGACCAGCTCGTCGAACGGGCGGTTGGCAAAGTCTTCTGGCTTCGCCGGATCGCTCATCGCAGCAGCTCCTCCTGCGCGCCGGCGGTGCCCTCGACGCGCGTCGCCACCCTACCCCGCGCGACCACCACCTCGAGCGGCTCCCCGATGCGGGCCTGGGCCGGGTCGCGCACGATCGTGCCGTCGAGCAGCCGCGCGACCGCGTAGCCGCGCTCGAGCGTGGCTGCCGGCGAGAGTGCCCGCAGCGCCTCGCCCAGCCCGGCCAGCGCGGCCTGCTCGCGGGCCGTCCGTGAGGCAAGCGCCCGGTGGCCGCGATCGACCAGCTCCGCGGCACGCTGGCGAGCGGCCCCGGTATCGGGCAGCAGGCGGGCCAGGGCACGCGCCTCCTGGGCCAGGTAGCTGCGGCGATCGGTGAGCCGGCCGATGAGCGCGGCCGAGGCGCGATCGCGGAGCCGATCCAGGATGGCGGGGAACGCCGACAGGTCCGGGACCGCCTGCTCGGCGGCAGCGGACGGGGTTGGAGCGCGCAGGTCGGCCGCGAAATCGGCGAGCGTGACGTCGGATTCGTGCCCCACGCCGACCACCACCGGCACCGGCGATTCGACCACGGCACGCACCACCCGCTCGTCGTTGAACGACCACAGGTCCTCGAGCGAGCCGCCGCCGCGCGCCAGGATCACGAGGTCGATGCCGTCGTCCGCGTAGAGGCGGTGCAGCGCCCGCACGATGGCGCCGGCCGCGGTGGCGCCCTGCACGATCGTCGGCGAGAGGACGAGCTCGCCGATCGGGTATCGACGCCGCATGACGTTGCCGATGTCCCGCCAGACCGCGCCGACCGGCGAGGTGACGACCCCGATCCGCCTCGGCCAGCGCGGCAGCGGCCGCTTGCGGCCCTCTTCGAAGAGGCCCTCGGCTGCCAGCCTAGCGCGCAGCGCCTCGTACTGCTGGTGGAGGTCGCCCGCACCGGCGGGGGTGATCGATTCGACGTAGACCTGGTAGGTGCCCTGTGGCTCGTAGGCGCGCACCTTGCCATGGCAGATCACCTGCATGCCGTGCTCTGGGCGAACCGTTGCGCGCGCCAGCTCCTCGCGGAAGAGGACCGCCTTGACCTGGCTGGCGGCGTCCTTGAGGGTGAAGAAGCAATGGCCCGACGGCGGGTACGAGGGTTGGCTCACCTCGCCCTCGACCCAGACGTCGGCCAGGGCCGGGTCGCCGTCGAGCAGGACCCGGACCCGCCGGTTCAGATCCGAGACGCGCAGGATGCGCGGCGCCGGGCTTGGCGTTTCCCAGAGCTTGGCCTGGTCGGGCAGGGGTGGCATCGGCTACTGGGTGCGGGTCATGTATTCGCCGGTGCGCGTATCGATACGCAGCAGGTCGCCCTCGTTGACGAAGAGCGGCACCTGCACCACCAGCCCGGTCTCGACGGTGGCCGATTTCTTGGCGCCCGCCGCGGTGTCGCCCGCGAAGCCCGGATCGGTCTGTGTGACCCGCAGGTCGACCGCCACCGGCAGGTCGACCCCCAGCACCTCACCGTCGTACATGCTGACGAAGACCTCGGTCCCCTCCTTCAGGAAGCGCGCGTCGTCGCCGATCTGCTTTGCGCTGACCGCAAACTGGTCATAGGTCTCGCTGTCCATGAAGTGGAACGCGTCACCATCCCCGTACAGGTACTGCGCCTTGCGCAGCTCGACCCGCGCTCGGGGCCAGCGCGTGCCCGCCTGGAAGGTGCGCTCCACGATGTCGCCCCGGCGAACGTTCTGGAGCTTCATGCGCACCTGCGCCGACCCGCGCGCCATCTTGATGTGGGTCCAGTCGAGCACCTTCATCAGCTGGCCGTCAAGGTCGATGATGACGCCTTTCTTGACGTCCCCGGTGTCAATCATGCGGTTCTCCGATCACGCTGCCGGGCACTCGGCCGTCGCCTTGGCGATATTGGCGTTCTGCTCGGGGAGCGTCTTGGCAAAGTAGTGCGACCCATCGCGCACGCCGTTCGGACAGCCGGCCACGAAGTAGAAGTAGCCGCTGGCCGTGTCGGGCGCGGCGACGCCCGCGATCGAGGCGATGCGCGGAGCGGAGATCGGCGACGGCGGCAGCCCCTTGACCTGGTAGGTCTGGTAGCCGGCCAGCTCGTCGGGCAGGACGACCTCCTTGCCTGCCGTCTGCAGTTGCCCCCACCAAGTGATCTGATGCCAGTCCCGGACCGGCCGCGACCCGAACTCTGCAGTGGAGAGCGCGTATTGGAGGGTCGGGTCGGCCTGCATAAGACCAACCGTCCCGGCCTTTGGGTTGTTGATGCGGTTCAGGTAGACGCCGGCGATGGTGGGCCGTTCGGCATCCAGCACCGCTTCGCGCTCCACGATGCTGGCCAGCGTGACCGCCTGGTCGATGGTCAGCCCCTGGGTGGCGATCCCGTCGCGGATCTCCTGCGTCAGACGCCTCCCGAAGTTGTCGAGCAGCTTCTCGATCATCTCCCGCGCGGTCGCGTTGGTGTCGACCCGGTAGGTGTCCGGATACAGGTACCCTTCGAGGCTGCGACCGGCGGGCAGATCGGCCAGGAAGTCGTACTCCGCGATCAGGTCCGGCGGCGGCACCTTGGCCATGGCGGCGAACTCCTCAAGGTTCATGGTGAGCTTGGTGGTGCCCAGGTAGCCGACCATCTGCTCCAGGCGCCAGCCCTCGATCAGCGTGATGGTGATCTCCTGCCCGGCCAGCTGTTTCAGGGCGGCCACGATCTGCGAGGGGCGCAGCGATGGCGACAGGTCGTACACCCCCGCTTGCAGAGTGCCCGAGCGGCCGGCCTGCATGACCGCGTACAGGAACGCGAGCTGGCTCTTGATGAGCCCCTTCTCGAACAGGAGCTGGCCGATCTCGCCGTCGTTCGCGCCGGTCGCCACCTCGATCGTGATGCGGGATCCATCGGAGCCGGCCGCCTCGTCGGCAAGCGCGCCGGGCTGGTACCACTGTACGAAGTCACGCACGATGCCGTGCTCGATCGAGCCCGGGTGCTCCTCGACCCAGCCCATCAACCGCGGCGAAAAGGCGAGGAGGCCGACGAAGATCAGGACCCCTAGCAGGGCGATCACCCCGGCGAACCAGGCGGCCAGGAACAGCGGCTGGAAGGTGCGGCGGCGGCGGATCGGTGCCTCGCGCTGGTCGCGCAGGTCGCGGATCCGTGCGTTGCGGCGCGCGTCCTTGTCCCAGCGCGGGTCGGGTGGTCGAGTCATCGGGTCTCCTGTCCTCGGGCCGGGGCAGCCCGGGCGTCCAGGTAATCTTGCAGGATCAGGCGGGCCGCCGCCGAGTCCCGTTCGCCAGACGCGCGCCGCGGCCTCCGCCCCTCGGCCGTGAGCTGCTCCCCCGCCTGCCAGCTGGTCAGCCGCTCGTCGACGAAGACGACCTCGAGACCGATGGTGGTCAGCTGCGCACCAAAGTCGCGTGCCAGCACTGCCTGGGCGCCTTCGGTGCCGTCCATGTTGCGCGGGAGGCCGAGCACGATGCGGGTCGTCCCCTCGGCCCGCGCGAGGGCCGCGATCTGCTCGAGGTCGGCTGCCTCGTTCCTGCGCAGGACGGCAGGGCGCACGAAGGCCAAGCCGGTCTCCTCGTTGCCGACGGCGACCCCGATTCGGCGGCTGCCATGGTCGAGCCCGATGACGCCGTTCACGGGCTCGGCGACGCGGCGGGAGCCGGCGCCACCGTCTTGACGCTGATCCGGAACGAGATGCGCGGCAGCCGATCCAGCCAGCCGGGCCACAGATCGATCTTGACCTGCCCGCGGTCGGCGAGCGCCGCCTCTGCCTGGTCCTTTGTCATGCCGGCGACCTTGTCGCGCACCGCGACCTCGTCGATCGCCGCCGCGGCGGAGGCAGTCACCGAGACCGCGACCGTCATCTTGGGGCCGTTCTCGGTCGCTGTCCCGATCTCAACCTTGATCGAGTCGGCCACCACGGAGGTCCCATCCGGTACGGCGGCCGCATCATCGCGCAGCTTCGCGAGCGCCGCCGCCTCGACATCGGTACGCATCACGTAGGGTCGGTCGAATGCCAGCGTGCCGGTCAGCTCGAAGGTCGGCGTGTCCTCCTTGCCAACCAGGTCGGCCGGAACGTCGATGATCGGCAGCTCGGTTGCCGGGGCTCCCGCGTAGACCGTGCCGGGCTGGCCGGTCAGGGCGCCGGCCAGGTGCGAGGCAAGAGCGGCCTGAATCGCCGCCACGACGGCGTCCACGTCCGACTGCTGGACCACGGTGTGCGGGGTCTCGAGGCCGCCGATTGTGACCTCCGGATTCGTCACCAGCCTGTTCTTGTTACTGGGCGAGCCGCGCAGGAAACCTCTGACCGTTCGGTCATCGATGGTGTCGATCGCGCCGGCACCAACGTTACCGGTCACGCCAGACGCGACCGCGGTGACCCCCACGCTACCCTTCGACGGCACAAGAGTGCTGTTGCCGCTGAAGGTCGCCGCCGGGATCACGATCCGCTCGCTGGTAGCGAACGCGATGCCGCCACCGACGGATACGGAGGTCCCCTGCGGCACGGCGACCGCCGCTGCATTGTTCCAATTTGAGAATGTGACGCTGCCGGTCGCGGGGACCAGTTCGGACCGCGTGCCGGTGGCCATCCCGGGAACGGTGACGTGCAGGTTGTCGGACAGATGCCCGGCGATCGGTAGCTGCAACTGGTACGCCGTCGGCGCAATGGCCTGAGTGGCGGGGGTGATGCTCACGGTGGCCCCGGGCAGCAGCGCCGCGCCGGCGATGAGGGCGAGCAGCAGCAGCCCCGCCAGCAATGGCCACCTGGGCACCCAGAATCTGCGTCGGGGACCTCGGC
>JBGQCU010000011.1:0-31200 GCA_041495495.1 Candidatus Limnocylindria bacterium
CACGCTGCGCTCGGCCCTGCGCCACGCCGCCGGCCTGCGCATCGACCACGCGGCCGGGCTCTTCCGGGGCTGGTGGGTGCCGGCCGGGCGCCCTGCGGCACAAGGGGCCTACGTGCGCTACCCGTCGGACGAGCTGCTCGCCATCCTCGCCGTCGAGAGCGCCAGGGCGGGCGCCTGGATCGTGGGGGAGGACCTCGGCACCATCGAGAAGGGCGTGCGCGAGACGCTCGCCGAGCAGCGGATCCTGTCGATGCGGGTCGTCTACTTCGAAGAGGAGCCGCCCGCCGAGTTCCCTCGCCGAGCCATGGCGCTGCTGAGCACCCACGACCTTCCGACGCTGGCCGGCGTCTGGAGCGGCTCCGACCTCGGCGACCAGCAACGGGCCGGCGTGGCACCCGATGCGGCGGCCCTCGGCGCGCTGCGGAAGCAGCTCGAGCGGGTCACGGGGCTCCCCCCGCAGGGCGAGGCGCGGGAGATGATCCTGGCCGCGCACGCCGCCCTCTCCGCCGCTCCCTCGGCGGTGATCACCGCCACGCTGGAGGATGCGCTGGCCGTGGAGCAGCGAGTGAACCTGCCAGGGACGGTGGCTCCACAGCGCCCGAACTGGTCGCTCAGCCTGCCGCTCCCCGTCGAGGAGATACGGGACGACCCGTTCGTCGCACGCCTCGCGAGCGTCCTGCGACGGGGCCGCTCGCCGCGCTAGTCGGCCTCGGGCCTGAGGAAGAGGGTCCCGAGCGCGGGCAGGCTGACGACCGCCGAGGCCGGCATGCCTCCCCAGGGCATATCGGTGGCAACGATCAGCGGCCGGCGTCGCGGGCCGTCGCCACCGTACCGGCGGTCGTCGGTGCTGAGCACCGCTCGCCAGCGACCCGCGATTGGAAGCCCGAGCCAGTACTGGCCGCGCGGCGCAGGACCGAGGTTCTGCACCACCACCAGCAGGTCGGTGCCACCGGAGGCCGTCGCGCCACGTCGGAGCCACGCGAAGGTCGTGCCGTCGACGTCGCCGATATCGATCCAGGCGAAGCCCGACGGGTCCGCATCCCCCTCCCACAGCGCCGGGCTGGCGCGGTACAGCTCGCCGAGGTCGGCCACGCAGCGGGCCAGCCCGGCGCGCAGCGGATCCGCCTCGGCGGCCGGCCAGGGCAGCTCGACGTCGTGGTTCCACTCGCCGCTGGGCGCCAGCTCCGTGCCCATGAACAGGAGCTTCTTGCCCGGCTGCCCGAGCTGGTTGGCGAGCAGCGAGCGGAGGCTGGCGAAGCGCTGGGCATCGTCGCCCGGCATCTTGCCAACCAGCGACCGCTTGAGATGCACCACCTCGTCGTGTGAGAGCGGCAGGACCCAGCGCTCGGTGCCGACGTACAGGCCTCGGAACGTGATCCGCTGGCGGTGGGACCCCCGCCACTGCGGGGCGCGTGCGAAGTAGTCGAGCGTGTCGTGCATCCAGCCCATGTCCCACTTCAGGTCGAATCCCAGCCCGCCATCGGCGATCGCGCGCGTCACGCCGTTGAAGGCGGTTGACTCCTCGGCGACCGTGATCGCGTCGGGGAAGGCCCGATGGACGCGCTCGTTCAGCTCACGGAGGAAGGCGAGCGCCTCCAGGTTCTCTCTGCCACCGAGCACGTTCGGCCGCCATTGCCCGGGCCGGCGCGAGTAGTCCAGGTAGAGCATCGATGCGACCGCGTCGACCCGCAGCCCGTCGATATGGAACTCCTCGAGCCAGTAGATGGCGTTGGCGACCAGGAAGTTGCGGACCTGGGGCCGTCCGTAGTCGAAGATGAGCGTCCCCCAGTCGGGATGCTCGCCGCGCATCGGATCGGGATGCTCGTACAGCGGCGACCCGTCGAAGCGCGCCAGGGCATGCTCGTCCCGCGGGAAGTGGGCAGGCACCCAGTCCACGATCACGCCGATCCCCGCCTGATGCAGCGTGTCGACCATCGCCCGCAGGTCGTCGGGGCCGCCGAATCGCGAGGTCGGGGCGTAGTAGCCGGTCACCTGGTAGCCCCACGAGCCATCGAATGGATGCTCGGCCACCGGCATCAGCTCGACATGCGTGAAACCGAGACGGCTGCAATGCTCGGCCAGCAGCGGCCCGATCTCGGCGTACGAGAGCCAGCCCCCGTCCGAGCGGCGGCGCCAGGAGCCCAGGTGCACCTCGTAGACCCGCATCGGCGATCGGTGCGGATCGTGCGCGCGCCGCGCCCGCAGCCATGCGTCGTCCGCCCAGGCGTGCGCCGTTGGGCCGGTGACCCGCGAGGCGGTCCCCGGGCGCAGCTCTGCCCAGCGGGCCATCGGGTCCGCCCGCAGCACGGTGCGCCCATCGGACCCCGTCACCGCGAACCGGTACAGGTCACCCACCCCGATGCCGGGCACGAAGCGCGACCAGACCCCGGAGTCGCCGAGGCGCTGCATCGGGTTGCGATCTGTCCGCCAGGCGTCCAGCTCGCTGGCGACGCTCACCGCTCGGGCGCGTGGTGCCCAGACCGCGAAGCGGACCCCATCCCGCCCGCCGAGGCTCATCGGGTGCGCGCCCAGCAGGTTCCATGGCCGCGGATGCGTGCCCTCGGACAGCTGGCGCAGCTCGTCCTCGGAAAGCTGCGCTGGCAGGTCACCGGCATCGGGTCGAAATGACTGCGGCATCGGCTACACCTTACCGGGACGAATGGCCGCCGGAACGCCGTTGCCGGGGCGGGGCTGATCCGTCATCCTTGGGCCCTGGCGCTCCGGCGCGCAATCGCACTCTCACCACCTTCTGATCGGCACCCCAGCGGAGGCACCGTGGGCATCTTCGACGGCCTGCTCGGGCTGCTCTCGCACGACGTCGGGATCGACCTCGGCACGGCCAACACGCTGGTCACCGTGCGCCATCGCGGGATCGTCATCTCCGAGCCCAGCGTGGTCGCCATGGACACCCGCACCAAGCGCGTGCTGGCCATCGGCGCCGAGGCCAAGCGGATGGTCGGGCGCACGCCGGCCAACATCGTCGCCATCCGGCCGCTGCGCGACGGCGTGATCAGCGACTTCGACGTCACCGAGCAGATGATCCGGTACTTCATCCAGAAGGTGCACGACCGATACGCCCGCATCCCGCGGCCGCGCGTGCTGGTCGGCATCCCGTCGGGCGTGACCGAGGTCGAGAAGCGCGCCGTGCGCGATGCCACCCTCAACGCCGGGGCGCGCTGGGCGCGCCTGATCGAGGAGCCGATGGCGGCCGCCATCGGCGCCGGCCTGCCGGTCAGCGAGCCGACCGGGTCGCTCATCGTGGATATCGGCGGCGGCACCACCGAGGTGGCGGTCATCAGCCTGGGTGGGATCGTGGTGAGCCGCTCGATCCGCATCGGCGGTGACGAGATGGACACCGACATCGTCAGCTTCGCGCGACGCGAGTACAACCTGCTGATGGGCGAGCGAACCGCGGAGGAGATCAAGATCGCGGTCGGATCGGCCTACCCGATGCCCAACCCGCGCACCGTCACCTTCCGCGGGCGGGACCTGCTGACCGGCCTGCCCCGCGGCGTGGAGGTCGGGAGCGACCAGATCCGCGAGGCCCTGGAACCGTCGGTGGCGCAGATCATCGACGCCATCAAGGAGACGATCGAGGAGACCCCTCCCGAGCTGGTGGCCGACATCATGGACCAGGGGATCGTGCTGGCCGGCGGCGGCGCGCTGCTGATCGGGCTCGACAAGAGGGTCGCCGAGGCGACCCAGATGCCGGTGCACGTGGCCGACGACCCGCTGACCTGCGTCGTGCGCGGCTGCGGGAAGGTGCTCGAAGAGCTCGACACGCTGGAGCGGGTGATGGTCAGCGAGCAGTTCAGCCGCGCGCCGCGCTAGGGCGCGGACGCAGCGGCCGACGTCATGCTCGACGGCAGCCCGCACCGGCGCTCGCGTGCCGGCCTCTGGTTCGCATCCGGCACCGTCGTCTCGCTGCTGCTCCTGCTCGCCTCGCGCACGGCCCCGGCGCTGACCCTGCAGGAGATCACCGCCCGCACCCTCGACCCGCTGCGCAGCGCGATCGCCGGGGTGGGGACGGGGATCTCCGGCATCTTCACCGCCATCGGCGAGATCGACCGGCTGCGCTCGGAGAATGACCGGCTGAGCCGCGAGCTGGCCAGCGCCGACGCACGCCTGGCCGAGCTGCGCGAGGCGGCGGTCGAGAACGCCGAGCTGCGCGGCCTGCTCGGCCTGACCACGTCGCTGCAGATGGACCTCCTGCCGGTGCGGATCCTGGCGCGCGACCCGAGCAACTTCACCTGGGAGGTGGGGATCGACGCCGGGACCGACGACGGGGTCCGCGTCGGCATGCCGGTGGTGGTCTCGGCCGACGGGGCAGGCGCCCTGGCGGGCAGCGTGGTTGCCGCCAACTCCGGCTCCGCGACGGTGCGCCTCATCGTCGACGCGCGCGCCAGCGTGGTCGGCGTCGACCAGCAGACGCGTGCCCTGGGCCTGGTGCAGGGGCAGCTCGGCGGTCAGCTGGTGATGATCCAGCTGCGTGCCACGGACAATGTGGCGGTCGGCGATACCGTCGTCAGCGCGGGACTGACGCTGACCGGCTCGGGCGGCGCCAGCATCGGGCGCAGCCCCTACCCCAAGGGGCTGCTGATCGGCACCATCCAGGCCCTGGAGCTTGATCCCGACGCCCTCACCCGGACCGCCTTCGTGCGGCCCGCGACCGACCTCTCCGCCGTCGAGCGACTGCTGGTGGTGCTGCACTTCGCCCAGGACTAGGGCGGGGGGTGCGTGTGCGCACATGGCCCGATCGCCGTGAGCGGTGCGGACCAACGGGGCATGGGCGCGCCCCGGGGCACTCGGTAGGGTGGTAGTCGGATAGACAGCCGGCGCTGACGCGCGTCGGCGGCATACCACCAGGAGAGCCCGTTGCGCAACCGCATCCGATCCGCCCTCATCGCCGTCCTGACCCTCATTGGGTCGCAGCTCGCGGTCGCGCCGGTCGGGGCGGTGGTGGCTCCCCAGAAGGTGGTCATCATCGTCGGCCCCACCGGGGCGCAAACGGACAGCTACCGCTCCAAGGGCGACGTCATCGCGACCGTGGCACAGGCGGCCGGGGCGACCGTGGTCAAGGTGTACTCCCCCAACGCCACGTGGGCCGCGGTCAAGGCCGCGGTCGATGGGGCCAACATCGTCATCTACCTGGGGCACGGCAACGGCTACCCCAACCCGTACAACACCGTCGAAGCCACCGATCGGGACAATGGCTGGGGCCTCAATCGGACGACTTCCGGCGGCGACTCCGATGACTGGTCGGTCGCGATGGTCTACTGCGGCGAGAAGGCACTTCGCGGAACGCTGACCTCATCGGACGGCGCGGCCCAGAGGACCTACTGCGCCGGCGGTCCGATCACCCCCGCCGCCAACTGGGTGATGATCTATTCCAACGCCTGCTATGCGCCCGGCGCCAGCGAAGGGTTCGACGTCCCGGCGACCGAATCGGTCGCCATGCAGCGGGTTCGCAATTACAGCTACCCCGGTCTGCTGCTCGGCGGCGGCGCCTACTTCGCGACCGATATGGGCGCACAGGGGTTGGTCGACACCATCCTGCACAACCCGGGGATGGCGTTCGGCGCGATCGCCGAGAGCGCCAATGGCTACGACCCGACCCGCCAGGTCCACTTCGACCACCCCGATCTGGCGGGCACCCGCATCTGGATTCAGAACACGGGCGACCCGACCAGCGGGAACTACTTCTTTGCGTATGCCGGTCACCCCGATATGACCCCGTCGGGTGCGACGGTGACCTACACGGAGCCGGTGCCGCCCCCGCCCGCGCCGCCCGCGCCGGCCCAGCCCGGGGCGACCACCTACAGCCCGCCGGTAACGCTCCTCTTCAAGATGGGCGCCCACACCGGCTACACCTTCAACAGCAGCGGCGTGGCGACGGGCCAGAAGGCCTACAGCCTGGGCGCAGACTCCAGCGCCGACACCAGCACGCGGGCCACGCTCCCCAACCAGCCGGGTTACTGGTTCTACGTCACCAATGGGGTGTGGGCCGGCTACTGGGTGCAGGAGTCGAGCACCATCTACCTGTACTCGGCACCGCCCCCGCCGCCGCCGTCGGGCACCACCACCTACAACCCGCCGGTCACCCTGCTCTTCAAGGCCGGTGGCCACAGCGGCTACAGGTTCGACAGCGCCGGCAGCGTGACCGGCCTCAAGAGCTACACCCTGGGGGCTGACTCCAGCGCCGACACCAGCAGCCGGGCCCCCATCCCCAACCAGCCGGGCTCCTGGTTCTACGTCACCAACGGAGTGTGGGCCGGCTACTGGGTGCAAGAGTCGAGCAGCGTGTATCTCGCCTCGGCCGCGCCGCCCGCACCGCCGCCGTCGTCGGGCACCACCACCTACAGCCCGCCGGTAACGCTCCTCTTCAAGATGGGCGGCCACACCGGCTACACCTTCAACAGTGCCGGCGTGGCGACCGGCCAGAAGGCCTACAGCCTGGGCGCCGACTCCAGCGCGGACACCAGCAGCCGGGCCCCCATCCCCAACCAGCCTGGCTCCTGGTTCTACGTCACCAACGGGGTGTGGGCCGGCTACTGGGTGCAGGAGTCGAGCACCATCTACCTCGCCTCGGCGACGCCCCCTCCCCCCGCGCCGCCCGCGCCGGCCCAGCCCGGGGCGACCACCTACAACCCACCCGTCACGCTCCTCTTCAAGATGGGCGGCCACACCGGCTACACCTTCAACAGCAGCGGCGTGGCGACCGGTATCAAGAGCTACAGCCTGGGCAGCGACTCGAGCGCCGCCACCAGCACGCGGGCCACCCTCCCCAACCAGCCGGGCAACTGGTTCTACGTCACCAACGGGGTGTGGGCCGGCTACTGGCTGCAGGAGTCGAGCAGCGTGTACCTGGCCTCGAGTTAGGCCGAATCCTTCATTCAGCCTATCGAGCCGGGCCATCCGTACCATGGTCTTGAGGGGAGCGGGTCGGTAGGGTGAGGTACGAAGCGGTCGCCGCGCTCCGGTGACCGCGGCTCAACTCGCAGGTGGTCGATCCGCGTGATCCGTCGATTCCTCGTCATCGGGACCCTGGTGGCCATGCTTGCCGGTTCCCTGTCGGCGCCCGCCGCAGTGCTCGGCGACGGCCCGCTCGACGGGCAGGCACCCCCAACCGACGTTCCGCCACTGCGGGCCGACGGCCCGGTCATGCTTCCGGATGGGCGGGTCCTGCCGGTTGAGCCGGCATGGGTCCAGGAGTCATCGGTCCAGGCGGAGATGCTGGCCGCGCATGCCAGCGATCGAATCAGCTTCGTGCCGGGGGACCCGCCCCAGCCGCGCGGCGCGCCGGGCGCTACCCTCGGCCTCTACTCCGGCGCCACTGCCCGGATCACACCGCTGGGCCTGGCTCGGGCATCCAGGTCCGGCGCCACCCTCGCAACCGCCTCCACGATGCCGAATGGGATGAGCAAAGAGGTCTTCGGCTTCCTGCCGTACTGGATGCTGGACGCCGGATCGCTGCAGTGGATGCAGTACCAGCTCGTCACCACCATCGCCTACTTTGGCGTCGCGGCCCGGTCAGATGGCACGCTCGACACCACGAGTGGAGGATCTCCGACGCCAGGCTGGGGCGGCTGGAATTCGAGCGCCATGACCGGGGTCATTAACGCTGCCCATGCGCGGGGCGTACGCGTGGTCCTGACCATCACCATGATGGCCTGGGACGGCGGGGCGGGGCAGGCGGCCCTGCTCGGCAGTGACACGGCCCGCGGGCTGCTGATCGACAGCATCGTGGGCGCCGTTCGCGACCGGGCGGCGGATGGCGTCAACCTCGACTTCGAGCCGGTCTCCACCCCGCTGCGCGACCAGTACACCAGCTTCGTGCGGCAGCTCGAGGCGGCCCTCCTCGCGGCGGGCGTCGGCTCGTACCTGACCGTCGACACCATGGGCGGCGCCGCCAGCTGGGCCACCGGCTACGACCTCGCCGGCCTGACCGCCTCCGGGGCGGCGGATGCCGTCTTCGTGATGGGCTACGACTACAGCTGGTCGGGGTCGGCCCGCGCCGGCGGAGTGGCGCCGATGGTTTCCCCGTACATGCTCGATGTCTCTGAGTCGGTCAACGACTATCTCTCGGTCATTCCCGCCAACAAGATCATCTGGGGCGTGCCCTACTACGGACGGACCTGGCAGACCACCAGTGAGGTTCTGAACGCGGCGACGGTCTCGGGGGCATCCGGCGCCTCGAAGGCCTACTCCTACAACGGGGCTCGGGACCTTGCCGCGGCGCACGGGCGCCTCTGGGACGATGTCGGCGAGGTGCCGTGGTTCGCCTTCTACGACTCGGCCAACGCCACCTGGGTCGAGGGCTACTACGAGGACGCCACCTCGCTGGCGCAGAAATACGACATGGTCAATGCGCGGGCCCTGGCGGGGGCCGGCATCTGGACCCTGTTGATGGACCAGGGCGACAGCTCACTCTGGGACCTGCTGGCCGCCAAGTTCGCGAGCGGCAGCACGACCACCTACAACCCACCGGTCACCCTCTTCTTCAAGGCGGGCGGCCACACCGGCTACAAGTTCGACAGCGCCGGAACCGCGACCGGCCTCAAGAGCTACACCCTGGGCGCCGACTCCAGCGCCAGCACCTCCAGCCGGGCCAGCCTCCCCAACCAGCCGGGCTCCTGGTTCTACGTCACCAACGGGGTGTGGGCCGGCTACTGGCTGCAGGAGTCGAGCAGCGTGTACCTGGCCTCGGCCGCACCCGGGACTGAGACGTTCGCCCCGGCTCGGGTCGTCACCTTCGCTGCCGGCTCGTATACCGGCTACAAATTCAACATTGCCGGGGTCGTGACAACTTCGAAGTCCTACACGCTTCTCCGCTCGTCATCGGCCTCCGCCGACCGTCGAGCGATCATTCACGGGCGCTCGTACCTGAGCATCGTGAACGGGGTGTGGGCCGGATACTGGATCCCGGAGTCGTCCTCGACCGTTCTGAGCTGACTGCGCGCGCGATCAGCCTTTGCTGATTCGCCGCCGCTGCAGGACACCGGCCCAGATCTCCGCCATGCGCCGCCGGTGCTCCTCCACGGACAAGCGCGTCGCGCTGGACGCCAGGACAGCAGGGTCATAGTCCGGCACGCGGGCCAGAGCGCCCGCGTAATCCCCGTCAGAGACTAGGCTGCCGTTCACGCCATCGGTGACGATGTCGGGCAGGCCTCCCACCGCGCTGGCCACCACCCAGCGGCCGCTGGCGATCGCTTCAGCGGCGACCAGTCCAAATGGTTCGGCGTGCGACGGGACTAGCACGACGGTATGTGAGCCCATCAATGCCGGGATCTCGCTGGGGTCCACCTCGCGGATCCCCGGCCCCACCAGGGTGTCGGCCAATTGGCGAGCGATCTCAACCCCCTTGTGGGTCACATCGCCGCCCAGGTACAGGACGCGCCGGACCGCAGGCAGGGGCTGAGGGGCGAATCGGCCGAGGTCAACCCCCGGCGGAACGACCGTCGCTGACGCACCCAGGTCCCTCACCAGGCCTGCCGTGTCGCGCGAGTTCGTGACCACCGCATCGGCGCCGTGCAGAACGGCGCGCGCCGCCCATCGCAGGGCTCGGTTGCGGTGGGCCATCTCGCGCACGTCGCTGCCGTGGGCGTAGACCACCAGGGGCAGCCGGCGGAGACGCGCCGCCAGCAGCGCGATCACCCCCGACGGCAGGATGAAGTGGCCCTCCACGCCGTCGAATCGACCGCGCTGCGTCAGCGCTGACCACAGCATCACCAGGTAGCGGCGCCAGCCGGCGGTGGAGTAGCTCGACGGAGCGATGACGGTGGTCACTAGGGACGGGTCGCCCAGCCGGTCGCGCACGAACGCCCCGGCGGCCGGTCGATCGGGCGTTGGGTAGCGGGCGGTGATGACCAGCAGACGCATCGTTGCGACGGTAGCGCATCACCCGGGGCAGCGCTGAGGACGTGGCCGCTGCGCCCGCGTAGAATCGGCGGCGATGTCCTCCATCGCCCCCGTCCGTCGCCCCGATGGACGCACCGCCAACCAGCTCCGGCCGGTGAAGATCGTCCACGACTACCTGAAGTTCGCCGAGGGCTCGGTGCTGATTCGCGTGGGCGATACCCGGGTGATCTGCGCCGCCACGATCGAGGACCGCGTGCCGGGCTGGATGCGGGGCAAGGGTGGCGGCTGGGTCACCGCCGAGTACTCGATGCTTCCGCGGGCCGGCACCGAGCGCAGCCAGCGCGAGGCCAGCACCGGGCGGATCGGTGGCCGGACGCACGAGATCCAGCGCCTGATCGGGCGCTCGCTGCGCGCCTGCATCGACCTGCCCAGGCTCGGGGAGCGGACGATCACGCTCGATTGCGACGTGGTCCAGGCCGACGGAGGCACCCGCACGGCGAGCATCACCGGGGCGTACGTGGCGCTCGCTCGCGCCCTGAACAAGTTCGGCATGGGACACCTGCTGGTCGGCAAGGTTGCGGCGGTGAGCGTGGGAGTCGCCGCCGGCCAGACGCTCCTGGACCTGAACTACGCGGAGGACTCGAGCGCCGAGGTCGATTTCAACGTGGTCATGACCGATGACGACCGCTTCATCGAAGTGCAGGGCACCGGCGAGCAGCGCTCCTTCTCGCGCGAGCAGATGAACCAGATGCTCGACCTGGCGACGGGCGGCATCCGCCAGCTGTTCGAGGTGCAGCGCGCTGCGATCGAGGCCCCCGCGGCGGAGTGAGCGATCTGCTGCTGGCCACCGCCAACCCGGGCAAGCAGCGAGAGTTCAGCCGTCTCCTGCGCGGCTTGCCGGGACGCATCGTCCTGCCGCAGCAGCTCGGGCTGCATCTCGAGGTTCCCGAGCCGCACCTGGACTATGCCGACAACGCAGCGGCCAAGGCCTCCGCGTACTGCACCGCATCGGGCCTGCCGGCGCTGGCCGACGACTCGGGCCTGGAGGTCGCCGCGCTCGACTGGGGCCCCGGGGCGCGTTCGGCCCGGCACGGGGGCGCCGAGGTTGCCGATCGGGCCGCGCTCATCCTGGAGCTGCTCGCCGGAGCGACCGACCGCCGGGCGCGGATGGTCTGCTGGCTGGCCCTGGCGATTCCCGGCGTGGCCCCGGACGGCACGCCGCGCGCGCCGCGGGTCGAGCTGTTCAGCGGGGTGATGGACGGCACGATCGCGCAGCAACAGCGCGGCGCAGGCGGCTTCGGCTACGACCCGATCTTCCTGCTGCCCGGGGGCGTCACCACCGCCGAGCTGCCAGAGGGCGACAAGGACGCCATCTCCCATCGCGGCCGCGCGGTCGCGGCCGCCCTGCCGCGCCTGCGCGAGCTGATGCTCGCTGATCAGTCCGCGCCGCGCCTCGCGATGGGCGCCGATACAATGCAGTCCCCCGAGGAGCCTGCGTGAACGAACAACCTGCGCGCATCCATCCGACCGCCGAGGTGGCGTCGAGCGCGACCATCGGCCCGGGCACCAGCGTCTGGAACCAGGCCCAGGTGCGCGAGGATGCCCGGATCGGCGCCGAGTGTGTCATCGGCAAGAACGCATACGTCGACGTCGGCGTGGTCATCGGTGACCGGGTGAAGGTGCAGAACAACGTGAGCCTGTACCACGGCGTGACCGTGGAGGACGGGGTCTTCATCGGCCCGCACGTGTGCTTCACCAACGACAAGGTGCCGCGCGCCGTGAATCGCGATGGGAGCCTGAAGACCGATGACGACTGGGAGGTGGGCCCCATCCTGGTGCGCTTCGGCGCCGCCCTCGGCGCCAACAGCACCATCCTGCCGGGCGTCAGCATCGGACGCTGGGCGATGATCGGATCGGGCAGCGTGGTGACCCACGACGTGGCCGATTACGAGCTCGTGGTCGGCAATCCGGCTCGCCGGATCGGGAGCGCGTGCCCCTGCGGCGAACCGCTGCGCGACGCGGAGGACGGCACCCCCTTCCATGGGAGCTGCCCGCGCTGTGGTGAGCACATGCCACCACGCCCCGGGGAGGACCGCGCGTGAAGATCCTGAGCGTGGTCGGCGCCCGGCCGCAGTTCGTCAAGGCCGCCGCCGTCAGCCGCGTCCTGCGCCGGTCGCATGACGAGCTGCTGGTGCACACCGGCCAGCACTACGACGATGCCATGAGCGCCGCCCTCTTCCGGGACCTGGAGATCCCTCCCCCCGACCTGAACCTGGAGGTGGGCAGCGGCCCCCACGGAGCGCAGACGGCCGACATCATGCGGCGCCTGGAGCCGGTGATCGGCGACAACCAGCCGGACGGCGTGCTGGTCTACGGCGATACCAACTCGACCCTCGCTGCCGCCGTGGTCGCCAGCAAGGTCGCATATCCAGGGGGTCGACATCCCTGGCTGGCGCATGTCGAGGCGGGCCTGCGATCCTTCAACCCGGCGATGCCCGAGGAGCGCAACCGGATCGTGGCTGATCATCTCTCGGACCTCCTGCTGGCCCCCACGCCGGCGGCGATCGAGCATCTCGTGCGCGAGGGCCTCGCTGATCGCAGCGAGCTCGTCGGCGACGTGATGGTCGACACCTTCCAATGGGCTGAGACGCGCTGCGAGGCGCACCTGCCCGAGATCGCGCGCGAGCTGCCAGGCTACCTGCTGGTGACGCTGCACCGCGCGGAGAACGTGGACGATCCGCAGCGGCTGGCGACGCTGCTCGGCATACTCGACCTGGATCAGCCGGTCCTCTTTCCGGTCCACCCGCGGACCCGGGCCGCGATCGAGAGAGGGGGGCTCGAGCTGCCACGCAACGTGCGAGCGATCGACCCCGTCGGCTACCTGGCCATGACCGCCCTGGAACGCCATGCGGCGGCGATCGCCACCGACTCCGGCGGGGTGCAGAAGGAGGCCTATCTCGCCGGCGTTCCGTGCATCACCCTGCGCACCGAGACGGAGTGGGTCGAGACGGTGGCCGCCGGCTGGAACCGCGTGGTCGGCACCGATCTCGATGGACTGCGTTCGTCGCTGCAGGACGTCGCCTTCATGGATCGCGCGCGGCCACGCCCCGGCCTGTTCGGTGATGGCCGGACGGCCGAGCGGGTCGTGGACGCCCTTGAGAGCCTGCAGCGGCGCCTGCGCGCGCGG
Source organism: Candidatus Limnocylindria bacterium (assembly GCA_041495495.1). Classification (GTDB taxonomy): domain Bacteria; phylum Chloroflexota; class Limnocylindria; order QHBO01; family QHBO01; genus CF-167. The sequence goes on from JBGQCU010000011.1 coordinate 13,046, forward strand.
AGCGGAGCGACGCTCGCGCCCCGGCCGGCGGAAGGGGCGCGGTCGTGATTCCGATTGCGCGCCCCCAGATGGGGGAGGAGGAGAAGGACCTGGTCTGGAGCGCGCTGAGCTCCGGCGCGCTCGCACAGGGGAGTCGCGTCCGCGAGCTCGAGGAGCGCTTTGCCGCGTTCATCGGCGTGCCGCATGCGGTCGCCACCAGCTCGGGCACGACCGCGCTGCACCTGGCGCTGCTGGCGGCGGGCGTTGGGCCGGGGGACGAGGTGATCACCGTCCCGTTCACCTTCATCGCCAGCGCCACCACCGTCCTCTTCACCGGCGCGCGCCCGGTCTTCGTGGACGTCGACGAGGCGACCTTCAACATCGACGTCTCGCAGATCGAGGCGGCCATCACCCCGCGCACCCGCGCGATCCTGCCGGTCAGCCTGTACGGGCAGCCGGCCGACCTGCCCGCCATCGCCGAGATCGCCTCGCGGCGCGGACTGGCACTCGTGGAGGACGCCGCCCAGAGCCACGGCGCGGCGATCGGGGAGCGGCGGTCAGGATCGTGGGGGGCGGGCTGCTTCAGCTTCTACCCGACCAAGAACATGACCACCGGCGAGGGCGGCATGGTGACCACCTCGGACGCGGAGCTGGCCGATCGGGTGAGGCTGACGCGCGAGCACGGTAGCCGGGTCCGGTATCACCACGAGATCGTCGGCTACAACTTCCGGATGACCGATATCCACGCCAGCATCGGGCTGGCACAGCTCTCGAAGCTGCCGGCCAACAACGCCCGTCGGCGCGTGATCGCGGCGCGCTACGACCGGGAGCTGCGGGGCGTCCTCACGCCGACCGTGCAGGCCGGCGTCACCCACGTCTACCACCAGTACACCATCCGGGTGAACCGTCGCGACGAGTTCGTGGAGGCTCTCCGCGAGCGCGGCGTGGGCACCGGCGTCTACTACCCGATCCCGGTCCATCGGCAGACGCCGTTCATCGCCCTCGGATATGGCGACCTGCAGTTCCCGGTGACGGAGCGGCTCACCGAGCAGGTGGTCTCGATCCCGGTCCATCCCTCGCTGACCGAGGACGAGGTGGAGGTGGTGATCGCCGCGGTCAATGGGGTCGCCGCCGAGCTCGGCCCGGTCCCAGCCGCGACCTCGGCATGAGCGAGCCTGGCCGCCCACTGCGCGTCGCCGTCATCGGTCTGGGAATGATGGGGCGCGCCCACGTGCGGGTCTGGGACGAGCTGGTTGAGGGTGTCGAGCTTGTCGCTGTGGCCGACTCCGACCCGCGGGCGCTGCGCGAGACGACCGAGGCGCGCGCCGTGCACGGCTACCCCGACGCCGACGCGCTGCTCGCCGGAGAGGCGGTCGACCTGGTCAGCGTCGTGGTTCCCACCTCCCTGCACCTGCCAACGACGCTGGCGGCGCTGGCGGCCGGGGCCCATGTCCTGGTCGAGAAGCCGATCGCGGCGACGCGCGGCGAGGCCGAGCAGATGATCGATGCGGCGCAGCGCGCCGGCCGGATGCTGACGGTCGGCCATATTGAGCGCTTCAACCCCGCCATCCGGGAGCTGCGCCGCCGCCTGGCCGCGGGCGAGCTTGGCCGGATCTTCGAGATTCGCGCCACCCGGCTCGGCCCGTTCCCGGCCCGGATCCGCGACGTGGGAGTGGTGGTCGACCTTGCCCCGCACGACCTGGATGTGATGCGCTACCTGCTCGGCTCCGATCCGGTGCGCCTCTACGCCGAGACCGAGCGGCGCGTGCACACCGACCACGAAGACCTCTTCGTCGGGCTGCTGAAGTTCGCCAACGGAGCCGTCGGCCTGCTCGACATCAACTGGCTGACGCCGACCAAGCAGCGGACCCTGACCGTCACCGGCGAGCGCGGCATGTACACCGCCGACTACCTCGCCCAGCAGCTGGTCTTCTATCCCAACTCGGCGCCGGATGGCTCGGTGCGCGAGGGCGAGCGGGTCGAGCGCGAGATCGAGCGCCGTGAGCCGCTGGCGGTGGAGCTCGACGAGTTCGCGCAGGCCGCCCGCGATGGCGGCCGGCCACCGGTCGATCCGCACGAGGCGATGGTGGCGCTGCTGCTGGCGCGGGCGATGGTCGAATCGGCTCGCACCGGCTCGGCGATCTCCGGCGAGGCGCTCGCCAAGGTGCTGGCTTGAAGATCGCGGTGGTGGGGCTCGGACACATCGGCCTGCCGCTGGCGGTGCAGTACGCCGGCCGCGGCCACGACGTCGTCGGCTGCGACCTCGATGAGCGGATCGTGGGAGAGATCAACGCCGGCCGCTCGCCGCACGACGACGAGGCGGCGCTGGTCGAGCGGGTGCCGGACCTGGTCCGCGCGGGACGGTTGCGCGCCACCAGCGACGATGCCGAAGGGGTGCGGGCGGCCGAGGTGGTGGTCGTCATCGTGCCGGTCGCCGTCGACGCCCGGCGCGAGATCGACTTCGGGCCGATCGATGCCGCCACGCGCGACATCGCACGCGGCCTGCAGCCGGGGACCCTGGTCCTCTACGAGACGACGCTGCCGGTCGGCACCACCCGCGACCGCTTTGGACCGATGCTCGAGGCCGGCAGCGGCCTGCAGCTGGACCGCGACCTGTTCCTGGCCTTCTCGCCGGAGCGGGTGCTGGTGGGACGCGTGCTGCTCGACCTGCGTCGCTACCCGAAGATCGTGGGCGGGGTGAGCCCCGACAGCACGCGCCGCGCGGTCGAGTTCTACCGGTCCGCCCTCGACGCGGGGACGGAGGTTCGGGCGGTGGCGAACGCCGAGACGGCCGAGATGACCAAGCTGGCAGAGACCACCTATCGGGATGTGAACATCGCCCTGGCCAACGAGTACGCGCGCTACGCCGCCAAGCGGGGCATCGACGTCACCGAGGTGATCGAGGCGGCCAACTCCCAGCCCTACAGCCATATTCATCAGCCCGGGGTGGGAGTCGGCGGCCATTGCATCCCGGTCTACCCGCACTTCCTCTTCAACGCGGAGCCGGACCTGCGGCTGCCGCCCCTGGCGCGCGCCATCAACGAGGAGATGGCCGGCTTCGCGGTGTCGCTGCTGCGCCAGCGGCTCGGACCGATCCGCGGGGAGCACGTGCTGGTGCTCGGCATTGCCTACCGGGCGGATGTGCGCGAGGACGCCTTCAGCTCCGCCTTCCGCCTGCGCGATGAGCTCGCCGCCGCCGGGGCGGTGGTCCACGGCCACGACCCGTACTTCAGCGCGGAGCATCTCGCCGGGCTCGGCTTCCAGCCGTACGACCTGGCGGCCCCGACACCGGTCCGCGCGGCCATCGTGCAGGCGGCGCATGCCGCCTACCGATCCCTCGACCTGCGCGCCATCCCCGGCCTCGAGCTGCTGGTCGACGGTCGCAACGCCCTCGACCCGGCGGTGGTGGCGGCGGCGGGCATCGCCTACGCCGGCATCGGCCGCTGAGCGATGGTCCCGACCGAGACGCCTCACATCGGCCTGGCTGCCGGCCACGGCGTGGTGGTCGCCCTGCCGACCTATAACGAACGCGAGAACCTGGAGCAGGTGGCGGCCGCCATCCTCGCCGCGCTGCCGGAGGCCACCCTGCTGGTGGTCGATGACAACTCGCCGGACGGCACGGGGATCCTGGCCGACACGCTCGCCAGCCGCGAGCCAAGGCTGCAGGTCCTGCACCGTCCCGGCAAGCAGGGGCTGGGGGCTGCCTATCGCGACGCATTCCGCTGGGCCCTCGACCGCGCGGACACGCGAGCGGTGGTGCAGATGGACGCGGACCTCAGCCATGACCCGCGCGACCTGCCGCGGCTGTTGGCTCCGCTGATGAAGGGGTCTGACCTGGTCATCGGGACGCGCTACATGCGCGGCGGCGGGACGGTCGGCTGGCCGCTGCACAGGAAGCTGATCAGCCGCGGCGGGACCCTCGTGGCCCGGACCGTCCTCCTGCTCCCCTATCGCGACCTGACCGGTGGCTTCAAGGCGTGGCGGCGGGAGCTGCTGGAGGCGATCCGGCTGCGCGAAGCGAGCGCCAGTGGCTATGGCTTCCAGATCGAGACGACCTGGTGGGCGCATCGCCGCGGGGCGGTGGTGACCCAGGTGCCGATCATCTTCCGCGAGCGGGTGGCGGGGACCTCGAAGATGAGCGGGGGCATCGTGGGCGAGGCGCTGGGATTGGTGCTGCGCCTGCGGCTTGAGGCGATCCGCGACGCGCTGCGCGGCCGGCGGTGAGCGTCCCTCCACGCGGTGGCGCCCGGAATGCCCATCGGCTAGCATGGCGCCTCGCCCACCGTTGGAGATGTCCCTCTCCCGCCCTGCGGAGAACCACCCGCTAGATGTCCTTTCGCAACCGCCCGGTCCTGGACCGGAAGCATCGCCCACGCTGGCAGGACGAGCTGCGGACGCAGCAGCTGATCGTCGCCGGCTTCGCCCTGGCGATCGCCGCCGCCATCGGGATCTATGCGGCCACCGTCTGGTTCGCCCATTACGACGCGCACCTGCGGCCGATGGCGGAGGTGGGCGAGGTGACCTACAACGTGGACGACCTCGGTGGGCGGATGGACATCATCGGCTCTGAGCTGCAGGCCCGTTACTACGACCTGCAGGACCAGCTGGGAGGGGTCCGCGATCCGCTCATCCAGCAGGGCCAGCAGGCCATCCAGCAGGCCATTCAGACCCTGGTCTCGACTGCCGGCGACTCGCTCGTGCTCAGCCAGGTGCTGACCGAGGCCGCCGGCCGCTATGGCATCACCGTCACGGACGGCGCGGTCAGCGCCGAGGTGACGCGTCGGGAGACGCTCGTCGAGCGGCTGAAGCTGTCGCTGATCTCGGTGCAGGCGTTGCCGGCGGACGCCAAGGCCGGCGACAAGCCGACCGATGCCGACTGGGCGCGAGCCGAGGCGGACGTCAATGACATCGCCAAACAGATCCGCGGCGGGGCCGATTTCGCCAGCACCGCCAAGGCGCGGAGCTCCGATTCCTCCGCCGCCAGCGGCGGCTCGCTGGGCTGGGTCCAGGGCGACGACCAGCAGTACGCCACCTACTTCAACGAGGCCCACGCGGCCGCCCCCGCTCAGCTGATCGGCCCGACCAAGGATGACACCGGCTACCACCTCGTGCGGCTCGAGCAGCGCCAGGCGGCCGGCCCCAACTCGCGCCTCAAAGGGCTCCTCGCGTCAGCCGGTGTGAGCGATGCGGCGTATCGGACGTACGTGTATGGCGGGCTGCTGAAGATCGCCTTCAACGACTACTTCTCGACCACCGTGATGAGCGCCTACCAGCCCCAGCGCGAGGTCTCGCAGATCTTCATCGCCGCACAGCAGGGCGTGCTCGTCCCGCAGCAGCGGCTCAGGCACTTCCTGGCGCAGCCGATCCCCGGCTCGACCGACCAGTCCACGGCGACCGATGCCCAGTGGGCCGCCGCGCTCGCCCGCGCCGAGGCCTTCCGGGTCGAGGCGTCCAAGCCGGATGCCGACTGGTTCACCCTGGACCTCAGCAGCGATGACACGGGCAGCAGCAGCCACGGGGGCGACCTGGGCTGGTACGACCCCGCCTCCTCGCAATTCGTGCCGGAGTTCAAGACGGCGGTCGCCGGCCTGCAGATCGGCGAGATCAGCAAGCCGGTCAAGACGCAGTTCGGCTACCACATCATCGAGATCACCGGCACGCGCACCACCCCGGGCGACCAGGCACAGCAGCTGATCACCACCCTGCGCCAGCATCCGGACCAATTCGCGAAGCTCGCGCGGGAGCAGAGCGAGGATCCCACCACGGCCGCGAAGGGCGGGGATCTCGGCTGGGTGATCCGGTACCAGCTCGATCAGGTCCAGAGCGACGCGATCTTCGCGCTGACCAAGCCCGATCAGATCAGCGACGCGGTCCAGACGACGAACGGGCTCTACATCTTCAAGCTCGTCGACAGCTCCCCCGCGCGCTGGGTGCCGACCCAGCAGCTCGACCAGGTGCGACAGAGCGGGTTCAATCGCTGGCTGGCCAAGATCCGGGACCGTGCCCATGCCTGGATCGATCCGCAGTACGCCGCCGCCCCGACCAGCGGATGAGGTCGAGGGCCGTGGCGACGTCGCCCGGCGTCGACCGGCTCCTCGCGGCAGCCGGCCTCGACCCTGCCCTCGGTTTCCAGCTCGTCGCGGGTCGGCGTCTGGCGTCGATCCCGTTCGACCCGTCGCTGCCGTTGCTGCTGATTGCGGCGCCGCCGTCGCCGGAGATGGCCTCGAGCGTGCTCCCCGGACGGCACGCTCGGGTGGGCGCTCGGGATGTGCTGGCGGCCCTCTATCCGCCGGGCCACCTGCTCCAGCCGCTGCCCGATGGCCCGCCGAGGTCGATCGAGAGCCTGACCGACGACGAGCTCGCGGCGGGCGACTGGCTGGTTCCCGCGGTGTCGCCGCTCGACAACCTTGCCTCGCCGCACGGCATGGCGGCCATCTCGGCCCGCCTGCGAGCCGAGGACGGCTGTCCCTGGGATCGCAGGCAGACCCACGCCAGCCTGCGCCCCTTCGTGCTGGAGGAGGCGTACGAGGCGGTCGATGCCATCGAGCGCGGCGGCCCGGCCGACCTGGCGGAGGAGCTTGGTGACCTCTTCCTGCAGATCATCCTGCATGCCCAGCTCGCCGCCGAGGATGGCGAGTTCGACCTGACCGACGTGTATCGGACCCTGGGCGCCAAGATCGTCCGACGCCACCCGCACGTCTTCGGCGACGTGGAGGTGAGCGGGGCGGAGGAGGTGCTCCGCAATTGGGAGGCGATCAAGGCCGCGGAGCGACACGAGGCGGGTGGCCCGCCATCGGCCTTCAGCGGCGTGGCGCGCGCCCTGCCGGCCCTCGCCGCCAGCCGCGAGATCCAGGAGCGCGCCTCCTCGCTGGGCTGGGACTGGCCGGCGATCGAGGGCGTCTGGGAGAAGGTCGCCGAGGAGCTCGCCGAGCTGCACGAGGCGGGGGCGATCGAGGGCGATGTCGGGCGCGACGCCCGGCTGCACGAGCTGGGCGACGTCCTCTTCGCGTCGGTCAACCTGGCACGCTGGCTGAAGCTCGATCCGGAAGAGGCGCTGCGCAGCGCCAACCGCCGCTGGATCGACCGCTACGAGCGCGTCGAGACGCTCGCCCTGGAGCGCGGCCTGGTGCTGGGCGACCTGTCGGCGGAGGAGAAGGACCTGCTCTGGAACGAGGTGAAGGCCGGGTGAGCCGCATCGCGATGGTGGTGCACGCTGCGTTCCCGGCCGACCCCCGCGTCCGCCGCCAGGCCGATGCGCTGATCAGAGCCGGGCACGAGGTCGATATCTTCTGCCTGCGGGGCGCCGGCCAGGTCGCCGAAGAGCAGGCCGATCGGCTCCGCATCGTCCGCCTCCCGGTCAACCGCGCCTTCAGCGGCCTGGTCGGGCACCTGGCCGAGTACCTCGCCTTCGGCGGGATGGCCGCGCTGCGACTTGCGCGCGAGCATCGCCGGCGGCGCTACCGGCTGGTGCAGGTGGCGACGGTGCCGGACTTCCTCGTCTTTGCGGCGGCCCCGCTCAAGCTGAGCGGAGTGCCCCTGCTGCTCGACCTGCACGAGGACATGCCGGAGTTCTTCCGCGACCGCTTCTCACGACCCGCCCTGCGTCCGCTGCTGCCGCTGGTGAGCGGCGCGGCCAGGGCCTCGGCAGCGGTGGCCGACGAGCTGATCACGGTCCACGAGCCTCTCCGCCAGCTCGCGATCGCGCGCGGCGTGCCCCCCGCCAAGATCAGCGTGGTGATGAACAGCGCCGACCCCCGCCTGTTCGACCCGGCGCGCCATCCGCGCCGCCCGTTCATGGAGGATGGCGTGCTGCGTCTCATCCACCACTCGAACCTGCAGCGCATCTATGGCCAGGAGGTGCTGGTCGAGGCGGTGGCGCGGATCGGCGACTCGCTCTCGCTGCGCGTCGACATCTATGGTGACGGCCCATACCGCACCGAGCTCGAGGCGGCGGTCGCGCGCACCGGCACGGCCGACCGTGTGCACCTCAACGGACCGGTGCCGATCGAGGAGCTGCCAGGGCTGATCGCCGGTGCCGATGTCGGCGTGGTTCCGACGCTCGCCGAGCCGTACCTGCAGTTCTCGCTGTCGACGAAGCTGCTCGAGTACGCCGCGATGGGGATCACCATCGTGGCCAGCGACCTCGCCACCGTGCGAGCCCACTTCAGCGCCGAGGCGATTCGGTACGTGCCCGGCGGCGACCCCGAGGCGCTGGCAAGCGCGATCCGCGAGCTCGCGGCTGACCCGCTGGCGGCGGCTCGGTTGGGCGCCGAGGCGCATCGACAGGCGGCCGACTACGGGTGGGAGATCCAGGCCGCCCGCTACCTCGCCATCGTGGAGCGGCTGGCGGCGCGGTAGCATCACATGCGTCGGGGCGTGGCGCAGTCCGGCAGCGCGCCTGCTTTGGGAGCAGGAGGTCGCCCGTTCGAATCGGGCCGCCCCGACCATTCAATCCCATGAGGAGCGCGCGCTGCCGATGACCACCGGGTCCGGCCGCCGGATCGGACCTGCTTCGTCGCTGACGGTTCCGGTGGCGCCGACGCCCCCCGGGTATCGGCTCGCCAAGCGGACGCTCGACCTCGTGGCCTCGATGCTCGGCCTGCTGCTGGCCTCGCCGATCCTGGCCGTGGTGGCCGTGGCGGTGAAGCTCGAGTCCCGCGGCCCGGTCCTGTTCCGCCAGGAGCGGCTCGGCCTGGGCGGGCGGGCATTCACCTGCTACAAGTTCCGGAGCATGCACCTGGACGCGGAGGAGGAGCGACACCGCGACCACGTCCATGACCTGATCCGAGGCGAAGGCGGGCCGGTGTCGGCCTCCGGGGCCGCCTGGCTGCCGATCCCGTTCGACCCGCGGGTGACGCGGCTCGGCGCCTTCCTGCGACGGTCGCACCTGGACGAGCTCCCGCAGCTGATCAACATCGTGCGCGGCGAGATGAGCCTGGTCGGCCCCCGCCCCCCGATCCCGTACGAGGTCGAGGTCTATCAGCCCTGGCACCTTCGCCGGCTGGCGGTGATCCCCGGGCTGACCGGCCTGTGGCAGGCGACCGGCTGGGGACGGCTCTCCTTTGACGAAGGGGTGGCGCTGGATATCGCCTACATCGACCGCCGCTCGTTCTGGTTCGACCTGGGGCTCATCATGCGCACCCTCTGGCAGGTGATCAGCGGCCGCCAGTTCTAGGCGGGCGCCACACCACGGGCCAACGGCTCGCCATCGCGTAGGACGACCAGCTGAGAGCCGATTCCGAGTAGGAACCAATACAGGTAGGCAGCGCTGTTGGCCTCTAGCAGCATGGTGGTCAGGGCGTTGATGGAGAGGCAGATGACCGCGCCGCTGATCCCGGCGAGGGCCACCCGCCGGCCCCAGGCGGCCACTCGCGCCATGTGCACCATAGGCCGCAACGCGGCGCCGACCATGGCGAGGTAAACGAGCAGCCCAAGGGCCCCGGATTCGACCCAGAGGTGCAGCCAGAAGTCGTCGACGGTGCGCTGTCCGGGGTTGACAAGCAGCCGGTCGGTGCCGTACTGAGCGTAGATCGGCGTGCCGAAGATGTCGGCGGCAGCGCCGCCATATCTGCCCGGGCCGACGCCAAGGACGGGGGTGTCGGCGACAATCGGCAGCGCGTTGATGACGAAGAGAACCCGCAGGTCCTTACCCTCGCCGATCGTGCCGAAGCGGCCGAATGTCGATCCGAACAGGTCGGGCCGGTCCTGGCAGGTCTTGCACAGCAGGTCGCGCGGCATCGCCAGCGCGACGACCAGCCCGATCACCATCACCAGCAGGCCGACGCGCAGCGCCTTCCGATCCAGGATGAGGGCCGCGATGACGAAGCCGCCCACAGCGCCCAGCCAGCCGCCGCGCGAGAACGACAGCCAGAGAGCCAGCGCCAGCACGAAAGAGATGGCCAGGGCCACGCGCCGGCCGCGTTGGGTGCGCAGCCCGGTCGCGCCGAACAACGCGAAGGGGATGGCCGCGGACAGGAAGGCGGCAAGGGTGTTCGGGTCACCGAAGAAGGCAGCGAGCCGATAGATCTCGCCGAATCGGCCCAGGAGCGCGGACAGACCAAAGAGGTACGGCGTAAGGAGGGCCTGTGCGATGACGATGACCGCGGCGGCCAGGACCAGGCCGATCACCACCCCGATGGCGACAAGCGCCTGGCGCGGAGCAAAGCCGACGATGCGAGCCAGCAGGAAGAGACCCACGGCGTCGAGGGTGAAGCTCATGCCCGCAACCGCCTGGACGCCGGGGACGCCGTTTACCAGCGCGGAGATGCCTGCCAGCCCCACGAAGCCCACCGCCAGCCCGATCGTCGGGTGGGCGATCGCCGTGCGCAGCGAGCCGCGCCGCGCGGATTGCACCACGAGCGTCAGGCCGACGGCGACCAGCAACGCCTCCGACAGGAGGTGGGCAAACGGCTCAGCCTCCGGGGCGAGGAAGCCGGGGACCAGGTATCGGTCGAGAATGGGGCTGAGGACGACCCCGACCAGCACTGGACGCGGCCACCACAGGCCAGCGAGCGCAACCTCGGCCACCAGAAGCCCTTCGGCGACAACGAACAGGCCGATCGAGAGGTGCGAGCCGAAGATCGCCACCAGGGACGTCACGGCCATCCCGCCGATCAGGGCCGGCGCGCTCCAGCGTCCGGGTCGCCTCTCCCTGACGATGTCGAGATTCATGCCGTCATGTGGCTGGAGGCCCATCCGCCTGGCTGCCGAGGTACCAGCCCTGCAGGTTCGGTCCGAAGAGGCGCTCCATCTCGGCGCGGACGTCGTTGCGGCGAGGGATGAGCAGGTAGTTGACGCGCGGCTTGGTCGGCGGGTCGACATACGTCGGATAGGAGAGCACCACACCAGCGATGTCCGGCCCGGTCACGAGCGGGAGGAGGCTGGCGAGGTCGCCCGCCAGTGAGCGCGGGAAATCGGTCTGCACCGTCTGCCCCACGGCGGAGAGGATCGCTGGCAGCTTGAAGACGAGGTCGGCCTGTGCGATCTCGTGGCGCAGCTCCAGCAGCAGCAGCTGCTGCCGCGCTGCGCGCTTGAAGTCGTTCTGGTCCTGGCGCGTGCCATCCGCCAGCTCGATCCACCCCTTGCGGATGCGCGCATAGGCCAGCGCGTGAGCCCCATCGTATGGCTGGCAGCCGGCCGGCAGCTCGATGCCGACCCGCGGCCAGGTCGGGCCCCCGTATTCGGGGTCCACCATCTTGCCGTCGAGGCAGAGGGTCACCCCGCCGATGGCGTCGATCAGGTCGACGAAGCCCTGCAGGTCGACATTGGCGTAGTACTGGATCGGCACGCCGAGATAGAGGCCGATCGCTCGTTCGAGGGTGCGCAGTCCGCAGGTCGTGACGCCGGCCGGCATGTCCGGGCACCAGCGGGAGGGCGTCAGGCCCGCCTCGGTCGACAGCTCATTGATCTTCCGCGGGTAGACGCCGTCGGGATAGACGGACCGATCCGGGAGCGGGACGAATCCCGTGTCGCGCGGGACCGAGACCAGCACGGCGGTTCCAGCCACAGGGTCGACGCTCACGACCAGGATCGTGTCGGTCAGCGCCTCGTTCCGCCCCACCCCCGAATCGATGCCGAGCAGCAGGAAGTTGATCCGCTCCGTCCCGTCCCATCGAAACTCCGGCTGGTTGACCGGGCCTGGGCCCGGCCCGCCGGAGGTGCCGGGGAGCTCGCCGACGAAGACGTCCGAGAGGGTCGTGTTCACGCGGCCGACGAGTGCCCCGGCCCAGGCGTGCATCCCGACCGTGGTGGCAAGCAGGACCAGCATGAGCCCGATTGAGATCCCGCGCGCCTGTGTCCCTCGGCTGAGGACGGAGGGTCTCGCGGCCAGGCCGGCGTGTCCGATCGCCGCCAGGCGCCAGGCCATCAGGGCGAGGTTGACCACCACCACGACGGTCAGGAAGGTCGACGACAGGATCTCGTTGCGCAGGTCGATCGACAGCAGCGTGACTGCCACGAGCGTGACGACCAGGAGCAGGACCGGCGCCGCGAACACCACGGCCGTGCGCCGCGCACCGGCATAGGCCTGCCCCAGCCCGGGGAAGAGAAACGAGAGGAAGGCTGCCAGGCCGGCGTTGCGTGGCTGCGGCCGATGCGTCGTGGGCACCTCGAATCGAGCGTATGCGGCTGGGGCGGACGACATGGTAGCAAGAAAGGGCCCACGGACCTTGTGACCAGGTGGTGCGCCCGTGCCACGGAAGCTCGTTCCGGTGGGGTTAGTACCTTTGCGCGCAACTCCGCCCAAACCCTAGACTAGCCGGGAGGCGGTCAGCGGCGCGTGCAGGCGCAATCCGGTGGCACTTGGGCGCCTGAGTGAGGAACGTGACAACCGAACTAACCTTCATTCTCGTCGCCGGCGGGATCGCCGCGCTCGTCGCCGTGGGGGCGCTGGTGGCCGTCCTTCGCGAGCGTCCCGGAGTCGCCGCGATGCCGGAACTGGCGGCGATGGACGACGGCACCGGTTCGGAATCGGCGTCGCCCTCGGCTGCCTCCTCGCATGAAGGGGTCGTGCGCGTGGTGTGGTGGGTCGCCATCGCGGGCGTGCTGGTTGGGATCGGGCTGACCGATGCGTATGCAACCAATCGCGCGGCGATCTATGGGCTGGGCGGCGCGGCCGCCGGCCTGGTGGTTCTCCTCCACGAGCTGCTGCCGCGAGCGTGGCGTGGCCGCTGGGCCGTTGGGTTGGAGGTGCTCGCCGCGCTCGCGCTGGCCAGCGGGCTGGTGTGGCTGACCGGCGGCGCCGGGTCTCCATTCGTCTTCACCTACCACCTGGTGGCGGTCGCCGCGGCCCTGACCATGGGAAGCCGGCTGGCCGCGGTGGTCGCCGCAGCCGCCTCGCTGGCCTACCTGGGGCTGCTGGCGCTGGACTCCAGCGGCGTCTCCAATGCCGATCTGCTGCGCGTCGGGATCAACCTCGGCTCGCTGTGGCTGCTCGCCTACCTGGCCGGCGTGTACGCCAGTGGCGAGCGGCGGGTGAGAGCCAGGGTCCTGGAGCTCTCACAGTCGGACGCATTGACGGGTCTCTTCAACCGCGGCCAGCTCTTCCCGAGGCTGGAACAGGAGGTGCAGCGCACGCGACGCAGCAGCCGCGGCTTCTGCCTGCTGATGGTCGACCTCGATGGGCTGAAGGCGATCAACGACTCGATGGGCCATCTCCGTGGTGACGAGGTGCTGCGCTCGGTCGGCCGGGTGATCACACGGTCGATCCGCGGCGTCGACGCCGCCTACCGATATGGCGGCGACGAGTTCCTGATCCTGCTGCCGGAGACCGAGTTCATCGGTGCCTACGTGGTGGCCGAGAAGATCCGCGAAGGGGTGGAGGAGATCGGGACTTCGCTCGGCAGCGACGAGGCGTCCACCAGCGTCAGCATCGGGCTCGTCTCGCACCCGGAGGATGGGTGGTCAACCGAGGAGCTGATGATCGCCGCCGACCGGGCCATGTACCAGGCCAAGTCCCTCGGCAAGAACCAGATCAGCGGCAACCCGCGTCCGCGGCGAGCCGGCCAGCGCCGGTTGCTGGGCCCTCCCGAGGAGGTCAGCCAACCGACTCCGCGCGTGGTCGCTCCGGGCCGTGAGGCATCGCGAGCCTCCAGCTTCCCGGTCGAGCCGCCGGCGACCAACGGAGCCGTGAGCGAGCCGCACGGCGACGACGAGCCGGACCCGGTTGACGTGCGACGCCAGATCGCGGCGGCGCGGCGCAACATGGATCCGGACCACCAGATCCGACGGGCGATGGATGCCTTCCTGTCGAGCCCATCGCCGCGCACGGGCGACGGGGAGTAGGGATCAGGACTCCGTCAGCGGAGCCTTGATCGGAACGATCTCCCACCAGACCACGCCCGGCGGCAGCACGACCGGCGCACCGCTGTCGGCGTAGGTCCAGTGGGTCCGATCCGAAGCGCTCGCTCGTGACCAGTGCAGGTCGATCGCCCTCCCCTGCGTATAGAGGGTCCCGTTGCCCTTGCCGACCAGGTGCTGCAGGCGACGCGGGTTGCCGCCGGGGTCGGGGTCGCCGTAGACGACCTCCTCCACCACCCGCTGCACCACAACGTGCGCTGCGGTGACAGCCGTCCCGGTCACCTCATCGATGACTCCCTTGCCGGCATCCTGGCGACTCCAGACGTTGTCCGTGGCGTTCCACCACCACCCAAAGCGCCAGGAGGGGTTGGTGCGGATCTCGATCGCGCGCACCGGGCGCCCGGCCGGCAGCACCACGCTTGCATCGAACGCGAACGGCGGGCGCGGCGGGCCGACCTGGGCGGCGAGCCGGTCGATCCTGCCGCCACCTCCCAGCGTGGCGCGGAGCGCCTCCAGGTCGCCGTAGAGGTTGTGCGGGGCCCCCCTGGGGCCGTGCCGGTGGAACCATGGCCAGGAGCCGGAGATGCCATTGACATACGGCATGCCTGCCGCGGTGAAGCGCCCAAGCGAGATTGGGCTCGCCCCGAAGCCGACCGGCAGGACGCCCAGGTCCTGCCACAGGTCGACCTCGTAGTAGCGGGCGCTGCGGATCGGCCCGGTCAGCCCCACCGTCGCGCGGCACAGGTAGATGGCGCTGAAGCGGGTCGCGTCGCCTTCGACCGGGACCTCGACCACCATGTCCGCGTTGGACAGGTTGCGCGCCGGGCGGGCCAGCGGATGGTTCTCGATCTGGACCGCCAGCGCCACCCGATCGAGCAGCGAGGGGTCGTCCACCGGCAGCCCGGTGAAGGGGCACGCCACGCCGAGCGCCTCGCTCGGCGACGGGGACGGAGAGGGTGACGGGGATGGGGAGGGTGACGGGGATGGGGACGGGGCGAGGGTTGACGACGCCGACTCCGAGGCGGAGGGGAGCGGCTGAGCGGTCCCGCCGTGGCCCAGGACGAGCCACGCGGCGAGCGCGATGCCGAGCAGTGCCACTGCCGCGGCTGCCACGATCGGGCCGCGGCCGATCCGGCGGAGGCGATCCATTCCCACATCCTACCCGGTCGTTTCATGCCGGCCATGGCAACATGGTGGGGTGGACCGCCTGCCAGCCCATCCGATAGTCCCGCCCCGGTCAGGGGCGCGGGCTTCCCTGGCCGCCTTCCTCTCGTTCCTCTTCCCGGGCCTGGGCCAGGCCTACAACGGGCAATCCGGCCTGGCCTGGCTGATGGCTGCGCCTATGGTCGTGCTGGTGGCCGTCATCGCGCTCGCGCTCCTGGCCGGCACCTCGCACCTGCTCACGCGACTCTTCGACACCCGGTTCCTGGTCGGCCTCCTGGTACTGGACGCCGTCCTGCTGTTGTGGCGCCTGATGGCGGTCATGCAGGCACACGGTCATCGGGCCCGTCCCAGTCTGCGCAGCGGGGCAACCTGGGCCACCGCCGCCCTGGTGACCCTCACCCTGGCAATGCACGCCGTGCCTGCCTACTACGCCGCCAAGGCGATCGACACGCTCGGCGCGGTCGCGCTGGGCGGCACGCATGGCGGTGACCTGCAGGACATCTTCCCCATCTTCTCGGTGCCCTTGAATCCGTCGGCAGAGCCAGTCGTCAAGGCGGGCGAGCGCGTCAATATCCTTCTCGTCGGGATCGACGCTCTGCCCAGCCGATCCGCGCAGCTGACCGACACGATGCTCGTGGTCAGCCTCGACCCAAACGGCGGCGCCTCGGCCATGATCTCCGTGCCCCGAGACCTGTACGGGGTGCTCCTGCCGGATGGGACCCCCTACCACAACAAGCTCAATGCACTGATGGTGTACGCAGCGGCCCACAAGAAGGCCTTCCCGCTCGGAGGAGTTGGGACCCTCAAGGCCACCATCGGCAAGCTGCTGGGCGTGCCGATCCACTACTTCGCGGCGATCAACCTGCTCGGCTTCAAGCAGACGGTCGATGCCATCGGCGGCGTCGACATCACGGTCCTGCGCGCTGTCAACGACCCGAGCTACGCGGACGAGTTCGACAAGCAGACCGGCTTCCACATCAAGCCGGGGACGTATCACATGAATGGGCACACCGCGCTGGCCTTCGTCCGGTCTCGCAAGGGGGCCGGTGACAGCGACTTCACCCGGGCCGATCGGCAGCAGCAGCTGCTCACCGCCATCCGGGACAAGCTGACCGCCGGCAACCTGCTACTGGCGCTGCCCGGCCTGCTCGATGCGGTCAAGAACACGATTGCGACCGACGTACCCGCCGACCGGATCGCAGACCTGGCACAGGCGGTGCAGGACGCGGACATGTCGCGGCTGCAACGGATCGTGCTCCAGCCGCCCGAGTACATGCACGCCGATCCCCACTCGAGCGCCGGCTACATCCTGGTCCCGAATTTCGAGGCGATCCGGGCCATCGGCGAAAGGCTCCTCAGCGGGCAGGCGGCGCAGCCATCGGCGACCCCCTGAGCCAGGTCGAGACGGTGCCGGCCGGCTGCTAGACTCGGCCGGTCATGCCCGGCTTCAGCACCCGCGCCATCAAGGCCGCCAGCCGGGTTCCGGCGGCACCCCAGGCGCCGGTGAATGTCCCGATCTACCAGACCAGCACCTTCGAGGTGGCGAGCGCGCTCGAGCTTGCCGAGCTGCTCGCATTTGCCAGGCCCGGCCACTCCTACAGTCGCTACTCGAACCCGACCCACGCTGCGCTGGAGGAGGCGCTGGCCGAGCTGGAGGGCGCCGATGCGTGCCATGTCACCGCCTCCGGCATGGCTGCCGTGCATGGCGTGGTGCTGTCATACCTGCGCGCCGGGGATGAGCTGCTCATCCCGCATGCCGTGTATGGCGGCATGGTGGGCCTGGCCCGTGCGGTGCTCTCCCGCGCCTCGATCACGGCCCGTGCGGTGGATACCACCGATCCGTCCGCCGTGGCCGCCGCCATCGGGGATCGCACCCGCCTGGTGTGGCTCGAGACGATCAGCAACCCGACCACCGCCATGGCCGATATCGGCGCCATCTGCGAGCTGGCCCACGCGCGCGGCGTGGCCGTGGCGGTCGACAACACCTTCGCCTCTCCGTACCTGTGCAACCCGCTCGCGCTGGGCGCCGACGCGGTGGTGCACTCCACCACCAAGTACATCGGCGGCCATTCCGACCTGACCGGCGGGGCCATCCTCGGCAGCGCCGAGGTGGTCGCCGCGGCGCGCGAGATCGTGATCAACGCCGGCGGCAACGCCGCGCCGCTCGAGGCCTTCCTCGCGCTGCGCGGCCTCAAGACGCTCGCGCTCCGCATGGAACGCCACAGCTCGAACGCCCTCAGCGTGGCCGGCGCGCTGGCAGCGGCGCCGGGGGTGGCCGCGGTCCGCTATCCCGGGCTGCCCTCGCATCCGCAGCACGCGCTCGCGCGGCGCACGCTGCGGGGTGGCATGGCGGGCGGCATGCTGGCGCTCGAGGTGACCGGGGGCCGGGCCGCCGGCGAGCGCTTCCTGGACCTGCTGCGGGTTGCCGTGCACGCCACCAGCCTGGGCACGGTCGAAACCCTGTGCAGCCACCCGGCGTCCTCCTCGCATCGCCAGCTGGGCGATGCCGAGCTGGCCGAGGCCGGCCTGACGCCCGGCATGATCCGGGTCTCGATCGGCCTCGAGGATGCCGATGACCTGGTTGCGGACCTTTCCGCCGCCGCTTTGGGCGCCGCCGGCTAGAAGGGTGAGGACCGTCGCGGGGAGTGGGCGTTGACCAGCCTCATCGACCTGTGGCGCGCGGTCGATCCCGAGGCCCGTTGGGTATCCGGTGCGCTCGAGAGGCTTCCCTGGGCGGTCCGCGGGGTGCTGCGCAGCAGGGCGGTCGCGCCGCACCTCCCGCCGGGCGTGGAGGGTGAGCTGCTGGTCGTTGACAGCACGCTGCTGGCCGGCCGGACGCTCGATGCCCTCGTCGCGACGCTGGATGCCGCCGGGCTGCGGCCGGTCGGCGTGCTGCTGGCGGGCATGGCCGCCAACCCCCGCCTCGAGCCCGCCGATGGGCCGCTCCCGATCCTGGCCAGTGCCCGCGCCATCGGCCCCGTGACCGATGCGCTGGCCGCGTACCTGCGCGACGAGCAGGGGCATCTCCAGCGCTTGAGCGGCGAGCTGCGTTTGGCCGCGGCCGAGGCCGCCCTGGCCGACCCCGACCCGGCCGCCGCGGCGGGGCTGGTTGCCGCACGCCTTCGTCGCGGCGTGGCGGTCGTCGCGGACGGGGAGCTGCGCGCGCTGCACCCGCGACCCGCGGGCCGGGCCCTGGCCGCGCGCTTCGCGGCCTC
>JBGQCU010000012.1:0-29613 GCA_041495495.1 Candidatus Limnocylindria bacterium
CAGGCCGGCCGCGAAGACCACCACCCCGATCCCGCTCGCCACCCCCGGCCAGCGCACCCAGTCGAGCCATCTGCCGGCCAGCAGGTTGGCTCCCGCCACCCATGCGCCGATGACGATCAGGGCAACCGCCTCGATGGCAAAGGCGCCCGTCGCGCCGGTCTCGTAGTCGAAGCTCAGCACGCCCGCGATCATCAGCGCCTGGACGCCACTCCAGGCCAGCACCGCGGTCCATCCGGACGCCTGGGCAGCCTGCGCCAGCGGGGTCGGCGTCCAGCCGCCCAGCTCGTAGAAGGCGAGCATGAGCGGAGCGAGCGCCAGGGTCATGACCAGCAGCGACAGGTCGTTCAGCGTCCCCCATGGCTGGCCGATCGAGAAGAAGAGCCCGATGGTGACGAGCCCCACCACCCCTGACGCCGCGACGACATAGCCCGCCACGATGGCGCCGCTCACGATTCGCTGGGTGCGCAAGGCTGTCATTGTATCGACCCGGGCGGCTACGCCACTTCGCGGCGCAGCGTCGCTGCCGCCGCCACGATGACGACCGCGCAGAAGCCGGCCAGCACGCCCAGGTCGAGCAGCAGATCGCCCGAGGCCAGGGTCCGTCCTTCAAGCATGACGGCGCGGAGCGCATCGACCGCGTAGGTGAGCGGCAGCACGTTCGAGACGACCTGCAGCCAGCCCGGCTCGTTGGCGACCGGCACGAGCACGCCGGAGAGCAGGATCTGCGGCACGATCACCAGCGGGAT
Source organism: Candidatus Limnocylindria bacterium (assembly GCA_041495495.1). Lineage (GTDB taxonomy): Bacteria > Chloroflexota > Limnocylindria > QHBO01 > QHBO01 > CF-167. Next base: position 747 of record JBGQCU010000012.1, read on the forward strand.
GAACTGGACCGCCTGGAACTCGGTGCGCGCGAAGGTCGACAGGAAGATGCCCAGGTTGATGGCCGCAATGGCGAGCAGCACCTCGATGCCGAAGACGAGCAGCACGTTGCCGGCGTTATGGAGGCCGATGATCCAGAGGCTGAAGACGAGCACCTCGGCCGCCTGCACCAGGGCGACAAGGGTGAAGCCGAGCGCGTAGCCGAGCACGATCTCGGATCGCTGCAGCGGGCTCGCCATGAGGCGCTCAAGGGTGCCCAGCGTCCGCTCGCGCAGGAAGGAGACCGATGTCACGACGTAGACCAGGAAGAAGACGATCAGGCCGATGAACGGGCCGCCCAGCAGGTCGAGCACCTTGAGGTCCGCGCCGCCGAACAGGTAGATCGGCGCCAGGTCGACCTGCGGCAGACGCGCGCCCCCGCCGGACGGCGCCAGCCCGGCGGCCGCGGCCAGCGCGGCCGTGGTGACCGCGCGGCTGATGGCGGCCCCAGCCGCGGGATCGGTCCCGCGCAGGTGGAGCTCCGGCGCGATGCGCCCGGAGGCCAGCGCCGTGGCGCTCAGGTCGGCGGGCAGCAGCAGGTAGCCGTCGAGGTCCCCGGCATCGAGAGCGGGGCCTGCCAGGTCCAGCGTGGTGGTGTGGGTGGTGACGAGGTCCGACGCGTCGAGCTGCTGAACCATCGCCGCGCCCAGCGGCCCGCTGTCCTGGTCGATCACCCCGAGCACGGCCGGCCGTGCATCGGTCTGGAAGAGCAGGGCGAAGAGGCCCAGGATCACGATCGGGGCGACGAGCAGCAGCGCCAGGGTGCGGTGGTCGTGCCGGAACTGGGCCAGCACGCGCCCGGTGATGGCCAGCGTCCGCCGCCCGCTCATGAGGCGGCCTGCGAGAGGGCCAGGAACGCGTCCTCGAGCCGCTCGCTGCCTGCCAGCCGGCGGAGCTCATCGGCGCTGCCCTCGGCCAGGAAACGTCCGCCGAGCATCAGCCCAAGCCGATCGCAGCGCTCCGCCTCGTCCATGACGTGGCTCGACACGATGATGGTTGTGCCGTTCGCGGCCATTGACCGGAAGCGCCCCCACAGCTCGACGCGCAGCTGCGGATCGACCCCCACGGTGGGCTCGTCGAGCAGGAGCAGGCTGGGCGCGTGGACGACGGTGCAGGCCAGCGAGAGCCGCGTCTGCATCCCGCCGGAGAGGGTCGCCGTCACCGATCGGCGCCGATCCTCCAGGTGCACCAGGCGCAGAGCGGCATCCACGTCGCCGCCGCCGTGGATGGCGGCGAAGAAGCGGACGTTCTCCTCGGCGGTGAGGTCTCCGTAGAGGGCCGGGGCCTGGGTCATGTAGCCGGTCCGGGCCAGCACATCAGAGTCCGCTGGCCGGCCGCCCAACACGGTGATCTGGCCGCCGTCAATGGTGAGCAGGCCGATCAGCGCGCGGATGAGCGTCGTCTTGCCGGCGCCATTCGGGCCGAGCAGCCCATAGATCTGGCCGCCCGGAACGCGAAGCGTCACGCCGTCCAGCGCGGTGAGGCTGCCGAAGCGCTTGCGGACGTCGATCGCCTCGACCGCCATGACACTCGAAACCATGCGTGGCAGGATACGTCGCCCAGCATGTCGGGAGGATCGGTCCCGGCGTCATCGGCTCCGCTAGGCTATGAGGGTAGAGCCACAAGCTGGCGTGCGAGCTACACCCGGCCCGGTAGCGATGAGCACCATGTTCAGCTGGATCAGGGATCGGTTCCGCGGTCCCCGGCAACAGATCCCGGCCCCCGATCGCCTTCGACTGCTGCTTCATGTCTGGCGCGGCGCCATCGAACGCGATGACAGCCGTATGGCCGCGCGCGCCTGGGAGGCGCTGCGAGATGACGCCACCGCCGCAAAGGCGGCCGACGTCCTCGCGGCGATGGCCCTGGTCGACAGGCATCGGCTCTCCGGCGGCGAATGGTCCTCGGCGTCAACGACCCTCCAGTTCGCCGTCGCCCGATTTGCCGCCGGTGGCGATCCCGCCATTTCGGCCCGCTTCGTGATCCAGGACCTGGCGATGGCCGCCGCGACGAACTTCCGGACCACCCGCATCCCCGAGTACCTGGCGAAGCTGCGCGCCATTCGCGCGGCCGCGGAGCGGACCGGCTTCCACGACATCCGCGACGGCGCCGATGCCCTGCTGCGGGACTACGAGCGGCTGATGCTCTGGCAGGCCGAGGTCGTCCGGCGCGACGCCGCAAGCGACGAACGAACGTTCGAGCAGCTGTCACGCGACCATGACGCCCGGATCATCGCGCTCACCGCCGCCGTGTGGGCGGACCCCCGGGACCCGGATCGGCGAGACAGAAAGGCGACCTAGATCGTCTCCCGGTCCTGACCACGCCGGGCCGGCGCACGAGCCCGCCGACCGGTACCATCGGCGATCCCGCTGAACGTTTCGCTCTCTTGCCGCGACGGATCTCCGGCCGGAAGATCGGTCCGGTGCCGCCATGCACCGCTTGGCCGTGGGCTTCATCGCCAGGGTGTGGTGAGCGGAAGGGAGACCGCGATGGCGAGGGTCAAGACCGAGCCTGCCAACAGCCTGCGAGGGCTGGCGGAATCCGCTGCAACCGCGGCCCCTGTGACGGAGCTGTCCGGCACCGTCCCACCCGCTGACCATCTGCTCGACGAGGTGGAATCGGTCGCGCGCATCGGTTCGTACTCGACCGATCTCACCGCGGGACGCTGGGTGAGCTCGAAGGGCCTCGACGCGATCTTCGGGATCGACGCCGGGTTCGACCGGTCGGTGGCTGGCTGGGTCTCGCTCGTCCACCCGGCTGATCGCGAGGCGATGGTCGCCTACTTCAGCGACGAGGTGCTGGGTCGCGGCCGGCCGTTCGACAAGCAGTACCGGATCGTCCGCGCAGACAGCGGCGAGAGTCGCTGGGTGCACGGGCGCGGCGCCCTGGAGTTCGACGGCTCCGGGCATCCGATCACCATGTTCGGCACGATCGCCGACATCACCGATCAGCGGCGGGCGCAGGATGCGCTCATCGCGTCCGAGCTCCGCTACGCGGCAATCTTCGAGGGCACGGCCGAAGCGATCCTCATCGCCGAGGTGGAGACGCTGCGCTACCGCTGGGTGAATTCGGCGGCCTGCGCTCTGCTCGGCTACACCCGGGACGAGTTTCTCCAGCTGACGCTTGACGACCTCCATCCTTCACGGGACCTGCCGAGCCTCCTCAACCGGTTCCGCGCCATCGCGGACGGGCGCCTCACCGAGGCAAGGTCAGTGCCGTGCAAGCGGAAGGACGGCACCGTGCTGCTCGCCGACATCCGGGCATCGCAGGCGGTGGTGGACGGGGTGGCGTGCAACATCGGCTTCTTCACCGACGTCACGGAGCGGGTTGCGGCGGAGGAGGAAAGCGCGCGTCTTGGAGAGAGCCTTCGCGCCAGTCAGCGCAACCTCGCCGACGCGCAGAGGATCGCTCACATCGGGAGCTGGGAGTGGGATCTCGCGACCGACACCGCCCTGCGCTCCGAAGAGCTGCACCGGATCTACGGGGTTGAGCCTGGCACCATTCCCGGCACGACCGAGGCGTTCCACGCCTTCATTCACCCCGACGATCGGGCCCGGGTGCAGGCCTCCGAGCGGGCGGCGATCACCGCGGATGGCCAGTATGTCCTCGATTACCGCGCCGTCCGACCCGACGGCAGCATCCGGATCATCCACGACGAGGCCCAGGTCGTCCGCGACCCGAGCGGCGCCCCGGTTCGGATTATCGGCACCGCCCAGGACATCACCGAGCGAGTCGCCGCGGACGAAGAGCGGACGCGACTGGCGGCCGCGGTCGAGCAGACCTCGGACTCCGTCATCATCGCCGACCTGGCGGGAACGATCGTGTACGTCAACCCGGCCTTCGAGCGTGTGTCCGGCTACGGTCGTGATGAGGCGGTTGGCGCGAACCCGCGGATGCTCCAGAGCGGCCGCCAGTCGGCTGCCTTCTACCAGGCGCTGTGGCGCCGTCTGACCCGCGGCCTGACCTGGACCGGGACCCTGGTCAACCGCCGCAAGGACGGCTCCTTCTACGAGTTGGACGCGACCATCTCGCCGCTCCGCCGCCCTGGCGGCGAGACCACCGGGTACGTCGCGGTCCAGCGCGATGTCACGGACCTGCGTGCGGCGGAATCCGGGCTCGCCCGCGAGTTCCGCGAACGTGCCAACGTGGCCGCGGCCCTGGCCCGCCTCCAGCCCCGCGGGAGCGCCGAGGAAACGGCCGCGGCCATCTGCGACGAGCTCCTCGGCCTGGCGGGCGTCGACGTGGCGGTGATCGTCAACTTCTTCGATCCGGAGCATGTCGTCCCGCTCGCGGTGAGCGGACCGGATGGCCTGCCGATGACTCCCGGCCGTGCGTTGCCTGCCGGACGCGCGAGATACCTGTACGAGCGGGCTGCGCAGGGTCCATGGGCCGAGGCGTGGCGGCCACGGTCCGATGACGGGCTGTACGGTGAGGCGATTGCCGGGATCGGCATCCGGGCCATGGCCTACGCTCCGATCCGCAACGGCGAGGGCCTGCTCGGCCTCGTGGCCGCCGGGACGCGAGACGAGGCGTACGCCAGCCACCTGATCGACCACCTCCCGGTCGTCGGCGAGTTTGCGGCGACCGCAAGTGCGCTGCTCAGCGGCCCACTCGAACGGGGTCATCGTGACGCTCGGGTTCACGAGCGCATCGGACGTGTCCTCGCGAAGCGCGATTTCAGCCCGGTCTTCCAGCCGATTGTCGACCTTGTCTCGGGCGAGCCCGTCGGCTACGAGGCACTCACCCGCTTCGCCGATGGCACGCCGCCCGACGTGATGATCGCGGACGCGCACTCGGTGGGTCTCGGTCCGGAGCTCGAGGTCGCCTGTCTTAGGGTGGCGCTCGAGGCCGCAGATGCGCTGCCGCAGCACGCCTGGCTCAGCCTGAACATCTCGCCGAACCTGATCCTCCACTCCACCGAGCTCGCCGTGCTCCTCGCCGATCGGTCCCGCCGCCTCGTGCTCGAGGTCACCGAGCACGCGGAGATCGACGACTATCGGGCGGTCCGCGCCGCGGTCGCAGGGTTCGGGCCCACGGTCAGCCTTGCCGTCGACGACGCGGGGGCGGGCTTCGCGAGCCTTCGCCACGTCGTCGAGCTCGCGCCGCGGTTCCTCAAGCTCGACGTCAGCCTCGTGCGTCACGTGGATCGCGACCTGACCCGCCAGGCGATGATCGCCGGCTTGAGTCATTTCGCGACGCGCGTCGACTGCAAGGTCATCGCGGAGGGAATCGAGGAGCCCGCGGAGTGCGCGATGTTGCGCGAGCTCGGGGTCTCCCTCGGTCAAGGCTACCTGCTCGGCGCACCCGTGCCGCTCCCGGCAGCCTCCCGCCGGGCCGGGCGACGCGGGCCGACAGGCGTCCACCGGTCGGTGGCGCGCAAGAAGGCGACTCGTGGAGCGAGCGTCGGAGTGAGTGGCGGGCGTCAAGGTATCTGACACCAACGACCCGGCTGGCTTCCCCCCGGTTGCCAGTCGAGCCGCCGGCGCGTCTCCGAGCTGTTGGGTATCCGTTCCGAGCGGGCACTGATCGTCTAAAGGAACGGGGACTCAGGAACCGATATCGCCTCCTATGGCCACGAGATCGGCCCGTGGTCCGCAAGAGCGGTGGCCGCTGCCAGGATGGACAGCAGCCCCGCAAGACCGAACGCCGAGATGAGCCTGATCGAGGACCGCAGACGCCGTAGTCGCATGGAATGACTCCTTCCATGCCCGCTCGGAACGTCCCGCCCAGGCCGGCCCCGCCGACCGTCGGCACAGGCTACGCCATGTGCGACCGATAATCAACTATTCCTAATCGGCTACGACAACTCATGACCTAGACAGGACGCGAGCTGCGGTACACTCCCCACATGCCGCAGACCCGGACGCCCACCAAGCGACCGCGCGTCGACACCACCGTGGGTCCACATCTTCGTGCCGCCAGGCATCGGGCCGGGCTCACCCAGCGCCAGCTGGCCGGCGATCGGTACACCCCGGCTTATATCAGCGCCCTGGAGGTCGGGCTGGTGCGCCCGTCGTGGGCCGCCCTCACCTACCTCTCCGCTCGGCTCGGTCTCGCGGTGCACGACCTTGTGCGCGAGGCGCAGCCGGGCTGGGATCGACTCGCGGCTGACCTGCACCTGGCTGCCGGCGATTGGCGGTCGGCTGCCGACCGCTACACCGGGCTGCTCGACACCGCCACCGGCACCGACGCGGCACTCATCCGGGGCGGCCGCGCCGAGGCGCTCGCCCGGCTTGGCCGTCCCCGCGACGCCCTGCCGGATGCTGCGGCCGCCTACGAGGTGCTCACCAGGGCCGGCCAGCAGGCCGACGCCGCGTATGCCGGCTACTGGCTCGCGTACGCCCACCACCAGTTGGACAACACCGATGAGGCTCGCGCTCTCCTCCACCAGCTCCTCGCCGAGGTCCGAGCCGGGCTTGCCGTCCAGTCGGACTTCAAGCTGCGCCTCCTCGTCGCATTGGCCATCGTCGAGTCATGGGATGGCCACCATGAGCGGGCCCTGGCGCTGCTCGAGGAGGGGCGCGCGCTGAGCGACGAGATGGACGACCGCCGTCGCGCCGGCTTCCTCTTCTCCCTGGCACGCAGCTACGCTGAGACCGGCGACCACGAGGCCGCCCTGCGCACCGGAAGCGCCGCGCTCCCCCTCTTCGAGGCCGCCGACGCCGAGCGTGACGCAACCTCGCTCCGCAACACCCTGGCGCTCACCTACCTTCAGCTGGGCAATGTGGCGCGCGCCACCGACCTGGCGGCCGAGGCCCGCCAGCTGAGCACACGAAGCAAGGATCAAGGGCTGCTGGCCCACGTGGCCGAGACCGAGGCGCAGATCGCCCTCGCCACCGGCGACCACCGGGCCGTCCGGGAGCACGTCGCCGAAGCCCTCGACCTTGCAAGAGCCACCGAGAACACCCACGCCGAATCGAGCGCCCTGCTGACACTGGCCCGCTCACAGCGGCAGGGCGGCGACCCCGCCGCCGAGGCCACCTTCCGCCAGGCGGCTGAACTGCTCCGCAGGGTCGGCCCGCGACCCCGCCTCGCGGAGGTCCTGCGCGAATGGGCAGACCTGCTCGTCTCGCAGAAGCGCCATGCGGAGGCTGTCGGCCTGCTCCAGGAAGCCCTCAGCGCCTGAGGCCTGACCAGCGTGCGCCAGGACCTCGATCTCGGCGAGGCGATCCAGGACAGCGCCAGCCGCGTGGGGCTCCCGGGCGCGCGCCTGGTCTCACCAACCGTGTGCAGGATGATGAGGCCGTGCCACAACGCGAACGGAATGGCCGATAGCACGGCTGCCCGGCCGTCGGCATAGCGGCGGCGCAGGAGAGCCAGCAAGACGCCGCGGAAGGACAGCTCCTCGGGTAGCACGGTCGCCAGCGGCAGCCATACCACGGCCCGCAAGACCACCTCGCCAACCGACATGTCAGCGAATGGTGCGTATTGCACGGGGCCCTCCACGAACGGCCCGATATGCAACACGAGCAGGGCCGCGCCGGCGACGACGGCTGCGATACCCAGTCCAATGACCGCGCCGCGCGCGGCGCCTTGCCGAGTGATTCCCAGCTCGGCGAGCGTCAGGCCTGATCGGCGCGACCAGGCGATCATGGTCGCGATGAGAATCGCCGAGATGGTCAGGGCCACCGGGCCCGAGGTGAAGAGCTCTCCGCCGGTGAGCACGGTCACGACGTTCTGGTAGACCACCAGGGTCGCCGCCAGGACGATCAGTGATCGCGGAGTCGTTTTCATGTACTCACCTACACTTCGCCGATGGCGACCTGCACATCCTGCGACGCAAGCAATGCCGATGGTTCGCAGTTCTGCGCCAGCTGCGGGTCCGCCCATGACCGATGACGAGCGCGGCGCACTCGAGCGGAGCGTCGCCGACTATTCGCGCGAGCATGGCATCAGCTCGGTGCAGCTTGGCTGGCACGCCGAATAAGTCTCTGCGGCACAGATTGGCTGGCGAATCGCCGAGCTCGATCGGGCGGTCCGCCGCACCGCCGCGGACGCCCAGGGACTGGGCCCCGATGCGAAGGTCCCACCACCCGGGGATGGTGGCCTGGCCTTCGTCGATGCCGCTCCCGGGTCAGCCGACATCCTTTTTGAGGTCTTTGGATTTGCCCGACAGGTCCTGGAATCGGACGCGGTCAAGGTCCTGCTGGCGGCGGTCGCCCTGACAGGTGCCATTCAGAAGGTCTGGGGGTTCGTGTTCCGCAATCGGGATCCCCTGCATGGCGTCAGCGGCAGGCAGGTCCTCGAGATCCTGCGCGAGTATCACGACCTCCAGGCGCCGCCAGAAGGAGCGGATCTGCTTGGCACTCCCTCCGACTCAGTACCCGGCTCCATACGAATCTCGCTCCTGGTCGCGCATCAGGACGGCTCCCGGACGGTCGTGGTCGTGGAGATGGACCGATGACCGCCGGCCTTCCTGGCCGATCCTTCTCGCGGCGACGCCCGGCTACTCGACGTGGATGACGGTGTGCAAGAGTGAGGCGACCCGAGAGAAAAGGTAATAGTCGCCCGGCTGGTAGAAGGTCACCACCAGGCTTGATCCGGCGGCGACCGGCACGTCGACGCAGGCGTCTGCTGCCGCCGTCCCGTTCGTCCCCTCGGTCACCGTCGTTCCTACGGGCTCATCGAGCGCAGGGGTAAAAGCCAGAGCCTGACCGGCCTTGATCGTGTACCTCGCCTTGACCGAGAAGCTCCAATTGGCCGTCTCGCTCACATGGGCGCCCGGGGTCACCTCGCAGTGAGCGCCCGCTACGCGCGGCGTCGGGAGCGGTGCCTCAGTGGGGGTCGGCACCCCGGTGGCGGGCGCGTTGCTGGCACTCGGCTCGGCGGCGACGCTGCTGCCGGTGCTGGCGGACGGGCTGGCGCCGCTGCAGGCGGCGAGCGCGAGTGCAAGGGTGGCCAGCCAGCCAACGGTGAGGCGCGCCCGGGTAGCGCGCATCGGCAGGGCGGGGGTCATCAAGATCGGCTCCTTCTTGTGCGGCGGAACGCGATGGATGCGGGGATGGAATCCATCGAGCAGACGGGGATCTAGCCTCGGCGGCTGTTCTCCTAGCGGTCCTTCCGCGGATCCAGCCCGGATGCTTGCGGAAGAACCCCACCATGCCCAGGTCGAACTGGCGCTCCTCGTCGTGCACCGGGAGCGCGTGAATCTCGTCTGAGGTAAATGACACATCGACGTGGGAGTGGGTCATCAGGCTGACCTGGTCGGCCGGGACGAAGACGTGATGGCCGAAGCGCCCCAGGTGAACCACGATCCCGTGGAAGATGTCTTCCCGATCCGAGCCGAGCATGTCTCACATCGTGCCCACGCTCTCGCCCTCGGAGGTGCGCACCGCGGTATCCGGCGTGACGCCTCTCCACGCAATCGGCTGGTCAGCGTCCTCAGTCTCGTCGGCCATTGGTCTCTCCTTGCCTGATTCTACGCTCGACAGACGCCACCACCGTCTTCGTCGGCTACGGCACGATCCCCAGTTCGTCGAGCGAGGCATCCAGCTCGGCCGGATCGCGGTAGACGCGGAACGCGCCTGCGCGCGCCAGCTCCTCCTCGCCGTATCCGCCGGTCAGCAGGCCCACCGACAGCATGCCCGCGCGGCGGGCCGCCAGCAGGTCCCAGACCGCGTCCCCGATGACGGTCACATCGCGAATGTCCACTCCCATGCGCTCCTGGCAGGCAAGGAACAGGTCCGGCTCCGGCTTGGCGCGCAGGACATCGCCACGCTCGACCACGACCACGTCCTCACCGACCCCCAGCGCCTCCAGCGAGGCGTTGATCTCCGGGCGTCGACCGGAGGTGGCGACCCCGTAGGGCACAGCACGCTCACGCAGGTGCGCCAGCAGCGCGACCGCTCCCGGGAGCGGACGTCGCACCGGCAGCAGCTCGCGAAAGAGCTCGCCGTGTCGACGCTGGATCTCCAGGACCTCCGGGTCGCTCAGGGGGCGGCCCAGCTCACGGGCCACGGCACGCGTCACCAGGCCGCCGCTCATGCCAATGCGCCGATGGATCCGCCAGCCCTCGATCGGCAGGCCGGCCTCCGCCAGGGCCCGCTGCCAGGCGAACACGTGGGCGTAGACGGTGTCGATCAAGGTGCCGTCCAGGTCGAAGATGAGGGCTCGGGCCATGGACCGATACTACGTCGGTTCGACGTTCCGAGCTCTGGCAGCCCACCGCTTGCTCCGCTGCTACCCTCTCCCAAGGCTCAGGGGCCTACCTGAGCCATCGTCCATGGAGGGTCTTCAGATGGTCCGCGGTGCGCGGTACGCATATGCCGCCCTGGCATGGGCATTCGTGGTGGGGGTCGTTCTCCAGGTCTACTTCATCGGTCTTGGGCTGTTCGCGTCGTCCGACTACAAGGACCTGCACGCCACCTTCGGCTGGATCCTGCACCTGTGGCCGCCGTTCATCCTGCTGGCCGCGGCCCTTGCCGGCGCCGGACGCAGGCAGATCCTGCAGTCGACCGCCCTGGCGGTCACGGTCTTCTTCGTGCCGATCCTGGCGGCCATCCGGGCCGATGCGCCGCTGGCGGCCGCGTTTCACCCGGTCGGCGCCCTCCTCGCCTTCTGGCTTGCGATCGTCGTGGCGCGCGGCGCCACCAGGCTTGCGCTCACAGCCGACGGCGGAGCATCGACGACGTGGCGTGAGTGGCTCCTCGTCGCGCTTGTGGTGGTCGTCGTGCTCGTCCTCTCGCTCAGCGGGGGTCCGAATGCCTAGCCTCGACATCCTCCGTCGCTGCCTGAGCCGATGAATCATCGCCGCCTGCTACCCTCGCCCCCTGGTCGTCAGAGGCCCGGCGGCATCGCTGCAGGAGACATCGTTGAGCTGGATGCACCCGTTCCGCACCGCGCGCCGCAACCGCGCCACCTCGCGGCCGTTTCCCGCGCCCTTGGACCAGATTCTGGCCCGCAACTTCCCGCTCGATGCGCGGCTGCCCGAGAGCGACCGGATCGAGCTGCGCAGGCGGATGCAGATCTTCCTGGCGGAAAAGCGCTTCGAAGGCGCGGGTGGGCTCGAGATGACCGACGAGATCGGCGTGACCGTCGCCGCCCAGGCCTGCCTCCTGCTCCTGCATCGGGGTGAGGACGACTATCCCGCGCTCTCGACCATCCTGGTCTACCCCGCGGCTTACCGAGTCCCCATCCGGGAGCATTCCGCGGACGGGATGGTGACCGAGGGCCACCAGGTGCGTCTCGGTGAGGCGTGGAACGCGGAAACGGTCGTTCTCTCCTGGGACGACGTGCGACGCGGGGCAGCCGGCGACGACGACGGGCACAACGTCGTCTTCCACGAGTTCGCCCACCAGCTCGACATGGAGGACCGGGACGCGAATGGTGCGCCGGCGCTCGCGCACCACAGCATGTACGCCGCATGGGCGCGGGTGCTGGGCCACGAGTACGAGCAGCTCCAGGACGCGGTCGACCGCCACCAGCGCACCCTCATGGACGCCTACGGCACACAAAGCCCGGCCGAGTTCTTTGCGGTTGCAACGGAAACCTTCTTCGAGAAGCCGATCAAGCTGCGGGACGAGCATTCGGAGCTCTACGCGCAGCTGCGGGAGTTCTACCGGCAGGATCCGGCTGCATGGTGGGGCGATCCATCACAGGCCTGGCGTTCCTCCAGCCAGGCGTCCCAGCGCAGCGACCAGAACCGCGGCGACCAGGCCGAGGATGAGGCTCCGACGGACGGCGACGACCGCCACACATAGCAGCACCGCCAACCACTCGATGCCGATCTGGAAGGACGGGATGCGGGCGCCGGTCGACTCGGTACGGACCAGCACGGCGACGTTGACCGCCGCGAGCGCGGCCAGGATGGCGGGCGCAACCAGGCGCAGATACTCGATCGCGACGCGTGGAATCCGCTCGGCGTGCGTCCCCAGCAGCGGGCCCACGCGGAGCAGATAGGTGACCGCTGCCATCGCCACGACGATGGCCAGTGTCGGGGTCGCGGTCTCGGTCATGTCAGCGCACCCCTGAGGCGCGAGGCCGTGCCGCTGCGAGGCCGAACGCCGCAAGCGCCCCGACCAGGGCCCCGGCAATCACGCCGATGGCCGGGTCCCAGATCAGGGAGATCGCGACGGCGCTCGGCGCGCCGATGAGCAGCGCCCCCAGCGTCCGCCAGTCGACGACGAGCGTTACCGCGATCCCCGCCATGGCGGCGGGGAACAGGACGTCGAGGCCAACTCGCGAAGGGTCGGGAATGGCCCCTCCGGCGAGCGCTCCCGCGATCGTTGCCAGGTTCCAGGGCAGAAAGATCGCGCCGACGGCGGCCCACCAATACCCCGGCTCGTCCGCACGCCCAAGTCTGCGGAAATGGGCGAGCGACAGCGCAAAGGCCTCATCGGTGAGGAAGTGGGCCATCAGGGCGCGTTTCCATGGCTGCCGGTCCGCCAGCCACGGCGCCAGCGTGGCGGAGTAGACGATGTGCCTTGCGTTGAGAAGCGCAGTCAGGATGACGATGCTCCCCAGGCCGAGGCCGCCAGCCATGTAGCCCAGCGCTGCGAACTGCGAGGCGCCCGCGAACACGAGGCTGCTCATGGCCGCTGCCTCGATCGGCGACAGGCCCACGGAATGGGCCGACAGCCCGTAGATGAAGCCAAACGCGCCGACGCCGACGGCGAGGCCCGCGCTGTCGACCAGCAGCCGTCGACGGCTCGATATTGGCAACCTATGCCAGCTGCGGCTGGCCCAGGTCCGCGTCGTCGCGTTCGTAGACAAGCAGGTCGTGCGCAAACAGGGCACGCTCGACCTTCAGGCTGCCGAACCGGGGCATCCACTCCGGGAACGTCCCGACTCGATCCAGGCCTCCCGCGGCGAGCCGCTCGGCGAACGCCGCGGAGCTGAACTGCGCAGCGGTGTCAACCGCCTGTCCGGCGAGCAGGAGCGGACCCAGGTCGGTTTCCACCAGGAGCGACTGGTGGCCGGGCGAATGGCCGATGGTCGGGATCAGGCGCAGTCCAGGGGCCACCTGCACTTCACCCTCAACGATCTCCAACCGGGCTCCGGGGTAGTCGTACGCATACACCGGAAAGGTGTAGTCCGGCCCTCGAGCAGCATCCAGCTCCGCCCGCTGGACGAGGACCGGCACGCCCGGGAACCGGTGGTTGCCCCCGGCGTGATCGGCATGCATGTGGCAGTTGGCGATAAGGTCAATGTCGGCCAGCTTGAGCCCAATCGCTGTCAGCGCCTCTTCCGGTGAGCGGACTCGAGGCTGATACCGCTCGCGCGTCTCGTCGTCGAACGGTGAGATGCCGGTGTCGAACAGGAGCGTCCCGCCCGGGTGCTGCACCACGTAGCCGCACACCGGTATCGGCTGTCCCGCGTCCGGTGAACCGGCGGGCGAGACGATGAACCCGAAATGGAGTCGCCTGATGTCCTCCGCCCGAATTCGTGGAGCCATGGGGTCCTCAGTGAGCTGCGGCGCGAGACATCTGGTATTCGGCCACGAGGCGCCAGGTCGACCCTCGATCATCCGACCGCTCGCCCCTCCACACGAACGAGTCGGGGCGGATGTCGTTGAAGGACCAGCGGCGTTGCGAGCCATCGGGATTGACCCCCTCCAGCACGATCCGATCCCCGACGATCCCACCCTCCACGGTGGCCACCACCCCGTACTCGGGGAGCATCCAGACGACGCGCCACAACCCGGCCGCGGTGTCGAAGAAGCGGATCGAGGTGCCGAGGCTGCCTTCCGGCTCGCTCTCGCTGGGACCGCTGATCCAGACGTCCTGCATCGCTCGTCCGTCGAGGATCCAGCCGAACAGCACCTTGCCCGGATAGCGCTCGAACACCGCGCCATCCGGCGCGAAGTGCGTGAAGTCGGCGTTCCAGGTTCCGACGAACCGGTCGAATGCCCGGGCCTGCTCGCCGAGGGACGGATGGGGACCATCGGCCTTGAGCGCACGGATCATTGCGTGGTCGGCCATGCCGCCCCTTTCTGCCGAGAAGCCGTCAGCTCTTGCTCGAGTCGCCACGTGCCACCCCCATCGGCTGAAACCTCGCTCCGCCACGAGAAGGATGCTGGCCCGATATCGGAGAAGATCCAGCGGATGAGCCGGCCACCATCGGCCTGCTCCAGGACCATCTCAGCGCCGATCTCGCGGGCGAACATGTGCACCACCGCGCCAGACGCCGTGCCGTGGAAGGTGAAGCGCCACAGCTGCAGGCGGGGGTCCCAGATCCGGACGCAGAGGCCGATCTCCTGGTTGGGCTGACGCTGACCGCCCTCCAGCTCATCGCGTGGCGGAACCTGCCAGACGTCGATCACCGCCCTGCCCTCGAGCGCGTAGCCGAACTCCCACTCGCCCCGGGCGTGACGGGGTGGCGATCCGTCGGCCGGGTGCACGATGATGGAGGTCCTCCACAGCCCGCCAAGGCGCCCGAACTGCTCCAGCTCCGCCGCGTGCGGGCCGGACGGCGCGTCGGCCAGCAGCGTGATCACGCCCGACCCGCCGCCAGCGCAGCCAGCCCGGCGGCCAGGCAGTCGACGATGGCGGCCGGATACGCGTGCCGGCGATCGCGCTGCGGGTCGTAAATCGTCACGTCGAGGCCGACCACCCCGGCAGTCCTCACCAGCCCGGAGATCAGCGCGCCGAGCTGGTCGAAGTCGAGGCCCGGGCTGCCCGGCGAGTCGACGGCCGGCATGACCCGGCGATCCAGCACGTCGAGGTCGATATGGAGCCACGATTGCGTCAGTCCTGTTTGACGGAAGCTCTCGGCGGCCTGCTCGACCGCCCGATCAATGCCGATGCGCAGCACCTCCTGAACGGTCAGGCGCGCGATCGACGGAGGCAGCTGGCCATGCCCATCCACCTCCGCCTCGCGGTCGCCGATCTGGATCACGTCCTCGTCCGCGACGAGCGGGCTGCCCACCTCGGGCCAGTGGGTGAGCAGCAGCTCACCACGGCCGGTTGCGAGGGCGAGATCCATGCCGGCGACTGATCCAAGACGAGTCGCTGTGTCGTAATTGCCCGGATGGAAGAAGTCCGTGTGTCCGTCGACGTGCAGGAGCCCACAGCGTCCTCCACGCCGCGCACCAAGCAGGCAGCCGAGCAAGATGCTGCAGTCGCCGCCGAGGACGACCGGGAAGTGGGAGGCGGCCAGCGCGGCGCAGACCGCATCGGCGAGCGCCAGGGCATGTTCGCGCAGCGTGATCCCGTTGCGGATGCGTGTCGCCGGCTGCGCCTCGACGGTGTACGGCGGTCTCGGCAGCTCGACCACCTCGACGGCGTTCAGAGCCGACTCCATCCCGGCTGCCAGCAATGCCGCGGGCGCGCGCCACGTCCCCGGCTCGCGGCCGCGTACCGGGATGCGCAGGCCAAGGTTCGAGGGCGCTGCGATGAGCTCAATCGGCCGCCCCACCGACGTCTCCATGCTCGCCTCCGCAATTCGGTGAACGCGTGATACCTAACCGGATAGGATCATGTCATCGGTTGGAGCCGATGTCAACCGGATATAATTGGTTAAGTGGTTATGCAGATCCAGGCTCACCCATTCCAGCCGCGCGACCTCATCGGCGGCAACGTCGTGCTGGACCTCGTGAACACGGTCACCGCCCGGAATGCGCTGCCCATTGATTGGCTGGACGGCTATCCGCGACTGCTGGAGTGGGCCCGGCTGAGCGGGTCGTTCGACGAGGGCGCCCTGCGCACGCTTGAACGGATGAGCGCGAAGGACCCACTCGGCGCGCGTGAGGCCGTGGCGCGGCTCCGAGAGCTGCGCGAGTCGCTGCTCGAGATCATCGTGGCTGCCATTGAGGCCCGAGAGGCGCCCTCTGACCAATTGAGGCAGCTGGAACGGGCGTGGCAGGAGGCAGCAGAGCATGCATACCTCGGCTCGACGCATGGCCACGTCCACCCGGAGCTCAGCGTCGAGCGCTCGGGACTGGAATATCTGCGGCACGAACTGGCGCTGCGCGCCATGGACCTGCTTGGCTCGCTGCCCATGGATCGGACGCGCGTCTGCCCAGGATCGGCCTGCGGTTGGCTCTTCATCGACACCTCGAGGGGTGGGAAGCGTCGCTGGTGCGACATGGCCACCTGCGGCAACGCCTCGAAGAGTCGACGGCACTACCAGCGGCAGCACCTTTCCCGGTCCGAGCGTTAGATGGCCCGAATCGCGTTCGAGGCGCTCCCCGTCACGAGGGAGCGGTGGCCCGACCTGCTCGAGCTGTTCGATCGGCCCATCGTCCGAACCTGTTTCTGCATGTTCTACCGGAAGGCCGGGGACACCGGCGCGGGCCTTGAGAACAGGCAGGCGATGAAGGCCCTGGTGGACCAGGGCACCATGCCGGGTCTCATCGGCTACGAGAACGGCGTCCCGGTCGCATGGGTCTCGCTCGGGCCCCGAGAGGACTACGCGAAGCTGCGCCGGTCCATTGTCATGAAGCCCGTGGACGACCGACCGGTGTGGTCCATCGTGTGCTTCTTCGTCGACCGCAGGGCCCGGGGCCGGGGCCTGTCAGAGCGAATGCTGCGGGCAGCCGTGGACTACGCACGGTCGCGCGGCGCCCACCTCATGGAGGCCTACCCGGTGGACACGGACGAACAGAGCCACCCCGATTCGATGTTCTTCGGCGCGAAGTCCATGTACGACCGCGCCGGGTTCCGGGAAGTAGCCCGGCGGAGGTCAACGCGGCCGGTGGTGCGCAAGGCGCTCCGGCCCGGGACCTCTGCCACCCATCACACGACGCCAGAGGAGCCAGCATGAGGTATCACCATCTCCACCTCCCGGTCCGCGACCTCCCAGGCGCGCTCGATTGGCTGAAGAGGGTATGGGATGCCAGCCCAACCTTCGAAAATGGCGCGATGGCTGTGCTTTCGCTGCATGGCTTGTCGCTCATCCTGGATGCGGCTGACGATGACGGCGAGGCGACAATCGGGTTCGCCAGCGATACCTGCGATGAGGACTATCGGCTGGCCTCTGAGCGGGGAGCCGAAACGCTGGAGGCGCCTGAGGATCGTGCCTGGGGCGTCCGAGCGGCCTATCTCCGCGGTCCCGGCCGGATCACGTTTGAGATCGAGCAGGAGCTTCCCAGCTCCCCGGCCTAGCAGGCGGGCAGCTGCTCGAGGTCCGTGACGGGGGTGTGATCCGGCGCGGTCGTCAGGTACGTTGTGGCGCACCCCGGAAACGGGCAGGAGGACGCCTTGTGAATCTTCGCCCGCGCGCCGTCGCGCTCGGACCACCACTCCTCACCCGCCTCGATCGCGTTCGCGACGTCATATCGCGAGAAATAGACGCCCTCGGCAGTGCATACGCCGGCCAGGTGCTCGTGCCCGCCATCGGGCGCCTGGACGCGGCGCACCCGCGTCACGATGGGCATGTGGGTCCTCTGTGCATTCGATCCTCGGCGATTTCATGGGTGAGCTCCCCCGCCCGACCGCGGGCCCAGGAAGATCATCGCATATTACTATACTATCTGTCTAGTATATAAGGGTGGTAGAATCGCGCCCGTGACAAGGGGATCATCGTCGGCGGGCGCGCGCGCCGGTTCTCCGGCCGCCGGACGACCACGGAGCAGCACGATTGACGGCGCGATTCTCCGCGCGGCAACGGAGCTGCTGGTTGAAGTCGGTGTGGACGGCACCACCATCAACGCCGTCGCGCGGCGCTCCGGTGTGGCACGGGCGTCGATCTACCTGCGCTACCCCGGGCGGGACGCGCTCCTCACTGCGACCATCCGAGCCGCCATCGGCCGGGAACCGATCGCGGTCAGCGGAGACCTCGAGCAGGACCTCTACCGCGCTGCCGAACAGACGAGGGCGATCCTGTCATCGAAGCCGTTTCGGGCGGTCTTCCCCAGGCTGATCGAGGGGCTCCTCCGCCCTCGCGGCGGGCCGGGGGCCATCACCTACGCGATGCTCGCTCCGAACCGAGGGCTCATCGTCGACGAGTATCGGGCCCTGGCAGGCCAGGCCGGCATGCGATCAGACCTCGATGCCGACCTGGTGGTGGACCTCTTGATTGGCGGTCTCATCAACCACCTGCTGGTCACCGGAACGCCACCCACGCGCGTGGACGCGAAACAGGTGGTCGAGGTCCTTCTCACCGGGCTGCGCGCCTAGTCAGCCCTTCGGCTCAATGCCTCATCGCTTGCCCGCGCTGCTACCCTCTCCCCAGGCTCCGGCGCCCACCTGAGCCAATCCTCGCGGGGGACCGATGACAGAGCTCGCCAACGACGTCCTCTCCTACGGCGACAACCTCGACATCCTGCGTCGCAGATAAGCCGATGCCATCTGAGCTGGGCCCGGCGATCCGCGAGACCGCCCAGAGTCGAGGGCTTCGCAAGAAGCTGCCCTACGACCTCGGCGTTCTCCTCGTTCACGGCGTCGGGGAGCAGCAGCGAGGGGACACACTCACGGAGGCTGGCGACCTTCTCCTGGAGTGGCTCGCGCGGCGTGCCGAGGCTACGGGGTCAGCCGCGGGCGTCGACCTGAACCTGATGGACGTGGTGTCGCGCCAGGCGTCCCGGGACGACATCGCCGGAGCCCATGCCCTGATTCGCATCAAGCCCCCAGCCGACAGCGGGCCGCCGGCAAACTGGGTCGTGGCGGAGTCCTTCTGGGCCGACGTCTTTCGGCCGGCAACGTTCACCGAGCTCGCGGGTTGGGGCGTGTTCATCGGGCCGTGGGCCTTTGCCGCCCAGGTGAGGGGCATCCTCCAGCGCATGGAGACCGCCGTCGAAGTCCCGACCCTGCTGCGCTTTGCGCTGCTGCCGATCGTGTGGGTCGTCGCAGGCGCCATGTTCCTGCTGGCGGCCTTCGTTGGGCTGGCTGTCACGGTGCTGGCCCTGGCGCTCGTCATCCTCGCCTTCACCAACATCCCATTCCTTGGCGACTTCGCACGATCTGCCCAGCTCACGCTCGCCAACGGCGTGGGTGACGCCTATGTCCTGACCCGAAGCCCGATCCGGTTCGGAGCCATGTCGAGCCAGGTCCGCTCCGACCTGGAGGATCTGTGCAGGGAATCACGCGCGGTCGCCGTCGTCGCCCACTCGCAGGGCACTGCCGTGGCATGGCATGCCATCAAGCACGAGCTGACCGACAACGCCTCGACCGATTCCGCCGTGGCGGGGCATCTCAAGCTGTTCCTGACCTACGGCCAGGCCGTCCGCAAGCTCACCTTCATGCACCTGATCGCGGAGATGTCGCTCACCCAGCACGGCATCGTTGCGAGCCTGGGCGCAGGGTTCGCAGTCGTCGCCGTGGCCGAGTTCTTCGTCGTGGGTCCGGGCATCCTGATGCTGATCACGGTCGCCCTGGCGATCGCCGCTGAGGCGCTCCTGGTGACGAGGGCGATGCCGGCCTGGCGGCAGTCCGGTGCCAAGATCGAGGCTGACTGGGACCAGGTGCACGTGGCCGCGCCAGAGCTCGAATGGCTGGACCTGTGGGCGTCGGCCGACCCGGTTCCGGGGGGTCCGCTCGAGCTGGACCGAAGACCGATCAGCACCTACAAGATTCGGAACCTCGCCTCGAGCATCCTCGATCATGTCGTGTACTGGAAGAACGGCACCGAGTTCCTGGCGGTGCTCGCCACGCGCCTCTTCCAGCTGGGTGGACCCCGCCAGTACGCGTCCGACCTCACCGATCCGGTGCTCCTGGTCTCGGTCATGCGACGGCACGCCCGCGTGCTGCTGCTGATGGCCATGCGGGTGGTCCTGGCGGGCGCGGCCGTGGCCGGGTCGCTGCAGGCCTGGTGGACGCCGGGCTTCAGCGCCGGGGTGATGGCCTTTGTCAGGGATCTGCACCTGCCACTCATCGGCTCGTCCTTCGAGGTGCCGCCCGACTGGATTCGGAGCCTTGCCGGAGTGATCGTGGTGCTGGTGGCAGCGGTGGTTGCCTGGGCCCCGTTCGCCTCCGCCTGGAGCTACCTGGCCGCCGCCGACCAGGACACGTACTTCCAGGGGATCATGATCAGATCGCTCTGGGACTGGCGCTGGTGGACGCTCGGTGCGGCCTTTTGCGCGTCTGCGGTCGGGGTCGGCCTGCTCCTCGTGCTCCTCGGAGATCCGGCCCTTGCCGGTGCCTATGCCGTGGCAACGGCATTCGCAACGCTGCTGGGGCTGACCGTCATCTCGAGCGGCGGAAGGACCCTCACCGATGCCGAGACGCCGGAAAAGCCGATGGCCGCGCTGCGCCGGATCACCGGCCGCACCCAGACCAGCATCGCAGCCACCGCTGTGCCGGCCCTGATCATGGTGGCCCTTCCCGCGGCCGTGGCACTGTTGTGGCACGCCGCACTGGGCCCGACGCTGGCCGTCGAGGGGGTGGCGCTGTCGGCGGTGCTCCTGATCGAGGGCGCACGCCAGTACCGAGCCTTTGCCAGGAGGTTCCGCAGCAGCAATGGATCCCAGGTCGCGGGCACTGGTGCATAGGGTGCGGGGCTAGTTCGACCCTGCGTCTCGCATCCTCTCCAGGCCCTCCAGGATCAGGTCGAGCCCGAACTCGAACTCGCCAACGTCCCCCGGCCGTTCCGGCTCCATGTGGACGTGGACGTGCTCGGTGAGGTGCGGCAGCTCGTCGGTCGGGAGCTCCTGCAGGAATCGTTCGGCGTAGTCCGGCTGCTGCTTCGCAAACGCCAGGAACGGCAGCAGCCACAGCGTGAACCCGACGATGTGGCTGTCCAGGGCGTGATACGCATGATGCGTCATGTCAGCCGAGAACCCGGCGCTGCGCAGCCGGCCCAGGACGGCGTCCATGTAGCGCAGGCGTGCCGGGCTGGGGCCCATCGGCGACATGAAGAGGCTGCACGCCCACTGATGGCGCAGCAGGACGTCATGGAAGGAGATCGCGGTGCAACGCATGGCCGCCCGCCAGTCTCCTTCGCTCGAGGGCGCCTGGATCTCCGAGTACACGAAGTCGAGCATCCCGCCCAGCAGGTCCTGCTTGTTCCGCACGTGGTGGTAGAGCGACATGGCCTCCACCCCGAGCTGCTGCGCCAGCCTGCGCATGCTCAACGACTCGAGGCCGCCCTCATCGGCGAGCTCCACGCCCGCGCGCAGCACCCGGTCCCGGCTCAATGGGATCCGGGATTCGGGCGCGGCCTGATCGGTCTGTGTCGACATCGGTGTTGACAATCTTACGCCGTAAGCGTACGGTCTGGATACTACCTTACGGCGTAAGCGCCAGACCGATACCGCCCGCCGCAACGGGATCAGGAGGAGATCTTGGATATCTACGAGGCGCTGTACACCACCCGGGCCATGCGGCGCATGAAGCCGGACCCGATCCCCATTGACGCGCAGGCTCGGATCCTGGACGCCGCCATTCGCGCCCCGCACATCGGCGAGGGGTGGCGGTTCATCCTGGTCGATGACCCGGAGATCAAGGCCTTGCTGGCTCCGCTCTACGATCGGGCCTGGGGGCAGATGTTCGAGGCCTTCGGTGCAGACCGCGCCGCCATGCTGAAGATGGACGGCCCGGTAGGTCGCGCGGCGCGCTCGGGCGATCACCTGGCGCGTCACTTTGCCGAGGCTCCCCTGCTCCTCATCGGCTTCGGAAGGAACCGCGACGGCAGCGGCATCTACCCGGCGATCTGGAGCGCCATGCTGGCAGCTCGTGCCGAGGGCATCGGCTCGACCCTGACCGGCGTGATGCAGACCTTCGTTGCGGACGAGGTGATGGAGATCCTGGGCGTGCCGAAGGACGAGGGCTGGTACATGCACGGGGTGGTCCCGATGGGCTACCCAACCGGCAGATGGGGGGTCGCTCCGCGCAAGCCAGTGCACGAGGTCGCGGCACGCAACCACTGGGACGGTGACCTGGGGTTTACTGTTCCGGAGCCCCTATGGCCGGGAGCCCCGTCGCCCTAAGGTCGGCATCGACAGCGAGCGCAGATCGCATTCCCCCGGGCTCGAGCGTCAAGCGCAGGAATCTTTGACCTTCGGCACTGGTGCCGGTGGAAGACGCGGGGCGCCAGGCGGTTCAACACTGAGGAGGACGAATGACTGATCCCGATTTCGTGGCCGCCATCGGCGCCGCGTTCGAGGCCTTCAACCAGCGGCGCTTCGCCGACTTTGCCACCTATGTGACCGATGACGTCGTCGAGGTCTATCCGCAGTCCGGCGAGCGGATCGAGGGCCGCGACCGACAGCGGGCCTTCCACGAGGCCTTCCCGAACCCGCCGACCTTCACCGTTCGAACGGTACGCCGCGATGGCGACCTGGCCGTGGTTGAGGTCGACGAGCGCTCCGCCGACGGGACGGTCTGGAACGACGTCTGGATCTTCGAGCTGCGCGACGGGAAGGTTGCATCCATGACCGGCTACTTCGGCCAACCGTTCGCCGCACCGGAGTGGCGGCGCCCCTATCGCGTTCGGCCCTGACCGGCGGCCAGAGCCAGGGATCTCGACACCCACCACCGACGCGCCTACATTGCTCCCTTCTGGAGGTTGCACATGAAGAGGCTGATCAATGTCCGGAAATGACAACCGCGCGACCCTGCAGCGCATGCTGGCCGCCCTGTACGCCGGGCGGATCGATGAGGCCGCCACCGCCATGGCCGACGACGCGGTGGTCGAGTGGCCGCAGTCGGGCGAGCGGATGGTGGGCAAGCAGGCGTGCACCATGGTCTACAAGAACTACCCTGGCGGGTCGCCGGCCTACGAGGTGCGCCGCATCAGCGGTGACGGAGACCTGTTCGTGGTCGAAGCGGTCGGCCATTACGGCCCTGACACGGTCTACACGACCAGCATCGTCGAGTTCCGCAACGGTCTGGTTGCCAGGCAGACCGACTACTTCGCGAACCCCTTTGAGGCGCCCGCCTGGCGCTCCCAATGGGTGGAGCACATGGAGCTGGTCTAGCAGTGCCGGTGCGGCGATGACCGATGAGGAGCTCATCGCCCTGGAGCACGAGAACTGGATCGCGTACCTGACCGGCGTCGCGAGCTGCACCAGTCGAGCCAAGGTGACTCGCGCAGGCGCGGTGGTGACGCTCCTGACCGGCCTGCCGATGGATTGGTTCAACCAGATCTTGATCGAACGTGAGGAGGCGACACCGGCCGGCGTCCTCGCCGCCGTGGCCGAAGCGCGCGAGCGGGGCGACCACTTCGTCGTTCGGCTACGCGAAGGCATCGATGATCGTTTCATCCCGACCTTGATCCAGGCAGGACTGGCCGCCGCGGGGCAGGAGGCCGTGACCCCCGGCATGGTCGCGTTCCCGGTCGACCGCGATGCAATCGCGGAGCATGCGGCTCCCGAGCTCGAGATCCGCCGGGTGACCGACGCCGCCGGCATCGACGCCCACCGCCGGGCCGTGACGGCGGGGTTTGGCTCAGATCCGGCGGTCGCCCTGGGAACCGCGTGCGTGAGCCTCCTCGACCGGCCGGAGTGCGTCGTCTACGTGGGCTACGCGGACGGTGACCCTGTCGTCTCCGGGCTGGGCTGGCGGACCGGCCGAACCGTTGGGGTCTACAGCATCGCCACGATCCAGTCGGCGCGTCAGCGCGGGTACGGGGCGGCGATGACGGCGCGCGTGGTCGGCGACGGTGTGCTCGCCGGCTGCGACGTTTCGGCGCTTCAGGCGAGCGCGATGGGGCGCCCGATCTACGAGCGTCTCGGCTTCCGAACGGTCGTCAGATACGCCGCGTACGTCGATCCGGTCGTCGGGGCGTAACTGGCGACGCTCGCCCTTGGGCATCCTCTTCGTCACCGTGCCTGAGCCCTTGTGGCCGGCTGCACCCTAACCTACGTTGGTGGCGATGGATCCTGAGACCCTGGAGATGGCGTTCACGGGCGAGCTCTACTTCTGGAGAGGCCCTGCGCCGTTTCACTTCATCAGGGTGCCGGAGGAGGCGTGCGTCGGGCTGCGCGCCGCGTCGCCCTTCGTGAGCTATGGCTGGGGCGTGATCCCGGTCAGGGTCCGGATCGGGGGAAGCGAGTTTGAGACCTCGCTGTTTCCCAAGGAGGGAGGCTATGTCGTGCCCATCAAGGACGCCATCCGCAAGGCCGAAGAACTCGTCCTGGGCGACACCGTCACGCTGGAGCTGGCCATCCGGTCATGACCGGCTATCGTGCCGACATGCCTGCTGACGCGGTCGCGACCGTGGTTGCGCTGTGGCGCTATCCCGTGAAATCGATGATGGGTGAGCAGCTCAACGCGGGCGAGGTGACCGACCGTGGCCTACTGGGCGACCGGCGGTACGCCATCGTCGATCGCGAGACCGGCAAGGTCGCGAGCGCGAAGTTTCCGCGCAAGTGGCCGACGCTGCTCGCTCATCGAGCGACGTACGTCGAGCCACCAGCCGGCACCGACGGCCTGCCAGCGGTGCGGATCACGCTGCCCGACGGTCGGATCATCCGGAGCGACGACCCCGATGTTGACCGGGTCCTCTCGGCCGACCTCGGCCGTGACGTCACTCTCGACCGCTCCGCGCCAGAGGCGCCGAGCCTCGAGGAGTACTGGCCCGACCTCGAAGGCCTCGATCACCGCGACGCGCTGACCGAGGAGGCGATGGCGCCCGGCACGTTCTTCGACGCGGCCATCGTCCACCTGCTGACGACCGTCACGCTGGACCGGCTCAGCCAGCTCTACCCGGAGGGCCGCTTCGAGGTCCGCCGCTTCCGACCGAACGTGGTCGTCACTCCGACCGGCGGCCAAACCGGCTTCATCGAGAATGCATGGGTCGGGCAATCCCTGGCGATCGGCCACGAGGTCCGTCTGCGGATCACCAAGCCGTGCCAGCGCTGCGTCATGACCACCCTCGCACAGGACGATCTGCCGAAGGACCCCGGCATCCTGCGGGCCGCGGCGCGACACAACAGCGTGCACGTGGGCGTCTACGCCACGGTCGAGCGAGGCGGCCGGGTCCGCCGCGGCGATGAGGTTTGGCTACCACCGTCCTGAGTCAACACCGCCTGCTGTTCGCTAGCGGTCCTTTTCGCGGATCCACCCAGGATGCTTGCGGAAGAATCCAACGATGCCGACGTCGTATTGCCGTTCGTCGTCGTGCTTGGGAAGCGCGTGAATCTCGGCTGACGTCAGCGACACGTCGATGTGCGAGCGGGTCATCAGGCGGACCTGGTCGGCGGAGACGAAGACACGGTGACCCAGACGTCCGAGGTGGACCACGATGCCGTGAAAGATGTCTTCTCGATCCGAGCCAAGGAGATCTGACAGGGTCCCTACCGCCTCGCCATCGGATGAGCGAACGGCCGTGTCCTGGGCTACGCCGCGCCAGGCGATCGGGTCGTCCCTGGTATCAGACTGGTCGGCCATTGGTCACTCCTTGGACCCATCTCGGGTCTGCCACCTACAGGATTCAGACCGATTCTACGCTCGACACCCCTGCTATCCTCTCCCCAGGCTCTCGTGCCCACCCGAGAAACCCTCGCGGGGGACCCGATGCAACCGCAACCCGGCCTGTTCGTCACCAGCCTCTCGACGGGCGACTGGGAGCCCGATCCGGATGTCGGCGGCCTCATGCACATCCTGTGCGAGGTGCCTGGCCTCTGGGCCGGCTTCACCCGCTACGACACCGCTCCGCCACCGGTCGCCTGGACGCCTCCGCAGCGGGAGACCTTCATGGTCCTGGAGGGCGCGGTCAGGATCGAGATCGCAGGCGGAGAAACGCTCAACCTGGAGGCCGGCGGCGTCGCCTCCCTGCCAGCGGGGACGGAGACCACGTGGCACATCACCGCGCCGTTCCGCGAATTCTGGGTGCTCAGCGGCACACAGGTCGAAGAGGAGGCCTGAGTTGGCCGGAAACGAGGGCGCAATCAGTCCGGAAGACCGCCGCACACGGCACCGGTGATGCGAGCGTGACGGCGCATCCGGCGAAGGATCCAAGCACGGCCGATGGACCGCCCATGAGCCCTGAGGTGATGGATCGCTTCCTGGCGCGCCCGCTCATTGCCCGCCTGGCGACGAGCGACGGCGATCGGCCACGGGTCCTGCCGATGTGGTTCTGGTGGGACGGCGCCGATGTCTGGATGGAGACCAGCCCAACCTTCGCCAGCTTCCGGGTTCTCAAGCGCAACCCGCATGCGGCGCTGACCATCGACGAGGCGCTCAGCGGCCTCGCCATGCGCGCGGTGGTGATGCGCGGGCGGGTGGAGATTATCGAGGCCCCCCTGGATGAGGTGATGGCTACCGTCCGCCGCATCCACCAGCGATACCTCTCCCCGGAGGAGCAGGACACAGAAGCCGGACGCGCGATGCAGCTCGGCAGCCACGCGCTGCTGCGCTTCATTCCCGAGCGCACCATTACCTGGGACATAACCGCCTGACGCGACACGCTCCGGGCTCGTCCGGAGCGGCTATTGTCTCGAGGCTGGATCGAAGGGAATCGGAGGCATGGTGCGCAGCCCGTCCAATCAGCGACCCGCGCGGATCGCCGATGTCGCTCGAGAGGCGCGCGTCAGCATCACCACCGTCTCCCACGTGCTATCGGGCAAGCGGCCGGTGGCGGCCAAGACGCGGCAATCAGTGCTCGACGCCGCCCGGCGCCTCGCCTACCGGCCCACCGTGGCTGCCCGCGGATTGGCCACCGGCCGGACCATGGCCCTCGGCCTCCAATTTCCGATGGAGGGCGAGCACCTCCTCCTGAATCCCTATTTCCCGGCCCTGCTCGGCTCTCTCTCAGCGGCCGCGACCCACGACGGCTACTCGTTCGTGTTGCTGCCCGCGCATCGGTCGAGCGACTTTCCGCTCGAAACGCTCCTCGACATGCAGAGGCTGGACGCCGCGATCCTGGTCGACCCCAGCAGCACGAACGACGTGCTGCCGCTGCTGCGCCGGTACAACGTCCCCGTGGTCACGGTGGGGCGCTACCTCGGCCGCCTGCGGACCCACTGGGTCGACAACGACTCCGGCGTTGCCATCCTGCGGGTGCTCGACCATCTGGCCGCGCAGGGCTATCGCCGCCCGGCCTTGATCTCGCTCGGCCACGAGCGCTACTCGTACATCGCCGACATCGAAGCCAGCTACCGAGAGCGGATGGAGGAATCGGGCAGCGAGCCGCTGGTGGCGCGAGCCGAGGACCTTACCGAGCGCGCCGGCTACGACGCAGCGGTGACCCTCCTGACCCGGGCCGGCCGGCCCGACGCGATCATCGCCGCCGTCGACCGCCAGGCGATCGGCGTCCTGGGAGCGGCCGAGGAGCTTGGTATCACGGTGCCCGACCAGCTGGGGATCGTGGGCGAGGGCGACACCGTCCTGTCCCGCAACGCCCACCCGCCCCTCACGACCATCGATCCGCGAGCCGCCGAGCTCGGCGCGCAGGCGATCGCGGTCGTCCAGCGCATCCTTGACGGCCCGGCGACCCCCGATCAGCAGTTCAATGTCATCGTCAAGACGGGCCTGATCGTCCGCGCGTCGACGACGCGGATCAGCCCTGCACCAGCTGCCAGCCCTTGACCCCCTTGCGTGGATCAAGGGTCACGATCGCGCCTTTCAGGATGCCATCCACGTACTCGCTGCCCGGATTGATGGCCATCGTCTTGCCAATCTTCGACATCCCCGGCGATTCGTGGATGTGCCCGTGCAAACTGAGCATCGGCTGGTAGTGCTCGATCAGGCTGCGAACCGATGAGCTGCCCACATTCCCCATCTGCACGCGGCCGCTCCTGACGATCGGCGTGAAGGTCTCATCCAGCAGAGCCGCCTGGTCCAGGTGCGTGCCCTGCGGAGGCACGTGGAAGTTGAAGATGCTCTTGCCCGGATCCTGCAGGCGCGAGGCCATCGCTTCCAACCGCGTCGCCAGGTCTGGCTCGCTCAGCTCGCGGGGCGAGCTCCAGGGAGTCGGGTTCGAGTAACCCAGCGAGATCATCTCGTAGCCGCCGGGCAGCTCCACCACCCGATCCTCGGGATTGGTAACGCGCTCGGACCCTGTGAAGACGTCCTGCATCTCGATGAAGTCGTCGTTGCCGAGCATCATGAAGGCGGGGATGCCGACCTCCCGCAGGCGCTCGTCGGCCAGCTCCAGCCAGCGCGTTGCACTCGCGCGCGCGACGCGCACGAACGTTTCGCGGACGAGCGCAGGTGAATCGTCGAGGGCCTGCTTCTCGTCGGGCGTGACGATCACCTCGTAGCGGCCAGCGTTGCGGATCCGGTCCGTGATCGCCTGCAGCTCCGACGGTGAATCGGCCACCAGTCGCTGGCCGTACATCTCCGTCTCGTGGCGGCCGGGGCCAACCGCCACAATCGGTTGGAGAATCTTGCCGGCCAGGTCGCCGCCAAAGATGAGCGCGTCGCAGCGGTAGCTGCGCGCGGCATTCAGCCACTTCCGGAAGCAACGCTCCGAACCGTGGATATCGGCGCAGAAAAAGATACGGGTCTCGCCCGCCCGCGTTCGCGAAAACATCGGACCTCAGTAAGCCGCAACCGGGGCTGCGGGAGCAACCGAGAAATGAGCCTGGACGACCTCCCAGTCTGCCCCGCGTCGCAGGACCCAGGTGGATCGCATCCGAACAGCGACCTTCTGCTCGCCGGCCGTCATCTGCGTGTCCAGCACGGCGTCCACCCACGCAAGGTCGGCGTGCACGACGGTGTGAGGTGGATTCGCCCATCGGTATTCGAGATCGCTGAACGCCGCGAACATGGAGTCGAACGGCCCGACCAGCGCATCGAAGCCGCGCCAGTACTCGCCCTCGTCGGTGCCGATGACCGTGATCTCCGGATCTCGCGCGAAGCAGGCGAGGACCATGTTGGCGTCGCGCGCCTCCCACCCGGCGCGAAACCGGTCGAGCACCGCCAGGACGGCAACCTCGTCGCTCACCACCATCTGCGCCGTGCGGTGGTCAGCACGTCGAAGCCGGTCGCGGTCACCACCCCGTTCTCCTCGAAGAAGCCACCGCCCATCGACGGATGACCGATCAGCGTCTCGACCGCGAGCGTCATGCCCGTC
>JBGQCU010000013.1:0-29606 GCA_041495495.1 Candidatus Limnocylindria bacterium
GCGGCGCCGTCCCGGGTGCGCAGGCGGCATGCCCAGCCCGAGCCCGCGAGGCGCAGGTCGGCGGTATCCAGGTAGCGATCCAGCTCGGTGACCGTGAGGGCTGGCCCCAGCTGCGCCGGACCCAGCGTTTCGCGCAGCGCCAGCTCATCGAGTGGTGCCTCGCCGTCGGCGAGGAGCTTCAGTTCGGACTCGATCGCGGGCTCGGTCACGCCGGGTAGCGCGCCGCGGCGCCCCGCACCGCCCGGGCCACCGACTCGCGCAGCTCCGGGGGTGCCAGCACCTCGACCGCGTCGCCCCACGACAGGATCCAGGGCCGGATCTCCACGATCCCAGCCACGGTGACGGTCAGCTCGACCCTCCCATCGGGCAGCTCGGCGAGCTTCTGCGAGCGGTGCCAGACCGCCTCCCGGACGCGCTGCGCGACGGAGATGTCGAAGCGCAGGCGCACGTTGGCGGTCGCTGTCGTATCGGACGACCAGATGCCCCAGGAGTGCGCCAGCCATCGGTCGGGGTCGAACCCGTCGGGGATCTCGTAGCGATCGGCGGTAAGGGTGGAGCTGCGGATGCGCTCCACCTTGTAGGTGCGCATCGCCGAGACCGCCTCGTCAAAGCCGATGAGGTACACGCTGCGCCCCGCCGCATCGGGCTCGAGGAAGTAGGGCTGCACCCGGGCGCGCCGGCGCTCGCCGTCGGCCGGCTCGTACTCGAACTCGACCACTCGCCCTTCGGCCCAGGCCTGGGCGACGTGGGCGAAGTTGCGCACGAACTGGTCATTTGGCTCGGCCCGTCCGACGGTCAGCATCGCCGCCGCCACGTGGCGCGCGATCGGCTGCGGCAGGAGATCGGCGAGCTTGGTGAAGGCGCTGACGACGGCCTGGTCATAGGCGTCGGACCAGCGCGCGATCAGGCGCGACGCCAGGAAGAAGACGACCGCCTCCGGTACGGAGAGGTGCAGCGGCGGGAGGAAGTACTTCTTCTCGATCCCGTAGCGCCCCTTGCCAGCCTGGAAGATCGGCATGGCCAGCTCCTCTTCCAGCGCTCGGATGTCGCGGTACACGGTGCGGGTGGTCATCCCGGTCAGCCGTGCGATCTCGGAGGCGGGGACGCCGGATTCGCCGCTGCCGCTGGCATACAGGATCGAGGCCACGTTGAGCAGCCGCGCCAGGCGGTCGCGCTTGCGCGACAGGCGGTCCCCGCGGGCGTCGCCGTCCCACTCCCCCGAGTCGCTGGTCGGGTCGTCCCCAGGTTCGGTCAGCACGCGAGCGATGATAGACCGGCGGTGCGCTGCCTCCCGCTCAGCCGGCCGAGGCGGATGGCTCGAGGGTCGGGCTGCCGCTGTGCGATGACGTCGGCGTCGGCGTCGGCGATGGCGTCGGCGATGGCGTCGATTGCGGCGCGCCGGGGAGTCCGGCCAGCATCGCGAGGTTCTGGGCCTCATCGACCCCGATCATCAGGAAGACGAGGCCGTCCACCGCCCAGGTGTAGACCCGCGTGCCCGGCAGGGTGGCGTTGTCCTCGGGCCGCCACCAGACCACGTGATTCGCGAGAGGCCCCAGCTTCCAGGGCTCGCGGTGCAGCCCGGCGATGCCGACGTAGCGCCCGGCCTCGGCGAGGTACGGCTCCAGGCCCGCCGTGGTGGCGAACGGCGGATTCATGCGCATCGCAAAGAGCGAGAGGCGGGGCTTCGAGATGTAGGCCACCTGCAGCGTCCGGAAACGGGCTCCGATCTCGCCGTAGACCTGGCCGATGTCGCCGGGAGTGAGGGAGAACGTGGTGATCGGCGGGATCTGGACCGCGACGCCGGCCACCTCGGTCGGGATCAGGGCCACCAGTCCGGGGTCGGGCGTGTTGCTGAAAAGTGGCGTGGGCACGGGCGTCGGCTGGGGCGTTGGGGTCGGGGTGGACGGAGATGAACTGGGGCTCCGCACCGGGCTCGGCGATGCGCATGCGCCCAGCAGCAGCAGGGGGGCCAGCAGCAGAGTGAAGGCCCGCCCTCCGCCGGCGCGCCGCCGGCGGGCAGCGTCGGTTCGGGTGGTCGGCATGGGAGGCGCCATGATACCGCGCCGCACCGTCAGGGGAGGGTCAGGCCGCCCCGCGCTCCCGAGCCGACACGTCCACCTTGCGGCGGCGTTGGCCGCGATCGCGATGCGCCGCCACGACCGTGGCGAGCGCCTCCACCACGTCGGCCTGGTAGCGCTTGCCGACCGCGGAGCGCAGCTCCCCCACCGCGGCGGCGCGACCGCGATGTTTGCCGGCGGGGGATGCCATCAGCGTGTCGTAGGCGTCGGCAACCGACACGACCTGCGACCCGATCCCCGCTTCGGCGGGGCCGAGTGCGGCCCGATGCTGTCGGACGATGAGGGCCGCCGGACGCAGCGACTGGATCGGCTCCAGCTCGCTGGCACCCAGGATGTCGAGGCCGTGCAGGCGAGCGGCCAGCTCGATCTCGGCCGTCTGCGAGCCCGGGCAGCCCAGCTGGCCGGCGATCCGCACGGCGAGGTTGCCGACCCGGTCGGCGTGCCCGCGCACCGCCGGATCGCGCGCGTCGATGGAACGGGCCAGGGCCAGGAGCGCGTCGATCACTCCGCCTTCGCCCGGAGCTCCGGGCGTGCCGGAGATGAGGGTCGTGTGGCCGATCGGGTCATCGATCGGATGCAGGAGGGCCGTGCGCGCCAGCTGATCCAGCGTCCCGCGCAGGTCGCGCATCTCGCTCGGCACGTCGCTGGCTCGCACCACCCGATCGCCACCGGATTGCTTGCCGTAGTAGAGGGCCGTGTCGGCGGCACCGATCAGGCTGTTCTTGTCGATCGCCTCGCCCGGCAGCGTCGCCACGCCGACGGAGATGCTGACCGGGTTCTCGTCCTTGGCCGTCAGCCGGAAGACCGCCCGCCGGACCCTGTCTCCGATCGCGGCGGCAGCATCTGCGGAGACCTCCGGCAGCACCAGCGCGAACTCGTCGCCTCCGTAGCGGAAGACGAGGTCGTCGGAGCGTGCGGCCCCGTAGATCGCCGTCCCGACCGCGTGCAGCAGCGCGTCGCCGGCGGGGTGCCCGAGCCGGTCGTTGTAGCCCTTGAAGCGGTCGAGGTCCATCATCAGCAGCGAGAGCGGCCGCTCCTTGGCGCGCGCCCGCTTGCCGCGACCCTTGCCGGCTGAGGCGGTCACCGCATCGACCAGCTCCCCGAGGGTGCGCTGGAAGGCGCCGTGGTTGCCCAGCCCGGTGAGCGCGTCGGTGTCGGCGCGCTGGGTGACGGCGTGGTGGGTATCGGCGTTGCGCAGGGCGATCGACGCCTGGCCGGCGAACAGCTTGATCAGCTCGAAATCGTTGTCGCTGAAGAAGTTGCCCGCCCCACCAACCCTCGAGATGTTCATGCAGCCGATCACCTCGCCGCCGCTGACGAGCGGCACCACCGCCAGGGCCTCCGGATCGGCCGGGGTGCCCGGGATCTGCATGGCACGCGGGTCGTTGAGCGCGTCATTGGCGAGGACCGGCTCGGCGTGGTCGGTGGCCCAGCCCATCAGGCCACGCCCGAAGGGGACGATGTATCGCATCACCTGCTCGGCGTGGCGCTCCCGCGTCAGCACCGGCACCAGGATCCGGTTCACCGGATCGGCGCGATAGATCGACAGGTTGTCGTAGTGGACCACCGCGCGGAGGCCGTCGGCGATCGTCTCCAGCACATGCTGCTGGTCGAGGGTCGACAGCAGTCGCTCGTTGATCTCCAGCAGTCGCCGCTGCGACTGCAGCTGGCGGGCGAGCTCGGTCGACTGCAGCTCCAGCCGCTCATAGGCCGAGGCGTTCGCAATCGCCTGGGCCGCATAGCCGGCGAAGATGGTCATGGTCTGGAGGTCATCGGTGCTGAACTGGTCCTTGCCCAGCTTGGAGAGCGCCACGACGCCCACCGCGCGGCCTTCGAACAGCATCGGGACCACGAGCATTGACTCGTCGATGTCGTCGGTCCCCTCGATGGTGTGGCCGCGCATGTCGCTCAGCGCGTCGTTGATCAGCAGTGGCTCGCCGTGCTCGGCCACCCAGCCGGTGAACGAGCCCTCCCCGACCGCCACCCGCAGTCGCTCGTGGAAGTCACCCTCCCCCAACAGCCGGTCGGTGTAGGCGACCGGCTCGCAGAAGCCGGTCTCCCAGTTCACGGCGTAGACCCTGATGTCGTGGTAGGCGGCCAGCGAGCTGGCCTCCGACACGATGGCGTCGGCGATCGCCTGCACATCGGTCAGGCGGTTGAGCCGCGAGGAAAGGTCCTGGATCGAGCGAATGCGGGCAGCCTGGTCGGCGACCGACCGGTACAGGCGCGCGTTGCTGATGGCGACCGCGGCCTGGTTCGCGAACGACTGGGCCAGCGCCACCTCGTCGTCCGGCCAATCGCGATCACGGGTGTGGTACAGGCCGATGACGCCCAGTGCCTGGTCATGGCTGACCAGCGGCACCAGGCAGGCGGTCTTGATCCCCTCGTCGCGATAGACGCCCTGCATGGCGCCGACGCCCGGCCGAGTGTCCGCGCCGCGCACGACGATGGTGCGGCGCTCGCGAGCGGCCTTCACGCCGACCGCCGCCGTATCCCAGGTCAGCTGCCGGGTCTGTGTCTGGAACGACTCCCCGATGCCCCGCACCGCGGCAACGTGGAACGGGAACTCGCCCTCCTCGATCAGCCACAGCCCGGCCTTGTCGGCGTCGAACAGGGTTCGGGTGCGGTCGACGATGTCGTCGAGCACGGTGCGAAGGTCCAGCTGCCCGGCGAGCTCCTGCGCGACGTGGCGCAGCGCCCGAGAGCGGGCCACTTCGCGCTTGGCGCGAGCCAGTGTGCGCGCCGTGACCACGTTGGCCGCCACCGCGGTGGCAACCGTCCGCAGGAAGGCGAGCGCGATGCCCGGCAGCGGGCCGCCCGGGTCGTCGTCGAGCACCAGTGCCCCCACGGTCTCGCCGCCGGCGCGCAGGACGACCTGGCGGCGCAGGGGACCGACCAGGACGTCGGCCGCCGATCCGGAATCGGTCGGGTGATCGCCGTCGCCCGTCAGGCGCAGGGTGTCGGGCGGGGAGCTCTGATATCCGGCATGCGTCTCGAGGTGGAGGACGCCATCGCCGCTCTCACGTGCCAGGTACGCGGCGACGCGGGCGACGCGGAGGTGGGAACGCAGGGCTTCGACGGCGGTGCGGCATGCGGCGGTTGCGTTTGCCGAAGCGCCGGGTCCCGCGCTCAGGCGGCCGAGGACCGCCAGCTCCGCCGCCACGTGCCGTTCCTGATGCGGTGGCGCACCATCATCGGTACCTTCGGCCAGCAGCCGCTGGACGTCGCCCCGGCGGTAGCGCCGGTCGCCGCGAGCGTTGATCCGGAAGGCCGGCAGGCGACCGGCAT
Organism: Candidatus Limnocylindria bacterium; assembly: GCA_041495495.1. GTDB lineage: Bacteria > Chloroflexota > Limnocylindria > QHBO01 > QHBO01 > CF-167. The sequence continues at coordinate 5,367 of JBGQCU010000013.1, forward strand.
CGGTCCAGGCGCGGATCGTGTTGGGATGGACGCCGAGCAGCGCGGCCGCCTGGGCGACGCTGACCAGCGTCGCCCGATCATCCCCGCGGTCGCGAGCCGATTGCGCCACTGCGCGCTCCTGTCCGGTCTGCTCGGTCTGCCCCACCAGCCGATTGGAACATCTGGTAGGTGCCGTGCACCGGATGGTAGAAGTGGGTAGGCGTGGCCTCGATGCCCCGTTCGTACGGCCCTGACCCCGTACTCGGCGGCCTCCAGGCGCGCTCAGCCGGTCGCCAGGGCCACGATCGCCAGGATGGCAGCGGCGACGAAGAGCAGGATCGAGATCGCCACGGCAGAGGTGCCGGCCAGCATCAGCCGTGGTCGGGGCCCGCCCAGGAGCCGCATCGCGTCGTCAAGCTCGAGCGCGCTGAGGAGGTAGCCGCCCGGAGGAGGAGCCAGCGCGACTCCTCGGTCGCTGCCGCGGCGCACGACCGCCAGCACGAGAAGCCTGTCCACGACGCTCACCATGCGCGTGGTTGCCCGGGCCCGTTGCGGAGCGCCCTGCTCGGCGGTCACGCGCGCCAGGGCTGCGGCGTAGGTCTCATCGAGCTCGTCTGGAGTGCCGGTCCACACGTGCGGCAGCGTGACCAGCGGCTCGGCGGCCTCGGCCGGATCGACGCTGAGCGACCCGTCGTGGTCCCACAGCTCGAACGAGCGGGTCTCGCGCAGCCGCTCGATATTCCTCCAGCCACCGGTCGGGGTGGACACCTCCACGTCGCGATGGAAGGCGACCATGCGGCCGTCCTGGGGGGTGACGATGGGATCGGCGCAGCGGATGCGACCGACGACACGCACCGGCCGCGGCGGCAACGGGTCGGCTGGCCCCAGGTCGAGCAGCTCCCCGACCCCCACCTGTCGTGCACCGGCCAGGCGACGCGCCATGGCAGGCCGCGCGCCCGATCGCCGGATCAGGGCGAGGCCTCCGCCGAGCAGCAGGGCGCCGCCGAGCGTCAGCCAGGGGGGAAGGGTCGAGAGCGGCGGCATCGGGCGCCGATTATCGCCCGATAAGTGGACGGTAAGCGGCGATGTCTAGGCTCGTGCAAGACCGATCGGCGCGCACACCAGCGCCCGCGGTCGGAAGCGGGAGGGACTGTCGCCACCGGAGCGTTCGTCGTCAGCAAGGAGGCTCGCCCACGCTACGGAGGTTCCCATGTCCGCTTGTCTCGGCGCCCCGACGCGCCGTCATCTACCCGGCAACGCCCTTCACCTGCCACTGTTGACCGCCGCGCCCCTGGTCCTTGCCCTTCTGGCCGTTGGGGTGGCGTCGGCCGACCTGCCCTCGGCTGCAATACGGCTGAGTGCCGCGGATGCTGCGCGAGCCGGCTCCACCATCCAGCTGGTCCGCCGCACGGTCGGCGGGACGACCCTGGTCGAGGTCCAGCCGGCCGCCGCGTCGAACCTGCTGGCGATCTCAGCCGACGGCGGCCAGGTGGCGCTGGCCGACCAGGTCGGGGAGCTTTCCGGCTCGCTGACCATCGCCCACGCCGACGGCTCGCAGCTGCGCGTCCAGCTGCCCGGGCTGCTCGCCGCCGGTTTCGCCGTCGACGGCAGCTGGCTCGCGGTCGTCGACGGGCGCGGGGCGCTGTGGCAGGTCGACGCCGCGACCGGGCGCGCGGCGCAACTGGCCGACGGGCCATTCCTCGGCTCACCGATCGCCGCCGCCGACGGGTCGCTGATGCTCCTCTCCGTTCCATCGGTCGAGGCGCCGTATCGCTCCCGGCTCGTCCGCGTCGCCCCATCGACTGGCGTCTCAACGCCGCTCTCGGGCGACGAGCTGGTGTACGCCGCATTTCCTCTCGCCGACGGCAGCGTGGCGGTGGTCGCCCACGAGCCCGGGCGCACCGTGGTGCGCAGGGTCGCGCCCGACGTGTCGCAGCTCCTCGCCGACCTGGGCCCGGGCGCGATCAACGTGGCGGTTGCGCCCGACGGTCGCGAGATCGCCTACGAGCTCGCCGGCCGCGGCGTCTTCCTCCTCGATCCTTCCGGGGGAAGCCCGCGCAGCCTTGGCGCTGGCTCAGAGCCGTGCTTCGCGCCCGACGCGGCTGCGCTCCTTGTGCGCCGCGGCGAGGGCACGGCGACGCTTGCGCTGGATGGATCAGTCCTCGTCACCACGCAGCGGCCGGCAGGCATCGCCGGCTCAGCGGGGTGCCTGCCATGAGTGCCCGGGGGCGGCGCGCGGCCGCATCGGTTCTGCTTCAGCTCACCGTCATGGGGTGGAGCGCCGGGTCCGCGCTGGCGACCGATGACTACACCCTGCCCTTCTCCGCGCCGGGAGTAACGATGAGCTACGGGGTCGACCGCGACCCCGCGCTCAACCGCCAGCTGGACTGGACCGGGCAGACCTGGAAAGACGGGGTTCCGCATCTCGGACGGGTCTACGACCAGCACACCGGGGTCGACTACCCGATGGTCCTGCGCAGCGAGGTCGCCGCGGCGAAGGACGGAACGGTGGTTGACGAGGAGGGCGGCTTCGGGACGAGCCAGTTCGGCAGCTTTGGCAACTTCGTCCTGCTCCAGCATGCCGACGGGCGAAGGACCCTCTACTACCACCTGGCGAGTAGGGCCGACGGCGGGATCTCGGTGGCGGTCGGCAACACGGTGGTGGCGGGGCAGCCGATCGGCCGCTCGGGCTGCAGCGGCATCTGCTACGGCGCGCACCTGCACTTCGAGATGCTGGCCTGGAGCTCGTCGGCCAAGGGCTTCGTGCCGGCCGACCCGCTTGCCGAGCGGCGCTGGACGACGTGGCCGGGCCGCATCCCGTTCGACGCGTCCTACGTCCGCGAGAGCAACGCGGGGACGGAGGTGATCCGGCGCGGCCAGACGATCACCCATTGGGTCGAGTTCCGCAACACCGGCGGGCGCGCCTGGCGGAGCACCGGCACGGTCGGTCGCGTCGCGCTCGCGACCTGGAGCCCGGCCGCGCACGCCTCGCTCTTCTCGGCGAGCGACTGGCCGCTCAGCTGGATGGCGACGTTCGTGGATCTCCCATCCGTGCCGCCCGACGGGGTCGGGCGCTTCACGTTCGGGCTGCGCGGCTCGCCTGCACCGGGCAGCTACCGGGAGACCTTCAACCTGATCGCCCAGTCGGTCCGCTGGTTCGACCATGCGCGGCTGGGCGGGTACTACGTGCCGATCGTGATCTCGAACCTGACTCCATGAGACTGCGGAGGAGCCCATTGCGCCGTTGGTTCGTGGTGCAGCTCGTCATGATCGGGCTGCTGACGGGAGGTTGCAGCCCCGGGGCCGCCTCCCCGTCGGCACGCGCCTCGGCGCCGGCCACGGGGCCGTCGGCCTCGCCGACGGATGCGCCATCGAGCCCTGCTCGCGCGCCGCTGCCGATCGGCTTCCCGGTCTTGGGTGGCGCCGTCGGGGTGGCGATGCCGAACGACGATCCCGGGCTGATCGGGCTGTGGAGCAGCGACGCGCAGGGATCGGCCGCCTACGATTTCTATGCCGCTGCCCTTCCGGCAGCGGGCTACCCGATCATCGGCCTCTATCCGGGCGGCGCGGCGGCGGCGCTTCGCTTCCGCGTCTCGGACGGCGCGATCTGGCAGATGGTCGCGCGCGACGGGGGCAACGGGACGGTGGCGATTGAGATCAGGCTGGATCGACCCTAGGCGAGGGGATCGGCGGCCAGGCTGGCGCGACGGGCGCCGGCTGCTCGCTCGAGCGCCTCCGGCGCGACCCGGAAGACCGCGTCCGGCAGCCCGGCCGCAGCCCACACCTCGGCATGCGCGAGCAGGTGCTCGTCGATGAGGACGGGCAGCGCACGGGCATGACCCAGCGGCGGCACGCCGCCGATCGCGTAGCCGGTCGCCGCACGAACCTCGTCGCCGTCGGCCCGCCGAACCTGCGAGGCGCCCATGGCCGATGCCAGGCGCGTCGGATCGAGCCGGTCGGCACCCGACAGCAGCGCCACGACCGGGTCGCCGTCGACCACGAAGACGAGCGACTTGACGATCTGCGCCACGGAGCAGCCCACGGCGCGCGCCGCGTCCGCGGCGGTGCGGGTGCTGTCCGGGAAGCGCACCACCTCGATGGCCAGGCCCGCGCTCGCCGCGGCCTGCACGACGCGCTCGACATTGGGGTGCAGCCGGTCGGCGCCAGGGTCGTTCACGGAACGATGATCGCACGCGTGCTACCCTCGACGGGACAACCCCAAAGCGACAGGGGAGCGCGCAAGCGCTGAGAGTGCGGAAGGCCGCAGACCCTCGAACCTGATCTGGGTCATGCCAGCGAAGGGAGTCGGAATGAAAGCGATCGTGGTGGCCGGCGGCGAAGCCGCGCCGGAGGACGCTGCCCAGCTGCTCGACGCAGACATTGTCATCGCCGCGGACTCGGGCGCAGGGTGGCTGGCGGCCAGGCAGGTCCGGCCCGATGTGGTGATCGGCGACATGGACTCGGTCGCGCCGGAGCTGCTCGCACGCCTCGCGGCGGACGGAGTGGCGATCGAGCGCCACCCACTCGATAAGGACGCCTCGGATGCCGAGCTGGCAGTGGAGCGCGCGGTGAGAGCCGGGGCGGACGATGTGGTCATCCTGGGCGCCCTGGCCGGAGAGCGGCTCGACCACGAGCTGGCGAACCTGCTGCTCGTCGGCGACCCAGGCTGGCGGGACACGAGGATCCAGCTCGTCCGCGGCGGGACCGTGGTGCGGGCGCTGCACGGGGGCCGCAGCCTCGCAATCGACGGCGGGGAGGGGGACCTGGTCACCCTGCTCTCGATCGACGGGGACGCGACCGGCGTCCGCACCGGCGGCCTGCGCTACCCGCTCGAGGGGGAGACGCTGCGGCTCGGCCGCTCTCGCGGCCTGTCCAACGTGGTGGAGCACCCACCGGCATCGGTCTCGCTGGAGCGCGGGACCCTGCTGATCATCGAAACGCGAAAGGAGTCCGGCAGGTGACGATCAGCGGAGACGCCAGGATGGGCCAGTGGCGGACGGTCGACATCGTGCTGGGAGCCGTGCTGGCGGTCACCTTCGGGGCGGTCTTCCAGGCCTGGAACGTGCTGTGGGCGGCAACCGCTCCCGCCTTCGCGGCCGTGCCTCCGTTGCAGGGCTTCATGTACGGGGTCTGGATGCTGCCGGCGGTGCTGGTGCCGCTGATCGTGCGACGCCCGGGGGCCGCGCTGCTGGGGGAGGGAGTGGCGGCCATCGCATCGGCCCTGTTCGGCGCGCAATGGGGCCTGCTGACGGTCGCATACGGGCTGATGCAGGGGGGCGCTGCCGAGCTCGTGTTCGCGATGGGGCTGTACCGACGCTGGGGGCTCCCGACCGCGCTGCTGGCCGGAGCCGCTGCCGGCGCGGCGGCGGTGCTCCTCGACCTCACGCTCTATTACCCGGACTGGGCGTCGACATACCAGGCGACGTATGCCGCGCTGGTGATCCCGAGCTCCGCCGTCATCGCCGGGTTCGGTGGCTGGCTGCTGGTGCGCGCTCTTGCCCGCACGGGGGTGCTGAGCTCGTTCCCGGCCGGGCGCGATCAGCCGGAGGTCTGACCCGCTGACCGAGCCGGCCGGCATCGAGGCGCGCGGCTGGGGCTGGCGGCACGCGGGCCGTCGCGCCTGGGCGCTGCGCGGCGTCGACCTGCGCATCGATCCGGGGGAGCGGGTGATGCTGCTCGGCGCATCGGGATCGGGGAAGTCGACGCTGCTGGCCGGGCTGGCGGGCCTCCTCGAGGGAGGCGAGTCGGAGGGCGAGCTGCGCATCGACGGGCTCGCGCCGCGAGCGGCGCGCGACCGGATCGGGATCGTCTTCCAGGACCCCGAGTCGCAGCTGGTCATGGCGCACGCCGGCGACGAGGTCGCCTTTGGCCTCGAGAACCGATGCGTCCCGACCGACGAGATCTGGCCGCGCGTCGACCAGGCGCTCGCGGAGGTCGGCTTCGCCTACGGACGGGACCGCCCCACGGATGCCCTCTCCGGCGGTGAGCAGCAGCGGCTGGCGCTTGCCGGCGCGCTGGCGCTGCAGCCGGGGCTGCTGCTCCTCGACGAGCCGACCGCCAACCTCGATCCGGAAGGGGCGGAGCTCGTGCGCACCTCGCTTCGGAGAGTCATGGCCGGTGGGCGGCGGACGCTGGTCCTGGTCGAGCACCGGGTGGCGGAGGCGCTGCCGCTGGTCGACCGGGTCGTGGTGCTGCAGGCTGGCGGCGGGGTGATCGCCGATGGGCCACCGGCAGACGTGTTTGCCCGCCACGGCGATGAGCTGGCGGCGGCCGGCGTATGGGTGCCGGACCATCCGTTGCCGACCCCGCCAAGGCGCGCCCGACCGACCGCTTCACCGATCCTCGAGGCCGACCAGGTCGGATACGGATTCTCCGGCGAGCATCACCTGGCCGTCGGACCTCTCGACCTGCAGCTCCGAGCCGGCGAGGCGCTGGCGATCGTGGGGCCGAACGGGTCCGGCAAGACGACGCTGGCGCTGCTGCTGGGTGGGCTGCTGCGCCCAACCCTTGGCACGCTGCGTCCCGGCGGGGCCCTGGCCGCGGGGCCCGACACCGAGCCCATCTGGCGCTGGCCGGCGCGGGAGCTGGCGCGACGCATCGGATCGGTCTTCCAGGATCCCGAGCACCAGTTCGTGACCGGCCGGGTCGTTGACGAGCTGACCCTGGCCCCGCTGCGGGCCGGCCTGTCCGCCACCGCCGCGCGTCAGCGGGCCGAGGCGCTGCTGGCGCGGCTGCACCTCGACGCGCTGGCCGAGGCGAACCCGTTCACCCTGTCCGGTGGCGAGAAGCGCCGCCTGTCGGTGGCGACCGCCCTGGTCGTGGAGCCATCGGTCCTGATCCTCGACGAGCCGACCTTCGGACAGGACCGACGAACCGCGCTCGAGCTGCTCGACCTGCTGGCCGGGCTGCGCGACGCGGGCATGGCGATCTGCCTGGTCACCCACGACGCCCCCTTCGCCACCGCGCTGGCCGACCGCGCGCTGCGCCTGGGAGCTCCGGCGATCGAGGCGGCGCCATGAGACGGTTCATGCCGCTGCGGCCCGATCCGCGATCTCCGCTTGCCAGCGCGAACCCGGTCGCCAAGCTGGGCGCTGCCGCGATCCTGATGGCCGGCCTGTTTCTTTCGCACGGTCCGCTGCCGCCCGCCCTGGTGCTCGCGGTCCTGCTGGCGAGCGTCCCGCTCACTGGCCTGGCGCCGGGGAACCTGCTGGCCCGAACCTGGCCGCTGCTGCTCGCTGCGCTGTCGGTGGGCGTGCTCAACGTGCTGCTGGCGCCGGGAATCAAGGACGCCGCGGCCGTCGTCTCCGGCATATCGCTCGGCCTGCGGCTGCTGGGGATCGCCCTCTCCGGCGTGCTGGCCATCGCCAGCACCGATCCCACCGACCTGGCCGACGCCCTGCAGCAGCAGGGCCGCCTCTCCCCGAGGTTGGCGATCGGGGCGCTCGCGGCGGTTCGGATGCTGCCGATGCTCGCCGTCGAATGGCAGATCCTGGGCATGGCTCGCCGGGCACGCGGCGTGAGCGCGGGGCGCTCCCCGATCGCGGCCGCGCGGCTCGGCTTCGGGATGCTGCTCACCCTGCTGGTCGGATCGGTGCGTCGCGCCACGCGGCTGGCCACCGCGATGGAAGCCCGCGGCTTCGGATCGGCGCCGTGCCGCACCATCGCCCGGCCGCAGCGCATGCGGCCCGCTGACTGGTGGTTGCTGGCCGGCGCGGTCGTGCTTGGCCTGCTCGCGGTGGCGATCGGGCTCGCGAGCTAGGCGCGGCTAGACCTCGGGCAGCTCGCCCCGGAATGAATCGAACCAGGTCGGCTCGTGCCGGACGCCCACGTAGCGCGCCGGGTCGAAGGGGGCCAGCGACAGGGTCTGCGCCTCTCCGCGGCTGATCAGCTCGGCGAGCAGCAGCCCCATGACCGGCGCGTAGGGCAGGCCGTGGCCGGTCAGGCCGCAGGCCAGGTAGCCGCCCGGCAGCGGGGTTCCGTCCTCGGCGGGCAGGCGGCCGACCATGGGCACCTCGAGCGAGGCGAAGTCGAGCAGGCCCGCCCAGCAGCGCACCACCCGCGCATCCCGCGCGGCAGGATGCATGCGGCCCAGCAGACGGCCGAGGAGCGGCGGGACGGCGGGGTGCACCGCCTGCGAGTAGGAGCCGACACCCATCGCCTCGTCGGCCTGGGTGAAGCCCCCGATCAGGATCTCCCCCGTCCGCAGCTGGCGCCAGTACTCGTTGCACTGGTTCGTCTCGAAGGCGCGGCTGAGCAGCGGCGGGACCGGCTCGGTGACGCAGACGTGCTCGCGGATGGGAGTCAGGTTGGCGCCGATGTGCGGCACAAGCGACGGCGACCAGGCATTGGTGGCCAGCAGCACGGCCCCGGCCGCCACGTCGCCATGGGAGGTGGCCACGCCGGCTACCCGTCCCGATCGGGCGAGGAGGCGCTCGACCCGCACGCCGCTGACCACGCTCGCACCCTTCGCGCGGGCCGAGTCCAGCAGGGCGTAGACCAGTCGGATCGGGTGCAGCTGACCGTCGCGCGGGGTCCACTTGGCCGACAGGACCGCCCCGGGCTCCACCTCGGGAGCCAGCTCGCGCAGCTCATCGGGGCCGATGACCCGCACGTCCAACCCCTCGCTCGCCTGGAGCGTCGCCATCCGCCGGCCGTGCGCCTCTTCCGCCTCGGATGTGAACAGGTCGAGCGAGCCGATCCGATCCCAGGCCACGCCGCCCGGCAGCTCGGCGTCCAGCTCTTCCAGCAGGTCGAGCGAACGGCTCGTGTAGTCGGCGATCGAGCGCCCGCCGGCCGCCTGGACCAGCCGCGTCACCCGCGGAAAGTGGCCGCCCAGCCCTGAAAGGGCCATCCCCGCCAGCCGCCCGGATGCCCCGCTGGCCGGCGCGTTGGCCTCGATCACCAGCGGCCGCATTCCGGCGAGCGCCAGCCGGTAGGCGACCGAGGCGCCGACCATGCCGGCGCCGACCACCACCACCTCGGCGGTGGCGGGGAGCTCCGCGGCGGGATCGGGGAAGAAGGCGATCGGCTCGGCGGGCGGGGAGAAGCGCGGCTCGGCGGCCATGGGAGCGCGAGTGTACCCTCGTGGCATGCCCCGCTCCGAGGAGCTCAGCATCCGGGCCGGCGACGCCAACCTGGCCGGCACGCTGCTCCTGCCCGATGAGCCCCCGCCGGACGATCGGCGCGGCCGCTACCCGAACGCGATGCTGCTCCCCTCGTGGCTGCCGCGCGACCGGGACGGCGCCTGGGACCGCATCGGCCACCCCGACTGGTTCGCCCCCGGACCGACCCCGCCCGGCCTGCTCGCCCGCCTGGCCGAGGCGCTCGCCGCCCGTGGCGTCGCCTCGCTGCGCGCCGATCCACGTGGCTGCGGCCGCTCCGACGGGGCGTGGGAGGAGGTCACCCTGTTCACCAGGATCGACGATGCGCGGGACATGCTGGCCGCCATGCGCGGGCGCCGCGAGCTGGACCTGCGGCGGACCGGGATCGTCGGCCACGGGGAGGGCGCCGGGACCGCCCTGGCGGTCGCCATCGGCGATCCGGCCGTGTCGGCTCTGACCCTGATCGGGGCATCGGCCCGCTCGTGGCGCGACACGCTGCGGCGGGGCGCCGCCGGCCGGGGGCGCCTCGGCACGGACCACCAGCATCCGATCATCGCCGCCATCGACCGCTGGAGCGAGGAGCTGATCGAGCACGCCGAACGAAGGGAGGCAAGCCTCAGCCTTCCGCTGCGCCGCGGGCACTCGGTCACCGTCTCGCTGGCCCCGATCGAGCAGGCGATCCACACCCCGCCGCTGGCCTTGGCCACGATGCTGCATCGGTCCGTCTCGCTGGTGCACGGCCTCGACGACGCCTGGAGCGACCCGGAGGAGTCGCGGCTGCTGGTGTCGGCGCTGGCGAGCGCCGGCGAGGTGCCTCCGATCCGGCTCGTTGCCGGCGCCGACCACGACCTGTCGCAGGTGAGTGACGACCTCATCGGTGAGCTGGCGGACGACCTGGCGGCGCGCCTCCTGCCGCGCGATCTGCCCCCGGTGCTGGTCGCAATCGAGGAGATGGGGTGAGGTAGGATGCGGGCATGACGCGACCCAGCGTGGGCGACCCGGTGCCCCAATTCGAGATGACCGCGGACAATGGCTCGGTCATCTCGAGCGCGAGCCTGGTCGGGAGTCGCTACGTCCTCTACTTCTACCCGAAGGACGACACTCCCGGCTGCACGACGCAGGCGTGCTCGCTGCGCGACAACTTCGAACGCATCCTCGCCACCGGGGTCGAGGTATTCGGCGTTTCGCCCGACTCAGTCAAGAGCCACGTCCGCTTCCGCGAGAAGTACGACCTCCCCCATCGCCTGCTCTCCGACCAGGGGCATGCCGCGGCCGACGCGTTCGGGGTATGGGTCGACAAGACCTTCCTCGGCAAGGAGTACAAGGGGACCGAGCGGACCACCTTCGTCGTCGGCCCGGATGGGCGCATCGAGCACGTGCTGCCCAGGGTGAAGGCGGCCGAGCACGTGGATCGGCTGCTCGAGCTGCTCACGGCGCAGGTGCCGGCATGATCTGGGCCGGCATCGCGCTCTTCCTGGTGGCCTGGTTCATCGGCCTGCTGCTGAAGGTCGGAGCGCTGGCCAACCTGCTGCTGGTGGCGGCCGCCGTGCTGCTGGTGGTGCAGGTCATCAACGAGCGCAACGAGGAGCCGTGAGCCCGGCCTGGGCGCACCTCGCCTGGCGCTCGCTGCCGGTGGTGCTGGTGCTCGCCTGGTTCCTGGCCCTGATCGGCGGATTCAGCTTCGGCGGTCTGCTGCACCTCGTGCTAGTGGCCGCCGCGGCTGTCTTCGGCTACCAGCTCTGGAGTGACTCCGCCGGCTGACCATGGACGGCCGCGCGAGCGTGCGATCGCGACGGCCTAGCTGTCACGAAGATGGCTAGGCTTGCCAATCATGCGGTTCCTTCATTTCGCCGACCTGCACCTCGACGCGCCGTTCGCCTGGGCGCGCCCGGAGACCGCCCGCCTCCGACGCCGGAACCGGCGCGAGACGCTGACCCGCATCCTCCAGCTGGCCGATGAGGAGCAGGTAGATGCGGTGCTGTGCGCCGGCGACCTGTTCGAGCACGAGCGCTTCACGCCCGACACCGTGGCATTCCTGCGCGAGAGCTTCGCTCGGATCGATCGACCGATCTACCTCGCCCCGGGCAACCACGACTGGTACTCCGCCCGCAGCCCGTACGCGCTGGTCGAGTGGAGTCCCAACGTCCATCTCTTCACCGAAGCGCGGCTGACGCCACTCACGCTGGCCGATGGGCTGACCCTGTGGGGCGCGGCGCACCGCGCCCCCGCCAACACGGATCCCTTCTTCGCGGGCTTTGCGCCGGATCGCGGCGGGACCCACCTGGCGCTGGCCCACGCTTCGGAGCGTGGCCTGCTTGGCTGGCAGGAGGAGGGCAAGCAGCCGCACGCCCCGTTCGACGCCGCGGAGCTTGAGGCGGCCGGCATCGCCCACGCCTTCCTCGGCCACTACCACGTCCCGCGTGACGAGGCCCGCTATACGTATCCGGGCAACCCCGACCCGCTCGAGTTCGGTGAAAGGGGCGAGCGCGGCGTCGTGCTGGCCACGCTCGAGGACGACGGCAGCATTCGTCACGAGCGCCGCTCGGTGGCGGTCAGCGAGGTGCATGACATCGAGGTTCCGATCGACGGTGCCGCGCACTCCGACGACATCGCCATCGCGCTCGCCACGGCGATCGGCCCGCTCCATGGCTGCGTGCGCGCCACGCTCAGTGGCGAGGTCGCGCCGGTCGTCCAGGTCGACCTGCGCGAGCTGGCCGTGCTCGGCGGGCATCTCGACGGGCTGTCGCTGCGCATCGGGCGCCTGGCGGTCAGCTACGACCTGGACGAGATCGCCGGCGAGACGACCATCCGTGGCCAGTTCGCCCGCGACGCCGCCCTCGAGATCGAGGACGCCGAGCTGCGCCGCCGAGTGGTGCTCACCGGCCTGCGTGCCCTCGAGGGGCGCGACGACCTGGAGGTTGCCTGACCGATGCGCATCGAGCGGGTCATCGCCCGGGCCTTCGGCCCCTTCCGCGGGGAGACGCTCGACCTTGCCCCCGGCATGACCGTGGTGGCCGGCCCGAATGAGGCCGGCAAGACCAGCTGGCATGCCGCGACGCGCATGGCGCTGACCGGGGTGCGCCGCGGCAAGGGGCGCGGCACCAAGATCGAGGAGGCGATCGAGGCCCGCCACCGGCCATGGGACCTGCCCGAGCAGTGGGAGGTCGAGGCGCGGATTGCCCTCGACGATGGGCGCACCATCGACATCAGCCAGGACCTGGCCGGCAAGGTCGCCTGCCGCGCCATCGACGTGGCCCTCGGGCGCGACGTCTCCGACGAGATCCTGGACGGCACGCCTGACGCCTCCCGCTGGCTCGGCCTCGACCGCGATTCGTTCGCCGCCACGGTCTGCGTCGGCCAGGCGCAGATCATGGCCGTCGCCAGCGACGAGAGCGCCGAGCTGCTCCAGCAGCACATGCAGCGCGCGGCCGCCACGCGTGGCACGGACGCGACCGCCGCCGAGGCGCTGCGCCACCTGTCCGACTTCCGGCGCTCGGCGGTCGGGGCCGACATCGCCACCGCCCGTGGACCGCTCCGCGCCGCCAAGGTGCGCCTGGCCGATGCCGAGGCCGCGCTGGCCGAGGCTCGCCGCCAGCACGCCGCCTACCTGGAGCATGGAGAGCAGGTCGAGGTGGCCGAGCGACGCGTGGTCGAGGCGCGGCGGCGGCTGGCGCTGGTCGACGCGGCGATCGCCCGCCACGACGCCGAAGAGGCGGCAGCACGCGCAGCGCGCGGCGCCGAGCTGGCGGCCCGGCACCCGGTGCGCCCGCCGGCGCTGACAGCCCGCGACGAGCAGGCCGATGCCGTGGCCACGGCCATCGACGCATGGCAGCGCCGCCCGCAGCCCGTTGCGCTGGTCGGTGCCACCAGCTCCCAGCTCGAGCGTGACCTGGCCGCGCTGCCAGGCAGCCCGGAGGGCGACCTGCGTCCGCATCCCTCGGTGACCGACGCGCTGCGCGCGCTCGACCTCGCGGACGAGGCGTTGCGCCTGGTCGGCGAGGAGCCCGATGCGACCCATCCGTCCGTCGCGCCGCACGCCACCTCGCTTCCGGCGGCAGGCCCGCTGGCCGCCGCCCTGCTCGTCATCGGGGCCATCGCGGCCCTCGTCGTGGGCGCGCCACTGGTTGCCGGCGCGCTCCTGGTCTCGGCGCTGGCGGTCGGTGCCTGGACCTGGTTCGCCGACGTGGAGCGGCGCGGCGCGGCGGCTCGCGCCTCGGCCGCGGCGGCGGTCGCGACGCAGCTCGCCGCCGGCTGGGATGACCGGCGCGCCGCGGCGACAGCACGCGTTGCCGAGGCGGAAGGGGCCTTGCGCGACGCTCTCGCCGCCCGCGGCTCCGCGGTCGACGGGACGGCGCGGCAGGCGTTCGCCTCCTACGAGGCGGCGTGCGCAGCGCGGGCCGAGCAGGGGACCGCGGCCGCGAGGCGAGATTCGCTGGCACAGGCCCTCGATGCACGCCTGGTGGCAGAGCGCAGTGGCGAGGACGCCGAGCGTGCCTCGGCCGACGCCGAGAGCGCCCTGCGCGAGGCGGCCGCGAGCATCGGCCTGGAGGAGCAGGCGGCCGACCCTGAGACGCTCATTGCCGGCCTGCGCGCCTGGCAGCATCGCCGCTCCGACGAGCTGCGCGCGAACGAGACCGCCATCGCCGAGTGGCAGGAGCTGAGCGCCCTGCTCGGCAGCGGCACCCTGGCCGACCTGGCCGCGGACGCGACCCGCCGTCGCGGGCTCGCCGACCGGCTCGCCGCCGAGGTGGGTCTGCCTCGCGACGGCGACGAGATCGCCGCCGGCCAGCTCGAGGCGCTGCGCGCCACCCTGCGCGAGGAGGTCGAGCAGGCCAAGGAGGCAGCTGATTCCCTGACCGGTGGGCTCGGCTACCGCGAGCGGAGCCTGCCCGACGTCGCGGAGGCGGAGGAGGAGCTGACAGCCTCGACCGCCGAGCTGACCCGGGTCGAGAGCCTGGCCGCCACCCTGGATCTCACCGCTCGTCTGCTCCACGCCGCGGAGGAGCGGGTGCATCGCAACCTGGCCCCGATCCTGGCCGAGGCGATCGGTCGCTGGCTGCCGGCAGTGAGCAAGGGAGCCTACGTCGAGGCCAGCGTCGACCCGGCCGATCTGTCGATCCGTGTCAAGGAGGAGCGGACCGGGCAGTGGCGCGACGCGAAGCTCCTCTCCGAGGGGACCCGCGAGCAGATCTACCTGCTGCTGCGCGTGGCGATGGCGCAGCACCTGGTGACCACCGGCGAAACCGCCCCGCTCCTGCTCGACGAGGTGACCGCCCAGTCGGACAGCGACCGCAAGCTGGAGTTCCTCAGCGTCCTGCACGAGCTGAGCGCCGAGCGGCAGGTGATCCTGTTCAGCCACGACTCCGACGTGGCGGAGTGGGCCGCTCGCTCGCTCCACGAGCCGCAGGATCGCCTCGTTCGGCTCGCGACGCCGGCCGGTGCGCCGCTCGCCGAGGTCGCGGTCCGCTGACTTCCGGCTCGGCTGCTACGATTCGGCGGACCTCCATCCGGCTCCCAGCAGTGACCGATGCCCAACGACCGGCTCCCCACCCCTGAACGCGTCCTTGTCGTCGCCGCCCACCCTGACGACATCGAGTTCGGGGCGGCGGGGACGGTGGCGCGCTGGGTCGGCGAGGGGGCCGACGTGCGCTACCTGCTCATGACCCGCGGCGACAAGGGGAGCGACAACCCGGCCGCGGATCCGACGGCGCTGGCCGCGCTGCGCGAGGACGAGCAGCGGGCCGCCGCGGCCGAGATCGGCGTCACCGCCGTCGACTTCCTGGGGGAGCCGGACGGGCAGGTGGAGCCGAGCCTGCGCCTGCGTGAGCGCGTCACCCGCGCGATCCGGGCCTTCCGCCCCGAGATCGTGATGAGCCACGACCCGACCGTGCTCTTCGTGAACAACGAGTGGATCAACCATCCCGACCACCGCGCGGTTGGGACGGTGGTGGTCGACGCGGTCTTCCCCACCGCCCGTGACCCCCTCAACTTCCCGGAGCACCTCGCCGCCGGGCTGGAGGCCTGGAAGGTGGCGGAGCTCTTCCTGTGGAGCACCAACGAGGCGAACCAGCTGGTCGACATCGGCGCCACCCTGGATCGCAAGATCGCCGCCCTGGCGCACCACGTCAGCCAGTTTCGCGACTTCGGCGAGACGGCTCGCTGGGTGCGGAGTGGAGCGGAAGAGCTCGGCGAGCGCGCCGGCTATCCGGCTGCCGAGGGTTTTCGGCGGGTGATGCTGGCCCGATGACAGCGGCGCGCGGCATGGCGCGGAGCATCACCTGGCTGCTGATCACCGCCACGCTGCTCGCCTCCTGCGCACCGCCCTCGGCGACCCCGAGCCCCAGCGCATCGGCCAGCCAGACGCCATCGCCAACCGTCAGGGCCGCCGAGGATGCCCGCCTGGTGGCCCGCAAGTTCGTCGCCGACTGGCGCGGTCGACGCTACGAGCGGATGGTCGAGCTGATCGCCCCGGCAGACCGGGCGCTCTTCACCCCGGACGCCATCACCGCCCTCCTGCGCCGCTTCGACGAGCTGGCGGGCGTCACGCGGCTGGTTGCAGAAGCCGGGCCGGCGATCGCCACCAGCGCGTCGTCGGACGGCGGCACCCAGGGCCCGGTGCCCGCCTTCGAGGTGCCCATCAGCCTTACCTTCGAGACGGACCTGTTCGGCAACGTTGCGTTTCGCCGCATGCTGGCACTGACCGAGGACCCCAACGGCTGGCACGCCCGCTGGCGGCCGTCGCTCCTCTTCCCAAAGCTCGGCGACCACGACAGCCTGGAGCTGCAGCGGACCCTCAGCCCGCGTGGCCGGATCGCCTCCCTCGACGGCACCACCTTTGCCCAGACGCGGGATGACGGGATGCGCGTCTACCCGCAGGAGTGGCTCGCCGGCCAGACGATCGGGTACGTCGCGCCGGTCACCGCGGCCGAGCTGGCGACGCTCGCGCCCGCTGCCGCGTACCGGGTCGGCGACGAGATGGGGCGCAGCGGCCTGGAGCAGGGCGCCGAGGCACTGCTGCGCGGCACCCCTGGCCTGACGATCAGCGCGGTCCCGCCGGCGGGCGACCCGGTTCCCCTCCTCGAACGGCCGATGGTCCCCGGCGCCGACGTGCAGATCACCATCCGGCCCGACCTGCAGACCACCGCCGAGGCGGCCCTCGCCCCGTACGCCGACGCCGCCACCGCCGTCGTCGATCCGAAGAGCGGCGACATCTGGGCCCTCGCCTCGGTTCCTCGCTTCGACCCCAACTCGATGACGCTCGGCACCACCATGGACGGCCATCCACTGGCCAGGGCGACGGTGGGGGCCGTCTTCAACCGAGCGGTGCTGGCCGCCTATCCGGCCGGGTCGTCGTTCAAGCCGTTCACCCTCCTTGCCGCCCTCAAGGCCGGGGTCGCCACGCCCGCCACCCGCATGTCCTGCAATGGGACATGGACCTACCACGGCTTCACCTTCCACAACTACCAGGACCACCACCTCTCCGGCGCCGTGACGCTGCAGCAGGCGATGGCGTTCAGCTGCAACACCACCTACATGCCGCTCTCGATCCGGGTCTGGGAGGCCGATCGGCAGGCGCTCACCGACATGGTCGCCGCCTTCGGCTTCGGGCAGTCGGCCGGGATCGCCCACCTGGCTGACAATCCCGGGATCCTTCCCGATGCGCACTACTTCGAGGTCACGTCGCGCGGCAACGGCCACCTCTCCCCCTACGGGCCGTTCGACCAGATCCAGCTGGCGATCGGGCAGGGCAGCTTTCTCGGGACACCGCTCCAGCTGGCGAACGCGTACGCCGCATTCGGGAATGGCGGGACCCTGTGGGCGCCCCGCATCGTGATCGAGGCGATCGCCCCCGACGGCCGCGTCGTGGAGGGCAACGCCCCTCACCCGATCCGGCAGATCGACATCGCTCCGGAGCACCTCGCCTTCCTGGCCGAAGCGCTGCGGGCGGTGATCACCTACTCCTACGGCACCGCGCATCGCGCCTTTGCCGGCTTCCCGATCGCGGCCGTCGGCAAGAGCGGGACGGCCGAGACGGGCACGCCCAAGCCGGACGCCTGGTTCCCGGCCTACGCGCCGATGGGTGACGCCCAGATCGCGGTCGCCACGGTCCTCGTCCATGTGCAGCTGGCGACCGGCGGCACGGACGCCGCCCCGCTGGTGCGACGAGTGATGACGACGTACTTCTTCCCGTGATTTGCGCCCCGCCTGCTTTGACACCAACTCTTCGCGACGGATACCATCGGCGCGCCGCTGACTCGCTTCGGCAACCCGTGGTGGAACCCGCTCTGCGACCATGCCAGTGATCTCCGCCAACGCCATCCCGCTCAGGTTCCAGACCGCCGAAGTCGGCGTCGACTGGCTGCAGTGCAACATCGAGTGCCAGGAAGGCTGCCCGGTCAACACCAATTGCCGCGGCTACCTGATGCTCGCCGCCGAAGGGCGCTTCGAGGAGGGCTACATCCTGGCCCGCGACCCGAACCCGGTCGCCGCCATCTGCGGCTACGTGTGCAGCGCCCCGTGCGAGAAGGCCTGCCGTCGAGCCGATATCGACAAGCCGCTCTCGATCCGCGCCATGAAGCGCTTCCTGGTCGACTGGCACTACGGCAACAACATGCCGGACAACGTCGTGGTCGCGCCGCCGAGCGGCAAGAGCGTGGGGGTCATCGGCGCCGGCCCGGCCGGGCTGACGGTCGCCAAGGAGCTGGCCAGCTACGGCCACCAGGTGCACATCTACGAGGCGCTGCCGTCAGGTGGCGGCACGACCCTCATCGGGGTTCCGGCCTTCCGCCTGCCGCGCGACGTGATCGAGCTCGACGTCAACTGGGTCGCCAAGCACGGCGTCGAGTTCCACTACAACGTCGAGGTGGGGCGCGATATCACCCTCGACCAGCTGCGCGAGCGGCACGACGCGGTGGTCGTCTCGGCCGGCTGCATGTACCCGGTCGCCATGAATATCCCCGGCGAGGAGCTCGACGGCGTGATCTACGGGGTCGACTTCCTGAAGCGCGCGAACCTGGGCCAGGAGCAGTGGGTCGGCGATCACGCGGTGGTCGTGGGCGGCGGCTACACCGCCATGGACTCGGCCCGCACCGCGCTGCGTATCGGCGCCAAGACCAGCACCATCGTCTACCGCCGCGGGCCTGACGAGATGGTGGTCGACGAGGAAGAGCAGCACGAGACCCGCTTCGAGGGGGTCCGCTTCGAGTTCTTCTCGGCGCCGGTCGAGGTGGTGAGCGACGGCAACGGGCACGTGAGCGGCATCACCTTCCAGCGCACCCGCCTCGGCCCGCCTGACACCAGCGGCCGCCGCAGTCCGGAGCCGATCCCCGGCAGCGAGTTCACGCTCCCCTGCGACATGGTCATCCCGTGCACCAGCCAGTCCTCCGATAACAACGTGCTGGGCGAGTACGGCGCCAAGCTCAACCGCCACCTGGGCGTGACCGATACCCGTGAGTTCGTGCCGGGCGGCTCGATCTCGTCGTGGCGCACCGCGCCGCTCAACGGGACGACCCCGGTCGGCCCGGACGGGAAGCGCTACAACGCCCTCAAGTTCGACCTGGCGCGTGGCTACGTCGTCGCCCAGCAGGACACGTTCCAGACGAATGTCGACGGGATCTTCGCCTGCGGCGACTTCGTGACCGGCCCCGCCACCATCATCGAGGCGGCGGGACGCGGCCGCCGCACCGCCCGCGCCGTCGACCGCTGGCTGCTCGGGGTGCGAGGCGCAGAGCTGGAAGAGCTGCCGGTGATCAACCGCGCGGTGGTGACCCAGGCCCTCGAGCACGACATGCCGGACAAGTACGAGGCGATCGAGCGCCAGCACATCCCGATGGCTCCCCCGGAGCTGCGCCGCGACTTCACCAGCCTGGTCGAGGTCGGCTATGACACCCGGAGCGCCATCACCGAGGGGCAGCGCTGCCTGCAGTGCAACCACAACATCAACATCGATGGGCCGCGCTGTATCCTGTGCGGGCTCTGCGCCGACGTCTGCCCCGAGGGCGTGATCTACATGATCGACAAGGCGCAGGTGGGCGGCGACGACCCGGAGATCGACCTGTTCCAGGCGTGGCCGCGGGGGATCGCCATGATCATCGACGAGGAGCGCTGCATCCGCTGCAACCTCTGCGTCGAGCGGTGTCCGACCAACTGCATCACCATGGACCGCCTCGAGCTCGAGCGGATCACGCCTGACGGAAAGGTGCTCTTGGAGAGCTACAAGGACAACGTGCTGGGACAGATCGGTCAGCAGGCCGGCGTGGCGGTTCAGCGATGACCTTCCCCGGGCCGGGCGACCTGATGCGGGTCATCAAGGAGTCATCGGTCTGGCGCAGCCTCTTCCGCCAGCCCTACCCGACCACCAGCCGCACCCGCGCCCTGGCGGTCATGAACAACGTCTTCCTGCACCTGCACCCGGTGCGCGTCAAGAAGCACGCCGTGCGCTACACGTACACGTTCTGCCTGGGCGGGGTCAGCTTCTTCCTGTTCCTGGTGCTGACGGTGACCGGCGTCTACCTGATGTTCTTCTACGTACCGTCGGTGACGCGCGCCTACCAGGACATCCTGTCGATCGAGAACTCGGTCGCCTTCGGCTCGTTCGTGCGCAACATGCATCGCTGGGGCGCGCACCTGATGGTGCTGACCGTCTTCCTGCACATGATCCGGGTCTTCTACCACGGCGCCTACAAGCCGCCGCGCGAGTTCAACTGGGCGATCGGGGTGGTGCTCCTCTTCTGCACGCTGTGGCTGAGCTTCACCGGCTACCTGCTGCCATGGGACCAGATCGCGTTTTGGGCCATCACGGTGGGCACTCAGATGGCGACCTACGCGCCGCTGCTCAGCAAGGAGTCGAGCTTCATCCTGCTCGGTGGCGTGGAGGTCGGGCAGGGGACCCTGATCCGCTTCTACGTCATGCACGTGATCGCCTTCCCGCTCATCACCGCCATCCTGATGGTCGTCCACTTCTGGAGGATCCGGAAGGACGGCGGCATCTCAGGCCCGGTCTGAGAGCAGACGAGACCGATGACCATCGAGAAGCGGCCGAACGCCACCGCCGACAAGAACGCCCCGACCCAGGCACCGCGCGTCCCGGCCGTCGAGCGCGGCGGCGGGCCCAAGCTGCCCGGCCCGCCGGGCGTGCCGGGCACCGAGCGCTTCCGGCTGCTGGCGTACGTCAAGCAGGAGTCGATGGTGCGCGTCGACAAGCGCCCCGACGAGACGGTGCTGACCTGGCCGCACCTGCTGCGGGCCGAGTTCCTGATGGCGCTGCTGATCACCGTGGTGCTGGTGGTGGCGTCGGTCTTCATCCAGGCTCCTCTCGAGGAGATGGCCAACGCCGGGGTCACGCCGCACGTCGCCAAGGCGCCGTGGTACTTCCTTGGCCTGCAGGAGCTGCTCTCCTACTTCAACGCCACCGTCGGTGGCGTCCTGCTGCCGACCTTCTACCTGGTCGGGCTGGCGATCATCCCCTACGTCGACCGCTCCCCCTACAAGGCGGCCCGCGACCGCAAGACGATCTGGGTCTTCTTCCTGGCGCTGATGCTGGGCGGGCTGCTGATCACCCTGATCGGATCCTTCTTCCGCGGCCCCGGCTGGAACTGGGTCTGGCCGTGGAACGGGCTCTACTTCACCCTATGAGCCATCTGCCGACCTACGGCGAGGTCTCGGGTCGGCCCGTCGGAGAGATGAGCCGGCGCAGCTTCATGCGCCGCATCTTCTGGGCCGGCACCGGCCTGCTGACCATCGAGTTCCTGGCCGGCTCGGTCAACTTCCTGTGGCCGAACGTGCGCAGCGGGCTCGGCGGCAAGTTCACCATCGGCAAGGCCAGCGACATCGCCGGCAGCCAGCCGACCTGGACCACCGGCCAGCCCTTCGGCTTCGCCAAGGCCCGCGTCTTCTTCGTCAACGTTCCGGCCGCCAAGTCGCTGGTGGACGGCACCAAGCAGACGGTCGCCGATCCGGGCGCCGAGGTCCTGGCCCTCTATCGCAAGTGCCCGCACCTGGGCTGCCAGATCCCCCCGCTGTGCGACAAGAGCGACTGGTTCGAGTGCCTCTGCCACGGCAGCAAGTACAACATCATCGGCGAGAAGCGCGCCGGTCCGGCGCCGCGCGGCATGGACCGCTTCCCGGTCATCCTGACCGCCGGTACCTACGTGATCGACACCAGCTCGATCCAGGCCGGTCCGCCGATCGGGACCGCCACCTTCGATCCGCGCGACACCGCCAACGTTCCGCACTGCGCGGCCTGAGCGATGCGCATCAAGACGCTGGGGATCGTCCTGGTCACCGCCATGTCCCTCTTCACCGCCTTCTACTGGATCACCGATCCCGCTCGTCGCGAGACGGCCTACCAGACGCAGCTCAAGGAGCTGGTGGCGTACGGGCAGGAGATGTTCGGGCCGAACACGATTGGCAACGACCATACCGCCAACTGCGCCCGCTGCCACGGGGCCGATGGCACCGGCGGGCCCGTGGGTGACACCGGGCGGCAGGCGCCCAACCTGCACGCGAAGAGCATCTACGAGAAGCTGCGGGCGCAGAACGGCGGCTCGTTCACCGACGTTCGCAAGCCAGGGGATCCGCCCGACTACGTCAACCTGGTGATCCGCTTCGGCGGGGTGGTCGTCTCCGGCGACGTTAACTCCCCGATGCCCGCCTGGAGCAGCGAGATCGGCGGGGCCCTGACCGTCAACCAGATCGACGCGCTGACCGCGCTGGTCGAGACCTGGGCGCTGGAGGCGGGGTCCAAGCCCGACGAGGTGATCCCCAACACGGTCGCGGCGGGCCAGAAGGTGTTCACCGACTCTGGCTGCGGCGGCTGCCACGGCCCGGGGCTGGCCGGCGTGAAGGATGCTTCGGGAACAGTCATCTTCCCGAGCCTGCTCAACATCGGCAACCTGCCGGTCACCGAGCTGCCGACCCCGATCAGCCACCTCGACCAGCTGCAGGCCGACTACGCGGCCGATCCGAAGGCCTTCCTTGAGCGCTGGATCCGCGACTCGTCGGTGAACTACAACGACGGCACCGCCACCGGCATGCCGGTGCATCCCGAGGGCAAGGTCAGCGCCTCGGCGATGCAGGCCCTGATCACCTTCCTGCTCAGCCAGAAACAGTGACGCACCGATGAGCAGCGCCTACACCGTCCCACCTCGCCGCGACCTGGTCAGCCGCATGGCGCGCGAGATCGACGACTTCATGAGCTGGATGCTGTACGGGTCGGAGACCTGGCTGGTAGCGCTGCTGAAGGGCGTGCCGCTGCTGCTCTTCATCTACTTCGTGCTCGGCTACATCCCGAACTACGCCAACACCATCACCACCCTGTACCTCGGCTTCAGCAAGGACGTCGGATTCCTGGTGGCGGTGGTGCTCATCGGTGGGCCGACCTTCACGCTGCTCCTGATCCTGGCGCTGTGGACGCAGGCCGCCCGCGGACGGCACGGCTTCGCCTGGTCGCTGATCCGCTTCCTGGACTTCCTGCAGTACGCCGCGGTGGTGCTCGGGATCATCCCGTACATGCTCTTCAACCTGGCCGGCGGCAGCCTCATCCCGCTCGTCTTCCCGTTCCAGGCGCTGGCGCTGGGCGCGATCGCCGCCGGCGGCGGCGCGACCGGGCTCGCCTACCTGTACTTCGAGTACCGCCGCATCATCCGCCGCGAGGCCGAGGCCGCAGCCGCTGCCAGCGCCGCCTGGGGATCCCGCGGCTAGCCGGCCGACCGTCATCTCCCGGCCGCTCCTCGTCCATCTCGCCTGGTCGCTCCTCGTCGTCGTCGCCGCGGGCGGGCTGATTGGCCTTGAGCTCAGTGCGACCTGCCCACCCGGCGGTCCGCTTGCCTTCGGCGACTGCGCCCGGGTGCGTCCCTTCGCGGTGGGCGTGCTGGGGCTCGCGGCCGCGCTCTACGTGCTGGGCCTGTCGGCGGTGCTGGCCTGGGTCAGCGGCCTGCGCCGGCGCGGCGTGGCCGACGGCACCGCGGCGCGCGACTGGTATGTCCTGGCCGCCCTGGTCGGGCTGCCCGTGGCGCCCCTGCTGGCGTTCACCCTCGTCTCGGCGCTCCGCTAGCATGGCTGCATGACCTCCGAGACCGCCCACGCGCTTCTCGCCAGCCTGGACGGCAGCGCCCGCATCGAGGGCTCGCGCCTGGTCGTGACCGATGCCCCGCGCTTCCGTGGCGAGGTGATTGATCGGCTCGTCCACGACGCCGTCTTCAACCCCGATGAATCGCTGCGTGACGCAGCCCTTTGGCTCATCTGGAGTGCCTCGCAGGCGCTCGGCTGCGGCTCGGCCAGCATCCACGAGCTGTACCTGGCCCGCGGCCGCGGCGAGTTCAGCGCCACCCGCTTCACGGTCCCCGCCATCAACGTCCGGTGTGCCGCCTACCTGACCGCCCCACAGGCCTTCGCCGCCGCGCTGGAGCGCGACGCAGGGGCGGTCATCTTCGAGATCGCCAGGAGCGAGATGGCCTACACCGACCAGCGCCCTGCCGAGTACACCGCGGTCATCCTGGCCTCGGCCATCAAGGCCGGCTGGGTCGGCCCGGTCTTCCTGCAGGGCGACCACTTCCAGTTCAACGCGTCCAAGTGGAAGGCCGATCCGGGCGCGGAGATGGATGGGCTCAAGCAGCTCACCAGCGAGGCGGTGGCGGCGGGGTTCCTGAACATCGACATCGACAGCAGCACCCTGGTCGACCTCTCCCAGCCCACCGCGGCCGCGGAGCAACAGGTGAACGTCGCCAACACGGTCGAGCTGACGGCCCTGATCCGCACCATCGAGCCGGACGGGGTAACCGTCAGCATCGGCGGCGAGATCGGTGAGGTGGGGAAGGCCAACTCCACCGAAGGGGAGCTGCGCGCCTACCTGGACGGCTATTTCGGCTCGCTGCACGGCACCGGGCTGCAGGGGATCAGCAAGGTGAGCATCCAGACCGGCACCAGCCACGGCGGGGTGGTCCTTCCCGACGGCAGCGTGGCGCAGGTCAAGATCGACTTCGACACTATGCAGCGCCTCTCGACCGTGGCGCGCGACGACTACGGGCTGGCCGGGTGCGTGCAGCACGGCGCCAGCACCCTGCCCGACGAGGCGTTCCACCACTTCCCGACCAACGGCGCAGCCGAGATCCACCTGGCGACCGGCTTCCAGAACATCCTGTACGACGACGATGTTCAGGAA
>JBGQCU010000014.1:0-29312 GCA_041495495.1 Candidatus Limnocylindria bacterium
AGATCGTCGAGGAGTACTACCTCCCGATCATCTACACCGCCTGCCGTACCTGCTATTCCGAGCAACTGCCCGACCAGATCTGGGACAAGGCGGTCAGCCGCGGGGTCGCCGACGAGAAGCAGCAGGCGCTCGTGCGCAAGGTGATGGAGTCCGGGCACGGCTCGACCATCGAGCACGTCAACTTCACCTTCGCCATCAGCGGCGTGACGCGCACGCTCTCCCATCAGCTGGTGCGCCATCGGGCCGGGACCGCCTTCGACCAGCAGTCGCAGCGGTACGTCTCCTTCAAGAAGCGGGACAACTACACGATCCCCGACTCAATCGCCAAGGGCGACCTGCCCGATGACCTGGCCGGCCGCTTCCAGGCCGCCGTCGACGCCAACATGGACCTGTACGGGCAGCTGCTGCAGGCCGAGGTGCCGGCCGAGGACGCGCGCTTCATCTTCCCCAACGCGATGCAGACCAACCTGATCATGACGGTCAACCTGCGGCAGCTGATCCACATGAGCGGCCTGCGCCTGTGCACCATGGCCCAGTGGGAGATCCGCCAGCTCTTCAAGCAGATCCGCCACGAGATCTTCCGCGTCTCGCCCTTCTTCGGCTCGTTCCTGGCCCCCAAGTGCGTGCCGCTCGGCTACTGCGACGAGATGGGTAACCGCGACGAGCACTGCCGTATTCGGCCGCACCGCGACACGGTCATGGCCGTCTGGGAGGCCTACCGCGGCGGAGCCCTGGCCGAGACCGATGGACCGATCGTGCCCGAGACCTCTCCCTTCCGCCCGCGCCGGCGGCGCGTGCCGGTCGGCGGCGGGGCTGAGAGCGTGCCGATCGCGATCGAGGCGCCCGAGGCGGCGATGGGCCAGGCCGCAGAGGCTGACCGCTTCTGACGATGAAGGTGGGGGTGACGCTGCCAATCGGCGATCACACCCCCGGCAGCGCCCCGGCCCCCTACCCGACCATTCGAGCCATGGCGCAGCGGGCCGACGCGATAGGCCTCGACTCGGTGTGGGTCTTCGACCACCTCCTCTTTCGCTTTGCCGGCCGCCCCGACGCGGGCCCGCACGAGGCATGGACCATCCTGGCCGCCCTGGCCGAGGCGACCGATCGTGTCGAGCTCGGCACGCTGGTGGCGGGCATGCGCTTCAGGAACCCGGGACTTCTGGCCAAGATGGCGGCGACGCTGGATCACGTGAGCGACGGGCGCCTGATCCTGGGCGTCGGCGCGGGCTGGCACGACGCGGAGCTGGAGGCCTTCGGCTACCCGACCGACCATCGCGTCGGCCGATTCGAAGAAGCCCTGGCCATCCTCGTGTCGTTGATCCGAAACGGCACGGCCGACCTTGAGGGCCGATGGGCCTGTGCGCGGGCCGCGACGCTGATCCCGCTGGCGCGACCCGACATCCCGGTCCTGGTCGCCGCCCGTGCCCCGCGGATGATGCGCGCCATTGCCCGGCATGCCGATGCGTCGAACATTGCATGGTTCGCCAACGCGGATGACCCGATCCTGGCAAAGCGCTCCGCGATGCTGGACGAGGCGTGCCGCGCCGAGGGACGGGATCCCGCCTCCCTGGTTCGCACGGTCGGGGTCAGCATCCGGCTTCCCGGCGCGACGGGACCTGGCCCCGGACGCGACCCTGCCAGATCACTCGCGGCCATCACGGCCGACCCGGACGGGGCGCTGCGCGGATTCGCCGAGGCGGGATTCGCCCACGCAATCGTCTGGCTGGAGCCGATGAACGAGCGTTCGCTCGAGCGCCTGGGCGTCGCTGCCGCCCTCCTGCGCGCATCTGCCAGCTAGGGGACGGCACATCGCGGTGCCACGTCAGTTGTCGGTGGTGACTCCATCCCCCAGCGAGAAGCGGCGCAGCTCCTCGTCGCATGCATCACGCAGCCGGGTGGCCTGGGCCACCAGGAACGGCGCCATCTTGGTGGAGTCGATGACCAAGAGGGTGTGGCCGCGCTCGTTGCGGTCGAGCACGATGCGGTCCTCGCCGTGGTACGAGATCGACCAGTTGGCCTGGAGCTGGACCAGCTCGGCGAGCACGACCTGCTCAGAGAAGTACCAGTCCAGGTAGGCGGCGTTCAGGGCGGCCACCACGTCCCGCAGCTGGTGGGTCTCGTTGCGTCGCAGCCGCGCGAGGACGTGCACCAGGCGCAGGCCGCCGAATGGATCCCCGGCCCGCGCAATCTGTGGCGGTGTCAGATCGGGGTCGGGCAGACCAGCCGGGGCAGGCCCGAGCAAGGGCGGCTCGGTCGTCGTCACTCTCTGTCGCTCAATCCCATCGGCGCTCGATTGTAGGCCTACCCGATACGAGTCCCCAGCGCTGCGTCCGGGTTCGGCTCGAGCAGCCAGACCTCGCCCGCCTGGTCGCCGTCGCCCATTGCGCCGAGCACCAGCACCTCGCTGGCGAAGCCCGCGATGCGCCGCGGCGGGAGGTTGACGACCGCCACCACCTGGCGTCCAAGCAGCGAGGCGGGGTCCGGGTAGGTGATCGTCAGCTGGGCGGCGCTGACCCGCTCGCCGAGCGCCGGGCCGAAGTCAATGCGCAGCCGATACGACGGTTTGCGTGCCTCGGGAAACGGCACCGCCTCGACGATCCGCCCGACCCTCATCTCGACCCGTGTGAAGTCCTCGAACTCGATCATCCGCGCACGGTAGCAGCGGCCGCAGCGCAGCCGCGCGCGTGAGCGCAACTGTTCAGATCACCTGAACACCTCAGTGCACCGCGGCACGGGGAGGGTCCGGGGTTGGTGATCGGACGCAACAGCCCGGTCTAGTACTGTCGTGTCCCTTCCACGTGCTGCCGCCGACGGCCACCATTCCCGCATGACCTTCTGGAACTGGCGGCGCGGGTCGGCCGCGGGCGGAGGCCCCACAGCGTCCTCGGCTGCCGTCGCGCTCACCGCCGACCTTGCGCCGATCGAGCTGTACACCGCCGATGCGCGGATCGTGGGCTGGATCTCGGCCAACGGCCAGCGCGTCACCGACCTGCTCAACGACAACGACGAGCTGCACCTCTGGCACCCGAGCCCCGGGCCGATCACCGCCCCTGCCGACCACACCGGCGAGGAGCCGTCGCTCGAGCCCGACGACTCCGGCGAGTGGCAGTCGGTCGTCACCGACGAGCTGGTGCTGGCCATGCCGCCCGAGTGGCGTGCCGCCCGCCAGCTGCGCCTGCATCGCAAGCTGCGCCGCGTGGCGCTCACCGCCGGCCCGTTCAGCGTCACCGGCAACCTGCACCTGGCGCCAGGGGTGGAGGCCAGCGACTACAGCGTCGTCCGCTCGCGGCGCTTCCTGCCGCTGACCGACGCATATCTCCTCCACAACGGGGAGCCGCCCTTCGAGCACGTGGTGAGCGTCGTGATCGTCAACACGGCACACATCACCCAGCTCGTTCCGCTGGTGACCCTGGCCTAGCCCCTTCGCCGGACTGCGTGCGGCCATAATCGCCGCACCGATGGCCGTCCTGCGCTCCGCCCTCGATCAAGCCTCACCCGGCTTCGCCGCCAATGCGGCCGCCATGCGCGCCCTGGTGGTTGAGCTGCGGGCGCGTACGCGCGCCGTCAGCGAGCGCGGCGCCGGCGGGGACGAGCGATCGATCGCGCGGCACCGTGAGCGCGGGAAGATGCCGGTCCGCGAGCGGATCGAGCGGCTGATCGATCCGGGCAGCGCCTTCCTGGAGCTTTCCGCCCTGGCGGCCGATGGCCTGTACGACGGCGAGGCGCCGGCGGCGGGAATGGTGACCGGCATCGGGCTGGTGGAGGGAGTGGAGTGCGTCGTCGTCGCGAACGATGCGACGGTGAAGGGCGGCACCTACTTCCCGATGACCGTCAAGAAGCACCTGCGCGCCCAGGAGATCGCTCTCGAGAACCGCCTGCCGTGCCTCTACCTGGTGGACTCAGGTGGGGCCTATCTGCCGCTGCAGGACGAGGTCTTCCCCGATCGCGAGCACTTCGGACGGATCTTCTACAATCAGGCGCGGCTGTCGGCGCGGGGCATCCCCCAGATCGCATTGGTCATGGGCAGCTCGACGGCGGGCGGCGCGTACGTCCCGGCCATGTCCGATGAGACGGTCATCGTCAAGGGCACCGGCACCATCTTCCTGGGCGGGCCGCCGCTGGTGAAGGCGGCGACGGGGGAGGAGGTGAGCGCCGAGGAGCTTGGGGGGGCCGAGGTGCACACCACGGTGAGTGGCGTCGCCGACCACTTCGCCCTCGACGACGAGCATGCCCTGGCCATCGGTCGCGAGATCGTGCGCAGCCTCGCCTGGCGCAAGCCGCAGGCGCCGTGGGAGCGCAGCGAACCGGCGGCGCCATCGGTCAATCCCGATGAGCTGTACGGCGTCATCCCGACCGATTCGAGAATCACGTACGACGTGCGCGAGGTGATCGCGCGGCTGGTCGACGGCAGCGAGTTCCACGAGTTCAAGGAGCGCTACGGCGAGACGCTGGTGACCGGCTTCGCGCGGATCGAGGGCTACCCCGTGGGGATCCTCGCCAACAACGGGATCCTGTTCAGCGAATCCGCGCTGAAGGGGACGCATTTCATCGAGCTCGCATCGCAGCGCCGCATCCCGCTCGTCTTCCTGCAGAACATCACCGGCTTCATGGTCGGCCGCGAGTACGAGGCGGGCGGAATCGCCAAGGACGGCGCCAAGCTCGTGAACGCCGTGGCCACCATGGCGGTGCCGAAGTTCACGGTGATCATCGGTGGCTCATTCGGCGCCGGGAACTACGGAATGGCAGGTCGCGCCTACTCGCCTCGTCAGCTGTGGATGTGGCCAAACGCGCGGATCAGCGTGATGGGCGGGGCGCAGGCGGCCCGTGTCCTGTCGACGGTGAGCGGCGACTTCACCTCGGACGAGGAGCGCGACGAGTTCGAAGCGCGGATCCTGGCCGAGTACGAGCGCGAGGGCTCGCCCTACTACTCGACCGCGCGCCTGTGGGACGACGGCGTGATCGACCCGATGGACACCCGCCGCGTGCTGGCGATCGGGATCAGCGCCGCGCTGAACGCGGAGATCCCCGAGACGCGCTTCGGCGTCTTCAGGATGTAGAGGCGAGCGGCAGCAAGGCCGGCACGATCTCGAATCGCATGCCGTGGGCGTTGATGCGGCGCGGGGCAGGGACGTCTGCCCCG
Source organism: Candidatus Limnocylindria bacterium (assembly GCA_041495495.1). Lineage (GTDB taxonomy): Bacteria > Chloroflexota > Limnocylindria > QHBO01 > QHBO01 > CF-167. The sequence goes on from JBGQCU010000014.1 coordinate 5,141, forward strand.
ATGACGAGAGTCGCCGCGCTGCGTCCCTCGACAAGCCTGACCACGTGCGGGCCGATTGAGCAGGCCGCCACCGTGCCGATGACCTGGAACTCGAGGCCGAGGCCATGGCCGCAGTCGGCCGCCAATCCGAGAGGGTCCGGCGCAGCAATCTCGAGTCGCTCGATCACCACGGGCGAGCCGATCGGGTGGACGAAGGAGCGTCGCGCGGCCAACGCCCCGGCTCCCCACTCCGCACCGGCAGCGAGGTGCTTGATCAGGAAGGGGGGACGATCCGGGCCGAGCAGTGGCGGCGTGGCGGTCCACCATTCGACCCGCTCGCCGTCGGGGCGCTCGCGGCTGCCGTGGACCACCGGCCCGATGGAGCTGCCGTTCGCCCCGAGCCGTGCGACGGTGTTGCGGATCGCGTCGTCCACGAGCCCGTAGGTCGCGAAGCCGCCGCCTCGCTCCAGCGCGCGGACCGCGGCCGCCCCGATCGCCCAGCCCTGCGCGGCGGCCACGTCGTCCACGCTCATCAGCTCGAGGAAGGCATCCCCCAGGAAGGCGATCCGGTTGAACGTGCCAAGGCCGGCATGTCGGCCACCGGCGGTGAACGCCAGGCCGACCTCCTCGGTCAGCTCCGCCGCCGCCACGTCGGGATCCGCCACCGCGATGACGACGTGGTCGATGCCGCTGGCCATGCCGGCATCCTACCGCCCGCCCCGGTGGTAGGCTGCCGAGCATGGTCCTGGAACGGCCGGCCCCCGGCTCGCACGACCGCTCGACGCCGAGCGGCACGCTCGAGGAGAGCTCGCTGGCGATCTTCGAGGCGATGCTCGCGGCGCGCGACGCCGAGGTCGGCGGGGAGCCCGGACGGGCGGCGCTGGACAGCTTCTATCGGGTCCTGATGGATGGGACGCTGCTGCTGCCGGTCCCGCCGGATCACGGCGACGAAGCGAAGTCGGCGCTCGAGGCGGCGGTCAACGACGATGAGGAGGTCGAGGTCAGCGTGCTGCTCGCTGCGGACGCCGATGGGCGCCCCACCAGCGTCTGCTTCGCATCCGTGGCGGCCCTTTCCGCCTGGTCCCCGCGCGGCACCGCCAGCCTGCCGCTGCCGGCCCGGATCGCGATCGGCAACATGGCTGCCGCCGGAGTGCCGGCGATCATGGATCCGGCCGGACCGATCCCCTATCGCTTCGAGCCCGATGAGCTCGCCTCCCTGGCCGCCGGCCGGCTGCCCGGCACGGATGAGCCGCTGGCGCCGCCATCGGTGAGCCGCTCGATCCGGCTGCGCCTGGCCGGGCGTGACGCGATGGCGCTGGAGCCCCCGCTGCGCGACGCCCTCCGCTCCACCGATGTCGAGGCCGCCTGGCTGGTCGAGTCCGAGGGCGACGGCGCGCGTCGGCTGATGCTCGGCCTGCTCGGCGGCGAAGGCGCATCGGCGGTCGTGGACGTGCCGGACGGCACCGATGTGGTCTGGCTCGAGGAGCCGCTGCTCGCATCGGTCCGGGCAGTGAGCGAGCCGTTCTACCGGAAGGGCCGCGGGTGAGCGCCGTGCTGCGAGTCGAGCGCTCCGGGGCGGTTGCGCGCGTCACGCTGGCCCGCCCGGAGGTGCGCAACGCGTTCAACGCCGAGCTGATCGCCGCGCTGCGGGAGGCCTTCGAGCGGCTGAGCGTCGAGCCGCCCGAGACGCTGCGCGCGGTCGTGCTGGCCGGCGAGGGCAAGGCGTTCTGCGCCGGCGCCGACATCGAATGGCAGCGAGCCGCCAGATCCCTGTCGATGGAGGAGAACGAGGCCGATGCCGGTCGGCTGCAGGGGATGCTGACGGCCATCGACCAGTGCCCGGTGCCGGTGGTGGCTGCGGTCCATGGCGCGGCCCTTGGCGGGGGCATGGCGCTGTGCTGCGTGGCGGACCTCACGGTCGCCACCGCCGACACGACCTTCGGCTTCACCGAGGTGAAGCTCGGCCTGATCCCGGCCGTGATCAGCCCGTTCGTCCTGCCTCGCATCGGAGAGGGGGCGGCGCGGGCCCTCTACCTGAGCGGGGAGCGCTTCGGCTCGGAGCGAGCCTTGCGCGTCGGGCTGGTGTCCGAGGTGGTGCCCGACCAGCCGGCCCTCAATGCGCGCGTGGCGGCGATCGTCGAGGAGATTCGGGCCGCCGGGCCGGAGGCCGCCCGCAACGCCAAGGCGATGATCCACGAGCAGCGCGGACTCTCGCGCGGGGACGCGCTGGAGCGGGCCGTGCCGTGGGCGGCTCGTCAGCGCGTCTCACCCGAGGGCCAGGAGGGGCTCGGAGCCTTCCTCGAGAAGCGGAAGCCGTCCTGGCGGCAGGAGTAGCACGCGCCTCTGCGACAATCGCGACATGCCGGATGAGACGCTCACCCCGCGCCAGGTGGCCGAGGAGCTGGGCGTCACGGTCCGCACCGTGCAGCGCTGGGTGGCGGACGGTCGGCTGCCCGCCAGCCGGGTCGGCGGACGGGTGCGCGTGTCGCGCTCGTCGCTCGGGGCCATCGCAGGCGTCGCCGAGGCGTCCGGCGAGCGACCATCCCGCGGCATCCGCGGCATCCGCGGCATCCGCGCGCTCCTCATCGCGAACCGCGGCGAGATCGTGGTGCGGGTCGCCCGGACCGCGCGGCAGCTGGGGATTCGCACCATCGGCGTCCACGCCCCCGACGACCGGCCGCCCGACGGGGTCGACCTCGCCCTGCCGATCCCCGGCTACCTCGACCCCGACGCGATCCTGGACGCTGCCCGCCGCTCGGGCGCCGATGCCATCCACCCCGGCTATGGCTTCCTGGCCGAGAACGCCGAGTTCGCCGCAGCCGTCGAGCGGGCCGGGCTGACCTGGGTCGGGCCGCCCTCGACGGCGATCGCGGCGATGGGCGACAAGGCGGCTGCGAGGCGGGTCGCCGCGGCCCACGGCGTCGGGGTGACCCCGGGCTACGACGGCGAGGCGCAGGACGACATGACGCTGGCGGCGGAGGCGATTCGGATCGGGCTGCCGGTCCTGGTCAAGCCATCCGCGGGGGGTGGCGGCAAAGGGATGCGCGTCGTGCGCGACGCATACCGCCTCCCCGATGAGCTGGCTGCCGCGCGTCGCGAGGCGCAGCGCGCCTTCGGAGACGATCGGCTCATCCTGGAACGGCTCCTTGAAGGAGCGCGCCATGTCGAGGTGCAGGTCCTGTACGACAACCACGGACACGGGGTCCACCTCGGCGAGCGCGACTGCTCCGCCCAGCGTCGCAACCAGAAGATCATCGAGGAGTCACCGGCGCCATCGGTCTCGCCCGAGCTGCGCGAACGGATGGGGCAGGCGGCGCTGACGGTGGCGAGCGCCGTCGGCTACGCCAACGCCGGGACGGTCGAATTCCTGCTGACCGATGCCGGCGACTTCTTCTTCGTCGAGATGAACACGCGCCTCCAGGTCGAGCACCCGGTCACCGAGGCGGTCACCGGACGCGACCTGGTCGCCGACCAGCTGCGGCTCGCCGCCGGCGAGCCGCTCGGCTTCGGGCAGTCGGCGGTGCGCTGGAGCGGGCACGCGGTCGAGGCGCGCCTTTACGCCGAGGACCCCGACGCCGGCTTCCTGCCCGCCAGTGGTCGACTCCTCCGCCTGTGCTGGCCCGATGGCGTGCGGGTCGACTCCGGCGTCCGGGAGGGCGACGCCGTCTCGGACCGATACGACCCGCTCCTCGCAAAGGTGATTGCGCACGGGCGCACACGGGACGAGGCGCTCGCGCGACTGCGGGCGGCCCTCGCGCAGACGCGGGTGCTCGGGGTGCGCACCAACCTGCGCTTCCTGCGCTGGCTGCTCGACCAGCCGGTCATGCGCGACGGCCAGGTTCGGACCGATACGCGGGGCCGCCTGCCTCTCCCGCCTCCGCCCGAGCCCGATGACGCGGCGTGGAACGCCGCCGCCAGGGCGCTCCTCGCATCCGGACCCCACGGACCGTGGAGCGGAGGCTGGCGCGTTGCTGCGCCGGCCGCGGTGCGGATGCGGTTCGGCGCCGAGGAGCGTCGCGTCGAGCTGCGCGGTGGGGAGTCCCTGGCCGTCGCGGTCGACGGAGGCACGGCCCACGTCGACGTCGATGGCCAGTCGCTCGAGCTCTCGCTCGCCGAGGCACCGAGCATCGAGGAGGCGGTGCGCCACGCGGCCGCCCACTCCGGAGGCACCGCCACCCTTACTGCCCCGATGCCCGGCCGCGTCGTCGCCGTCCGCGCCGCGGAGGGCGCATCGGTGGTGGCACACCAGGCGATCGTGGTCATCGAGGCCATGAAGATGGAGCACGCGGTGGTGACGCCGCTGGCCGGGACGCTCACACACGTGGCCGTGGCGGTCGGCCAGCAGGTCCAGCGCGGGGATCTGCTGGCGGAGGTATCGGCCTAACATGACCGATCCGATGACCCGCCCAGAGGTCCGCATCTACGAGGTCGGCCCGCGCGACGGCCTGCAGGCCGAGGCGACCGTGGTGCCGACCATGGCGAAGCTGCAGTTCATCCGCATGCTGGCCGATGCGGGGCTGCGCGAGATCGAGGCAACCTCCTTCGTCCGGCCCGATGCGATTCCCCAGCTGGCCGATGCCGACGAGCTCCTCCGGCTGCTGGATCGCCGCCCGGGAACGCGCTACCCGGTGCTGGTGCCAAACGCGCGCGGCCTGCAGCGTGCGATCGCCTCCGGCGTCGACGCCATCTGCCTCGTGACCGCGGCCACCGACGCGTACGTGCAGCACAACATCGGGATGACCATCGACGAGTCGCTGGCCGCCTTCGCGCCGATCGCCGCGGAAGCTCGGAGCCGTGGCTGGTGGATCCGAGCCTACGTGAGCACCTCGTTCGGCTGCCCGTACAGCGGCGAGGTGGACGAGGCAGCGGTGGTCAGCGTCAGTGAGCGGCTGCTCCGGCTGGGGGTCGACGAGCTGTCGATCAGCGACACGCTGGGCGTGGCCGCGCCGGCCGACGTTCGGCGCGTGCTCGGCGCGATGAGCGTGGCCGGCATCGGTCCCGAGGTGATGGCGCTGCACCTGCACGACACGCGCGGGACCGCGCTCGCCAATGTGATGGCCGCCATGGAGCTGGGGATTCGCGCCTTCGACGCGTCGACCGGAGGCACCGGCGGCTCGCCGTTCGCTCCCGGGTCGGCCGGCAACCTGGCGACGGAGGACCTCGTGTATCTCCTCGACCGCGAGGGGGTCCGAACGGACGTGGATCTGGACCGCGTCCTGACGGCAGGCGCCTTCATCGCCTCGCAGCTCGGTCGCGAGCTGGCCAGCAAGGTGGGGCGGGCCGGTGGCTGGCCGCGGGTGGCGGGGTAGGATGAGGCCGATGCAGGCGCGCCCGCCCGACGCCGAGCCCCGTTCGGTCCTCCTGGACGTCGACACCGGGATCGACGACATGGTCGCCCTGCTCATCGCCGCCACCGCGCCGGAGCTGAACCTGCGCGGCGTGACCTGCGTCGCCGGCAACGTGGAGATCCACCACGTGGCTCGCAACACCGGCAAGATCCTGCGCATGGCCGGCCGCGGCGACGTGCCGGTCAGCATCGGGGCGGCGCGGCCGCTCCATCGGCGCCTGCGCACCGCGCAGGACACACACGGGCCGACCGGCACCGGCTACGTCGAGCTGACCGGCGAGGACCCCGAGCTCGGCGCGACCGACTACACCGCCGTCCCGGCGCCACGCTACCTCGCCGCGCACCTCCAGAAGCATCCCGGGGAGCTGACGGTCGTTGCGCTCGGGCCGCTCACCAACCTGGCGTCCGCGGTCCTGAGCGGCGTCGACCTGGCGGGGGGGCTGCGCGAGGCGATCTGGATGGGCGGGACCATCGAGGAGCGTGGCAACACCACCGAGACCGGGGAGTGGAATGCCTGCGTCGACCCCGAGGCGGTGGAGGCGTGCCTCGCGGCGGGCGCCATCTCGCGCATCTTTCCGCTGGATGCCACCCAGGACGTGCTCTTCAGCCTCGATGACCTGGACGCCCTGCCCGATACTTTCCTCGCATCGGTCGTGCGCGATGCCGTCCGCTTCTACGTGGCCTTCCATCGGGAGGCGGACGGCGTTGACGGCTGCTACCTGCATGATCCGGTGACGCTCATCGGCTCACTGCTGCGGCCGGACCTGGTGACCGAGACGGTAAGCCAGCGGCTCGCCTGCGACACGAGCAGCGATCCCCACCTGGCCGGCAGCCTGTACCGCCTGGAGGATGGCGCGCGGAGGTCGGTGGAGGTCGCGATGGCGATCGATCCGGAGCCGATGAAGGCGGAGCTGCTCGCGCGGCTCGCGCGAGCCGTCAGCCAGGACCGCTGACCCGGGGAGCGGACGCCTCCAGCGCGCGCGCCACCAGGGTTCGCTCGGTCGGGGTCGGGCCCAGCCCCAGCCGCGCCCCGACGCGCGCAGCAAGCGGCGGCTCCAGGTAGGTCGATCCCAATACGGGCCAGCTTGGCTCCGAGAAGACCGTTGCGGGTGGCCCGTCGTCGACGATGCGGCCGGCGCGCATGACGACGACGCGGGCAGCATTCTCGGCCACGAACCGCATGTCATGGCTGATGGCGACCACCGTTGTCCCGCCGGCGGCGAGCTCCGCCATGATCGCCTCGATGCGCCGCACCCCGCGGGCGTCCTGGCCGGTGGTTGGCTCGTCGAGGACGACCAGCGGTGCATCCATGGCCACGACGCAGGCGAGGGCCAGCAGCTTGCGCTGGGAGTAGCCGAGGTCATATGGGTTGGCGTCCCCCCGTCCATCGAGGCCAACGACCCTGAGCGCAGCGCCAACGCGCTCGTGGAGGACGGCGCCTCGCAATCCCAGGTTGCGCGGGCCAAAGCCAACCTCATCCCGCACCCGGGCCGCAAAGATCTGGCGGTCGGGGTTCTGGAAGGCGATCGCCACCGTCCGCGCCAGTTCGGCGACGTGCCTGCGACCGACCGGCTGGCCGTCGACGCGCACCTCGCCAGAGGTGGCGTGCAGGAGCCCGACGAAGTGCCGGACCAGGGTCGACTTGCCCGAGCCGTTCTGCCCGATGATCGCCAGCCGCTCGCCGCGTTCGATCCTCAGGTCGATGCTGTCGAGCGCTCGCACGCCATTGGGGTAGACGAAGACGAGGTCGCTGACCTCGACCAGCGGGTTGCTCACGGCAGTGCGGCGATCGCGGACAGCATCGCCTCTGCCAGCCCCGCGCTCCTGGCCGCGCGTTCGATCCGGACGGCCGAGGGAGGCTCCACCCCCCAACCGTCGAGGCGCGGGTCGGCGAGGAGCTCGGCGCTCGGCCCGCCACCCACGATCCGGCCGTCGGCCAGCACGAGGCATCGCTCGGCGATCGAGGCCAGCAGATCAGTCTTATGCTCGACCACCAACAGGCCGACGCCGGTGTCGTGCGCCAGGCGTTGCAGTGCGCTCCCCACCATCTTGGTGCCCTGCGGATCGAGCTGGCTGGTCGGCTCGTCCAGCACCAGGTACGCCGGGCGCATGGCCAGCACTGCGGCCAGCGCCACCAGCTGGGCCTGCCCGCCCGAGAGGCGGCCGGGCTCGCGCGGCGCCAGGGCCTCGATGCCGAGGATGCCCAGCGCCCAGTCAGTCCGTTCCGCGATCTCGGCCAGCGACAGCGACAGGTTGCGGGGTCCGAAGGCCACCTCCTCCCATACCGTGGCGGCCGTCCCCGACAGCTGCGTTTCCGCGTTCTGAAACAGGATGCCGCAGCGCTGCGCGAGCTCCGACGGTCGGGCCGCGACGGTCGCCAGGCCGTCGATCACCACGCGGCCCTCGATCCGGCCGCCGATCGTCGCCGGCGCCAGGCCGGCCGCCAGCAGGCAGAGGGTCGACTTGCCGGCCTCATTCGCCCCGACCAGGCCGAGCACCGCCCCAGGTGCAATCTCGAGCGAGATGTCGGCCAGCGCCGGCCGCGCCGTGCCCGGGTAACGGTAGGTCACCGCCTCCAGCGTCAGCGTCACGGCTCCACCCGGCTGGTCATGGCAGGAAGGCGAGCGCGCCGGCGATCGACAGGATGATCAGCGCAGTGGTGCCGATGGCAAGCATCCAGCGCAGCGCGCGCTGCGCAACGTGATCAGGGAAGACGCGGAGCGGGGTGCGGCGCCCGGTCGCCGAGAAGGCCCGCGCCTCCAGGGCCATCGTCTGCTCCTCGACCTCGTTGAGCGATCCGAAGACGAGCGGGGCGGCCAGGGGCAGGACGCCTCGCACCCGGCGCCAGACGCGTCCCTCGGTATCCAGGCCGCGTGCCCGCTGGGCCTCGGTGATCTCCCTGGCACGTTGCACGACGCGAGGGATGGTGCGGACGGTGGCGCCGATGACGAAGGTGACCCCCCGCGGCGCGCCCCGCCGCTCGAGGTCCGCGACCAGCTCATCGGGCCGGGTGGTGAGCACCAGGACGGCCACCGACATCGCGAAGGCGACCACCCGCAGGGTGGCCTGCACGGCCGCCGTCAGCCCGGTCCAGGTCGGCGCAAAGGGACCGATGGTGACGATGCGATCGGTCGCGCCGGGGAAGAGAAAGGTGTTCACCAGGAGGATGGAGGCGGTGATCGGCACGGTGGCGATCAGGAATGGCAGCAGGCTGCGCCCGAGCCGCGCCACCGCGGCGGTCAGGGCCAGGGCGAGGAGGACGGCCAGCGGTCCGCTCCAGCCCCGCACCGCGAAGGCGACCAGCGCCTCGCTGACGGCGATGACCCCCTTGGTGGTCGGGTTCAGGCTCCGATACGGACCGCTCGGCAGCGGCTGGACGAATGCCGGGAGCCCGGCGCGGGTGTCACCCGACCCGATGACTCGCGCCGCGCTCGCCACTGGCTCCCGACGTGCTCAGGTCGCCGCGCCGGCTCGCACGATGCGCTCGCCGAGCGGGAAGCGGGCGAGGACGCGATCCGAGAGGCTGGCCAGGATGATGAAGACCACGAAGCTGGTGATCGTCTTGTCGATCGGGTCGCTGAAGAGCCCCTGGCCGAGCGACGCGTTGTAGACGTCCGACCCGCCCTGGCGCAGGGCGGCCACGATCAGGTCCGTCCCCGATCCGGTGACGCCACCGAAGACATACGCCGCGATCGGCGCCGACACGACGGCGGCCACGATCCCGGTCAGCGCGCCAGCTGCCGCCACCCAGGCCCCAGCGGCGTCGCGCCGGATCAGGATGAACGAGGCGACCGAGACAGAGGCGACGACCGCGATGACGATCGCGGCGGTGAACACCCAGTCCGGGTAGCCGCCGATACTCGGGTCGGTATAGGCCGGGTTGTTGTAGATGCGCGAGGCGAGCAGCAGGATGATCGCCACGCCGACCACGACGGCCAGCCACAGCCGGACTCCCGTCGCAGGTCGCGGCCGATAGACGGCGAGATAACCCCACAACCCGGCGAGCAGCCCGATCACGGCCGCGGTGATCGCGAACGGTCCGATCGTCCCGCCGCCGATGCCCGGCGCGTACTGCCAGATCAGGTTCGAGGCCGCCCCGGTCGCCGCGCCGGCAATCGGTCCGGCCAGGACGCCGACCAGGATGGTGCCGATCGAGTCGAGGTAGATGGGCAGCTTCAGGACGGTCTGGACGGTGTACCCAAGGACGATATTGATGGCGATCGCGACCGGGATCAGCACCAGGACCCGCGTCGAGAACTGACGAGATAGCCACGACATGGCTTGCCTGACCTCCATCCGGCGCACCGATCAGAGCCGGCGCGATCCTTGTGCCGTTACGTTGACATACCCTGTCCAGCCTACCGACGCATCAGGACCTGTCGCCGCGAAGGCGGGGCTTCCTCAGTAGTAGCCCGACGGCGGGGGAAGCGGATTCCCCTCGGCATCCACCCGCTCCTCGGGCGGCAGCTCGTCGCGGTGGCGACGGCCGCCGGTGGGTCCGGGGATCGGCTCGGCCATGACCGAGCCCGTCACCTCGTCGAGCCGCTGCTCGATCCCTCGCAGGCCGAGGTGGCGCAGCGCCGCGCCGAAGCGATCGACGAAGCCCGGATCGCGCAGCAGGCCAAAGGCCAGCGAGGCATGGGCCTGGATCAGCAGCTCGATTCCGCGCGCCGCCTCCGGCACGTTGACCTGGTTCAGCCCCAGCTGGAGGTCGAGCAGGTCGAGGGCCCGATTTGCCTCGCGACGTGCCCGCGTGGTGAAGTGCGGGGTGCGATTGACCAGCACCCGTGTCCGGTACAGCGCCGCGCGGGCCAGCGAGTCGCGACCAGCGGGAGCCGGGAAGGTCATGGATCGAATCTTACGCGGCGGAGATGGTTGGCAGGAAGGGATCGCCCGTGCCCTGGCGGACGCGACCCGACCGATCGCGGCCGATCCGCGCTTCGCCCCGCGTTCCGTTCCGGGCGTGCCCGACCTTCGACGCTACGACCGCTCGGGGTTCCCGCCGGCGCGTCCCGCGGCGACCCTGCTGCTGGTCTATCCGGCCGATGGCGGCGAGCTGACCGTGCCCCTCACCGTGCGCCACGCCGACCTGCGCGCCCATGCGGGCGAGATCTCGTTGCCCGGGGGGGCGGCGGATGCGACCGATGCCTCCCGCCAGGCGACCGCCCTGCGCGAGGCTCAGGAGGAGGTCGGGGTCGACCCCGCCTCGGTCTCGATCGCCGGCGTGCTGGACGACATCTGGATCCCGGTCAGCAACTTTGAGCTGCGGCCATACGTGGGGACGGCTGCGGCCCGGCCGACCCTCGCTCCCCATACCGACGAGGTGGCCGAGATCGTTGAGCTCCCCCTGCGCCTCCTGCTCACCGATGGCGTGGTCAGCGAGGAGCTGATCGAGGGGCCGGGCTGGACCCTGCGCGCCGCCGTCTATCGCCATGCCGGCCACCGCATCTGGGGCGCCACGGCACGCACCCTGGCGATGTTCGCCGCGGTGCTGCGAGAGGCCGGCATCTCGGCCTGAGGCCGGCTCCTCCTAGCGGCGGGTCTCGACGGTCGTACGCGCTTCGCGCAGCAGCTCAAGCAGCTTTCCGTGATGCGGCTGCGGGGCGGCCACGAGGCTCAGCCTCGGCCCGCGCTTGCCTACGTTCCACCACGGCCCGCCGTACAGGTCGGTCACCGCAGCCCCGGCCCGCTCGGCGATCAGCCCCGCCGCCGCGATATCCCACAGCGACAGGCCACCGTTCTGCACGAACGCGTCGAAGCGGCCCGACCCGACATACGCCAGCGCCAGCGCGGCGCTCCCCATCCGCCTCCCGATCCGGATCTCGTGGGACACCTTGCGCTCCCGCGCGATCCCACCCCGCCCGATGATCGCCAGGCTCACCACGAAGTCGCCCAGCTCCTCCTTGTCGCTGGCGCGAACCGGCTCGCCGTTAAGCGTCGCCGTGCCCGTTTCGGTCGCTGCGTAGCAGTCGTCGCGCAGCGGGTCGAGGACGACGCCGACCACCGGCCTCCCCTCCTCGACCAGACCGATCGAGATGCAGAAGAACGGAATCCCGTTGGCGTAGTTGACCGTCCCATCGAGCGGGTCAATGACCCAGGTCCGTCGGCTCCATCGGGCCCGCGAGGAGCCGATTGCAGGTTTGCCGCCATCGCTGCGCTCATGGCGCCCCGACTCCTCGGCCAGGATCGCGTCACCCGCATACCTGTCGCGGATCGCCGCGATCACCAGGGCCTCGCTGGCGTAGTCGACATCGGTGACGACGTCGCGCCTGCTCTTCCGATCGACCCGGGTGACACGCTCGTAGCTTGCCGTCAAGAGTCCGCCCGCCTGCCGGGCCACGTCGACGGCGAATGCGAGGTCCTCGGCGTGGGGGCTGGGCATTTCCGAGATCGTAGACGAGCGGCGATAAGCAGGGCGCAATCGGCCGGTAAGGCGCCGCGTGCGAGTGTTCAGATGACCTGAACAGTTGGAGGCAGACGGTGGCGAAGAGAGGCAGGCGGAGGAATCAGTGGACGTGGACCCCAATACGTCGGCGGGAGTGGCCGGTCGACTGGCGCGGTCAGCCGGCCGACCTTCAGCCGGTCAGTCGGCGCCCGCTTGCGGCGCAGGCGGCTGACCAGCTTCGGCGCCGAATTACCCTCGGCGACCTCCAGCCTGGCCAACGCATCGAGTCCGCGCGAAAGCTGGCCCGCGAGCTGCGGATCAGCATGCCGGTTGTTCGAGAGGCGATCGCCGCGCTCAGCTACCTGGGGCTGGTCGAGGTCCGCCACGGCGTCGGCATGTTCGTTGCGCGACGGCCGCGCGCCTCACGGGCAATCCGCTCTGCAGCACGACGCGCGGACCGGGCCGAACTGCATGCGCTGCGCGAGACGCTCGCGGCCGAGGCGGCGGCACGGGCCGCTTCCCGCAGGCCGGACGAGGGACGGATGCTGGATCTGCATCTCATGCTCGAGGAGCGCTCTCTATCGGTCCACACCGGCAGCCCATCCCGCTTTACCCGCGCGGACCTCGATTTCCACGGCACCTTGGCCGCGGCGGCCGGCATCCCTCTTCACGCCGCGCTGGAACGCATGACGGGGACCGCGCTCTACACCGACCTGGCAGGACGGGCTCGGCGCCTGGCGTTGGACACGAGCCTGACGAGGCTCCACCGCGAGCTCGTGGCGGCGATCGAGGCTGGCACCCCGGAGGCGGCGGTTACCGCGGCACGGGCAGTCGCGACTGCCGAGGCGGCAGCGCCCGACTAGCGAAGGAGAGCGCCCATCCCTGCGCTACGCTATCGGGCATGCCGCAGATCCACCTCCGCGCAGAGGCCGGCGACTATGCCCCGCTGGTGCTGCTGCCCGGCGACCCAAACCGCGCACGGAAGATCGCGGAGCGATTCGACGGCGGCCTGGCGCAGGCGCGCCAGGTGAACGAGCACCGGGCGTTGTACGGCTGGACCGGCACCTACCAGGGGCACCCCGTCAGCGTGCAGACATCGGGGATGGGGACGCCCAGCTTTGCGATCGTGGCCGAGGAGCTCCTGCGCCTCGGAGCGAAGCAGCTGATCCGGGTCGGGACCTGCGGCGGGATTGCGCCCGGTCTGCGCACTGGCGATCTGGTCGTCGCCCTCTCCGCCTGTCCCACCGACGGTGCTACCACCATCTACCTGCATGGAGACCGATACGCCCCGACCGCCGACTACGCCCTGACCCACACGCTCGTCCATGCTGCCGAGCAGGCGGGGATCCCGGTCAGGATCGGGCCGGTCGCATCGGTCGATGTCTTCTACAACACCGATCCGGACTACGCCAGCAAGTGGCGCGCGCGCGGAGTGCTCGCCTTCGAGATGGAAGCATCGGTCCTCTTCTACCTCGCGGCGCGGGCCGGGGTGCAGGCCGCCTGCCTGCTCACTGTGAGCGACGTCCTGAGCGAGGAGGTTGGGACCGAGGAGACGTACCTTTCGCTTGAGGAGCTGGATGCCGCCGTCGAGCGCATGATCGAGGTGGCGCTGACGGCCGCCGTACAATCGGGCGCGTGACCGATACCCTCGCCCGCCCTGCCGCCGCCGACGCGGCGGCCGACTTCCTCCCCTTGAAGGGGATCGACCACGTCGAGTTCTGGGTCGGCAACGCCAAGCAGGCCGCGGCCTACTATCGGGCCCTGTGGGGCTTCACTCCGGTCGCCTATGCGGGCCTCGAGACGGGAGTGCGCGACCGCGCCAGCTACGTGCTGGTGCAGAACGACATCCGCTTCGTCTTCACCGCTCCCCTGACCGATGAGAGTGAGCTGGCGGAGCACGTCCGCCGCCACGGCGACGGGGTCCACGACATCGCCTTCGCCGTCGACGATGTGGCCTCGGCCTGGCGCGAGACGACCGCGCGCGGCGCCCGCTCGGCGCTCGAGCCGACGGATCTCCCCGGCGAAAAGGGCGTCCTGCGCCGCTCCGCCATTCACACCTACGGGGAGGTGCTCCACTCCTTCATCGACCGCAGCGACTACCACGGCATCTTCGCCCCCGGCTACCACCGCATCGCGAAGCCCCCGGCGGCGGCCACCGGGCAGCTGCTGCTGGAGGTCGATCACTGCGTTGGCAACGTGGCGCTGGGCGACATGAATCGGTTCGTGGACTTCTACCGCGACGTGCTCGGGTTCTCGCAGCTGATCCACTACGACGACAAGGTGATCCACACCGAGTACTCCGCCCTGATGAGCAAGGTGATGCAGTCGGGCAACGGGCGGATCAAGTTCCCGATCAACGAGCCGGCGGCCGGCAAGCGCAAGAGCCAGATCCAGGAGTTCCTCGACTACTACCTCGAGGCGGGGACCCAGCACATCGCCCTGCGCACCGAGGATATCGTCGGGACGGTGCGTGCCCTGCGCTCACGGGGAGTGGAGTTCCTGGGCCTGCCGCACGAGTACTACGCCTCGCTGCCTGATCGCGTCGGCGACGTCGGCATCCCGATGGACACCCTCGAGGAGCTGGGCATCGAGGCCGACCGCGACGAGGAGGGATTCCTGCTCCAGATCTTCACCAAGCCGGTGCAGGACCGCCCGACCTTCTTCTTCGAGATCATCGAGCGGCACGGCTCTCGGGGCTTCGGGGTCGGCAACTTCAAGGCGCTGTTCGAGGCCATCGAGCGCGAGCAGGAGAAGCGCGGCAACCTCTGATCCGCTGAGCTAGCCGACCAGGGCGAAGACCTCGCGCTCTCCCGGGATCCCCTTCAGCGCGCGGCGCCCCTTCGACTCGAAGGCCAGCCCGGATCCTGCAGCCAATTCCATGGTCGTGCCCGATACCAGGACCTCGTCCGGGCCCGCCAGCGCCATGATCCGGGCCGCGGTGTGCACCGCCACTCCCCTCACGTTCCCCGGCACGTGCTCGACCTCGCCGGTGTGCACGCCGGCACGGATCGAGAGGCCGATCTCGCGCACGCTGCGCGCCATCGCCTCGGCGCACTGCACCGCCCGTGCCGCGCCGTCGAAGAGCGCCAGGAAGCCGTCCCCGGTCGTCCCGATGTCCCGGCCCCTGAATCGGTCCAGCTCGAGGCGCATCCGGTCGTTGTGCTCGGCGAGCAGCTCGCGCCAGGCGGCGTCCCCCATCGCGTGGAGCTTCGCCGTCGAGTCGACGATGTCGGTGAAGAGAATCGTCTCCACCACCCGCTCACCACTCCCAGCCACCGGCCGGGCATAGGATCGCGCCCCGCGGAAGTCGACCGCGATCCACGCCTCGCCGCCGACCACCTCCGCATCGTGGCCCGGCGGCATCTCGAACATCTCGTTCGGGCCGATCAGCGCCTCGGTGCCGTCCTCGTACGAGACGTGCAGCGTGCCCTGAAGCACGAAACCAAGATGGTGGTACATGCAGCGATCGGTCCCGACGATTGGGCGGACGTTGTCGTGCCAGGTCCAGCCGGGCCCCATGATCATCCGCCCGATGACGAACTCATCGAGTTCGAAGATCTCGGTCCGCCCGCCTCCCAGCTCGTAGGGGCGCACCTCGTCTGGCTCGTCGAAGGCCTTGTGCTGGAGCTTGGCCATGCCGCAGTCCCTCGCAAGAGATTGATGATTCTGGCACGCCGCAACTGTTCAGATCACTTGAACTCCTGGTACCCGTAGACTCCACGGACGATGAAGATCGCCCACGTTCGGGAGCGCAACGCCCCCACCGGCACCGGATGGCAGCTCGCCGCAGCGCGCGACCCGGAAGGGCGGCGCTGGCTCCTCCTCGACGATGCGCGCCAGGGGCTCGTGGTGGAGGACCCGCGGCGGGCTCACAACTCGGCGCTGTTCCGCCAGCCGATCACGACGCTCGACGACCACCTGGCTCGCGGCCTGCGGGTGGATGTTCTGGCCGAGATCGTGGAACTGGCGGCCGATGCCGTCGCGCCCGCCCTCGATGCCGCAGATCTGGCCTTCGGCCCACCCATTCTGCGACCTTCCTCGCTGCGCGACTTCTACGCGTTCGAGGGGCACGTCAGAACGATGTGGGAGCGACGCGGGGGCACCGTGCCGGAGGCCTGGTACCGGATCCCGATCTTCTACTTATCCAACGTCTCGGAGATCCGCGGCCCGGACGACCCGGTCTGGCGCCCCGCTGCCTCGCAGGAGCTCGACTACGAGCTGGAGGTCGCGGCGCTGATCGACACGCCGGTGCATGACCTGGATGCGGCACGCGGCGCGGAGGCGATCGGTGGCTACCTGGTGTTCAACGACTGGAGCGCTCGCGACCTGCAGCGCGAGGAGACGTCGGTCCGCCTGGGGCCTGCCAAGGGGAAGGATTTCGCCTCGTCCATCGGGCCATGGCTGGTGACCCCCGACGAGCTGGCGGATGCGCGTCAGGGCAAGGGCTACGATCTGGAGATGAGCGCCACCGTGAACGGGGTCGAGATCTCCCGCGGGACCTGGGCCGATGCCCAGTTCAGCTTCGGCGAGATGGTGGCGCGGGCGAGCGCGGACGTGCGGCTGCGGCCCGGCGACCTGATCGGGTCGGGGACGGTCGGCACCGGCTGCCTGCTCGAGGTCAGGGACGAGCGCTTCGGGCGTTGGCTCGAACCCGGCGACGTCGTGACGCTGACAGTCGAGCGGCTTGGATCGCTGACCACGCCGATCGTCGAACGACCGCCCGACCGATGAGCGCCGAGCAGGCCGCCCCGTTCCTCTCGCGCCTGGTGGCAGTCGAGCGTCGCCTGGCGGAGCATGCGGCACTGCCGCTCCCATCGGGCCTGACCGATCCCGACCCCGGGGCGAGCGAGCGCTGGGAGGCGGGCCAGGTGTGGGCGCACCTGGCCGAGTTCCCCGGGTATTGGCTGGACCAGATCCGCAGGATCCTGGTCGACCGCGCCGCCGGGGCCGCAGGGCCGATTTCCTTCGGACGCATGAAGACCGATCCGGGCCGGATCGGCCCGATCGAGCGGGAGCGACGGACGGCGCCGGCCGACCTGCTGCGGCGCGTCAATTCCGAGATTGCGGAGCTATCGTCAACGTTGAGCGCCCTGCCCGACGATGCGTGGAGCGCGATCGGCCTGCACCAGTCGCTCGGGGAGATGGGACTGCCAGCGATCGTCGAGCGCTTCGTCGTGGCGCACCTCGAGGAGCACGCCGACCAGCTCGACGGGCTCGAGCTGGTTACCCTCGACGAGATCCGCGCCGCCGCCGAGCGGATCCGGGGAGTGGCGCTCCACACCCCGCTGCTGCGCTGGGACGACCGCACCTGGCTCAAGCCGGAGAGCCTCCAGCCGGTCGGGGCCTTCAAGATGCGCGGCGCCTACAGCGCGGTTGCCTCCCTGACCGATGCCGAGCGGGCCCGGGGCGTGGTCACCTATTCGTCCGGCAACCACGCCCAGGCGGTGGCCCGCGCTGCGCGTCTGCTCGGCGCCCACGCCACCATCGTGATGCCGGACGACGCGCCGCCGGTGAAAGTGGAGGGGGTGCGCCGTGACGGCGCCGAGATCGTCTTCGCCGGGCGGACGGGAGAGGAGCGCCACGCGATCGCGCTGGAGCTGGTCGCGCGGGACGGGCGGGTCATGATCGAACCGTACGACGACCGGCGCATCATCGCCGGGCAGGGCACCTGCGGCCTGGAGATTGCCGAGGATCTGCCCGACGTCACGAGCGTTCTCATCCCGGTGAGTGGCGGCGGGCTGTCGGCCGGCATCGCAACCGCGGTCAAGGCGCTCGCCCCGAACGCCCGGGTCATCGGCGTCGAGCCGGAGCTGGCGGCCGACGCGCGCGACTCGCTCGCAAAGGGCGAGATCGTGCGCTGGGACGGGTCGCTCACCACCCGCACCATGGCCGATGGCCTCCGCGTCGAGAAGCTCGGCTGGCTGCCGTTCCTCCACCTGCGCCACTACATGGACGAGATCGTCACCGTCAGCGAGGAGCAGATGGCCGACGCGATGCGCCAGCTCGCTACGGGGGCCCGTCTGGTGGTCGAGGCCTCAGGTGCGGCCGGCATGGCGGCTCACCTTTCCGGGGCCGCGCCCCAGCCCGAGGGCGACGATCATCGGGTGATCGTCATCAGCGGGGGCAATGTCGACCCGGCCCAGTTCGCGGAGATCCTCAAGGGCTGAGGCTCAGCCGGGGGCGGGGCGACCGACGCGGCGCGCACCGAGGAGCAGGACCGCCGCGATTCCGGCCACCACGGCGCCCATCCCCGCCACGCTGCCGTAGCCGAGCCCGAAGCCGCCCGACTGCGCCACGGCGCCCGCCACGAAGGGGCCGATCCCCAGCCCGGCCGAGAGCGCCGTCGAGTAGCCGCCCAGCCCGGTGGCGCGCAGCTCGGCCGGCGCGCGCTCGCTGATCACGACCTGGATCATCATCAGCGTGAAGGCGAGCGCCAGGATCCCGGTCATGAAGACAGCTGCGATCCCGAGCGGGCCGGTCTGCAGGCCGAGCAGCGAGGTGATGCCCGCGTACATGATGCAGCCCCCCGCCATCGCCACGGGGGGAACGGCACGCCGGTCGATCAGGCGGCCGAGCGGCACGCGAGACAGCCCGTTGGTGATCGATTGGAGCGCCAGCAACAGGCCGATGGAGCCGGCCGCCAGCCCGATCGAAGTGCCGAACAGCGGGAAGAGGCCGCTCACCGCGCCCCACGGCAGCCCGATCCCGAAGCCGGCGACCCAGCAGCCGACGACCACCCGGTCGCGTGCGAGCGAACCGACCATGCCACGCAGGCCGCGCACATCGATCCGCGCCCGGACCGCGCCCCGCATCAGGATCGGTCCGACCAGGGCCACCAGGGCAAGTCCGGTCGCGACCAGGTAGGTCGGCACGGTGCCCAGGAGCTGCCACGCCAGGCCGCCGACCGCCGGCCCGGTGGCGATGCCGGTGTGCGTGCCGAGCGTCAGCCAGCCGAAGGCCGACCCGCGCCGCGCCTCGTGCGCGCTGCCGGCGACGTACGCCCCGATCGCCGGCAGGAAGAGCGAGGAGGTGAGCCCGGACAGGATCGCCCAGGCGTAGAGCGGGAGGGTGCTGCCGGTCGCCTCGGCGCCGATCGGCACGAGATTCACCGCCGCGCTGCCGATCACCGCCACGGTCAGCGTGCGCCGTGTCCCCCACGCATCGGCCACCGCGCCGAACGGCAGGCTGAAGAGGGCGCCGAGGCCGAAGCGGATGGCGGCGATGGTGCCGGCCTCGGTCAGGGAGCCGCCCAGCGACTGGACGTGGAGCGGGATGGCGACGCCCGACGCCCATTGGCCGAGGGTGAAGGTGAAGGTCGCCAGGTAGGCCGGCCACAGCGGCCGGCCATGCGGGCGGCTGCTCACTCGCCGCGCAGGCCGGTCAGGAGGGACAGCGCATTGGCGCCCAGCGCGTCGAGCGCGTACCCGCCCTCCTGCAGCACGATCGTCGGCAGGCCGAGGCCGTACACCATGCGCCCGATCTCGGTGTAGTCCGCCGTGCGCAGCGCCAGGTCGCCGATCGGGTCGCGTTCGAAGGTGTCGAAACCGGCCGAGATGACGAGTGGCGCGTCCGGGGCGAAGGCGACCACCATGCGCAGCGCCTCGGCGAGGGCGGTTGCGTAGCCGTCGAGTTCAGTTCGCGCCGCGAGCGGCCAGTTGCGCGTGAATCCGGCACCATCCCCCGCCCCGGTCTCGCCTGCATAGCCGGAGAAATATGGGTAGCCGCGCGCCGGATCTGCGTGCAGCGAGAGGTACAGGACGTCACCGCGCTCCCAGAAGATCTGCTGCGTCCCATTGCCGTGGTGGTAGTCGATGTCGAGGATCGCGACTCGGTGCGCCCCGCCGGACCGGAGCAGCCACTCGGCCACGATCGCCGCGTTGTTGAGGTAGCAGTACCCACCCAGCATGCCGCGCGCGGCATGATGCCCGGGCGGCCGGCACAGACCGTAGGCAAGCGGGGCCCCGGCGACCACCCGCTCCGCGGCCGTCAGCGCCACGTCCACGGCGCCCAGTGCGGCGCTCCAGGTTCCCGCCACGATCGGGGTGGCGGTGTCGAACAGGTAGGCCCCGAGCCGCTGATGGGCGGCAGCCGGCAGCCCGCCTAGCGCCATCGATCCAGGATAGGCGGCCAGCAGGTAGGTGTCGGGGATCCAGGGCCGCGAGCCGTCGGTGGCGCCGGCGGCAAGGGCATCGGTCCAGGCGCCTTCTAAGACCTCCACCAGGTCCGCGTCGTGGACCGCCAGGATCGGCCCGCGTCCGTGCTCCGTCGGCGCCTCGAAGACGAAGCTCACGTCAGCCCGCAGTGCGGCCTCGATGGCGAGCACCCGCTCCGGCGACTCCCAGCACGGAATCTCGCGCCCCCCGGACAGCTCGATCAGCCCGGCATGGGCGAGGTGCGCGTCGGATCGAATGACCGGCGTTGGAGCGGACACGGGCGCCTGCGAGTGTACCGATGCCGGCGTCGCCGGCGGCCGCTGTTACTGGACGGTGCCCTTGGTCCCCCAGCGGGCCAGCTCCGCCTCGAGATCGAGCGGCATCACCACGCCCGAGTCGGCGTATTCGCCCCACGCCTCGCGGGGCACTTGCCACATCACCTCGAATTCGTGTCCGTCGGGGTCGCGGCCATACAGCGACTTGCTCACCCCGTGGTCGCTTGCTCCGCCCAGTGCTCCGGCCTCGGAGAGCGCCTTGGCCGCGGCTGCCAGGTCCTCAATGGTCGCCACCTCCCAGGCAAGGTGGTAGAGCCCCACCGAGCCGCGCGGCGGACGGGGCGCGGCCGCACCCACCTCGAACAGGCCGAGGTCGTGGTGGTTGCCGCCGGTCGGCGAGCGCATGAAGGCGGCGCGCATCCCTGCCGGCCGCTCCAGCTCCTCGAAGCCGAAGACGCGGTGGTAAAACTCGGCCGCCTTGTCCGCGTCGCGGACCCAGAGCACAGCATGGTTGAGGCGGGTGATGTTGAACATCGAGCGTTGTCTCCTCGGTCGCCTGGCGGCCGCATCGGTCTAGTTGCTGACGCAACTAAGTGTAGCACTGGCCGTGGAGGCCATCGGTCCGGACGGCG
The DNA here is from genome assembly GCA_041495495.1 of Candidatus Limnocylindria bacterium. Classification (GTDB taxonomy): domain Bacteria; phylum Chloroflexota; class Limnocylindria; order QHBO01; family QHBO01; genus CF-167. The sequence continues at coordinate 25,912 of JBGQCU010000014.1, forward strand.
CCATCGGCGCCCTAGAATGGCCGCACCGTGTTCTACCTCCTGCGCGGCCAGGTGCCGCACAAGCGCCACACCCAGTTCCGCAAGCCGGATGGCGGCCTGTATGCCGAGGAGCTGTTCGGGGTGGAGGGCTTCTCCGGCAAGGCGAGCCTCCTGTATCACCACACGCCGCCCACTCAGACCCACAAGATCGAGAAGGTTCGCGACGTCGCGATCCAGCCCTGGACCGATGACGAGGCCGGCCCGCACCGCCACCACCTGATCAACTCGGCCGGCGTGCCGATTTCCGGCGACGCGGTCAGCGGCCGCATCCCGCTCTTCTACAACGCCGACGTCACCTTCGGCGTCGTCCGCCCCGCCTCGGCCATGGAGCGCTTCTACCGCAATGGCGAGATGGACGAGATGTTCTACGTGCACGAGGGCCACGGGACGCTTGAGACGGTCTTCGGGCCGATCGAGTACGGCCCGGGCGACTACCTGGTGATCCCGATCGGCACCACCTACCGGGTCGTCCCGGGCGACGATGAGCAGCGGATGCTGTGGCTGGAGTGCCCGTCCCACATCGAGCCGCCCAAGCGCTACCGCAACGAGTACGGCCAGATGCTCGAGCACGCGCCCTACTGCGAGCGCGACATCCGGCCGCCGGCCGAGATCGCGCCGCACACGGAGACCGGCGACTTCGTGGTCGAGGTCAAGAAGGGCGGGCGGCTGACCGCCTATCACTACGCCTTCCATCCCTTCGACCTGGTCGGCTGGGACGGCTACCTGTACCCGTACGCCTTCAACATCGGCGACTTCGAGCCGATCACCGGTCGCGTCCACCAGCCGCCACCGGTGCACCTCACCTTCCAGCCCCGTAACTTCGTGGTCTGCTCATTCGTGCCGCGCAAGTTCGACTACCATCCGCTTGCCATCCCGGCGCCGTACAACCACTCCAACATCAACTCCGACGAGGTCATCTACTACGTGGCCGGCAACTTCATGAGCCGCCGTGGGGTGGAGACCAGCTCCTTCACGCTGCATCCGGCCGGGATCCCCCACGGGCCGCACCCCGGAACGGTGGAGGCGAGCATCGGCAAGGAGGCGACCGAGGAGCTGGCGGTCATGATCGACACCTTCCACCCCCTGCGGCTGACCCGCCAGGCGGGCGAGCTCGACGACCCGCGCTACCCCTTCTCCTGGCTGCCCCCGACCGATGCCGATGCGGCCGCGCATGCGCGCGAGCTGTCCGAGCGCGGCCCCGAAGCCTTCCCCGACTGACGAAGCCCCGCGGTGATCCTCTACTTCCTGCGCCACGGAAAGGCCGGGCAGGGCTCCATGGCGCCCGATGATGAAGCGCGCGAGCTCACGCCCGCCGGTGTCGAGGCGCTTCGTGCGGCCGCTCCGATTTGGCGCCGCATCAACCTGCGACCGGACGCCGTCATCTCGTCCCCCCTCCCGCGAGCGCTCCAGACCGCCGAGCTGCTGGTCGCCGGCCTGGGGCTGTCTCACCCGCCGGTCGTCGACGACCGGCTGCGGCCGGGCGCCGACTGGGCCGACCTGGCCCAGGCCATGGCCGCGCACCCTGACGCGCGACGCGTCATGTACGTCGGCCACGAACCGGACCTGTCGAGCGCGGTCTGCCTGCTGACCGGCGCCTCGGCGGTCCGGCTCCGCAAGGGGGCCATCGCCTGCGTCGAGTTCCCCGGCGTCCCGGAGCCGGGCGGCGGCGAGCTGGCCTGGCTGCTGGACCCCGACCTCTACGCCGCGTGAGCCCGCCGGAACCGCAGCGTCGCGTCACGCGGGTCGCGGCCTACGCGCTCTGCACGGACGACGACCGCCTCCTGCTCTGCCGCCTGGCACCCGGCGAGTGGAGCTTCGTCGGGCACTGGACCCTGCCGGGCGGAGGCCTCGAGTTCGGTGAAGCGCCGGCGGACGCTGCGCTGCGAGAGCTCGTCGAAGAGACCGGCCTCCACGGCGAGATCACCGGCCTGGTGGGCGTCCTGTCGTGGTCGAAGCGCTGGGTCCATCCGCGCGACGGCGCCGACGAGGCCTACCACGCCATCCAGATCGTCTACCGGGTGCGCCTCACCGGCGGCAAGCTGCGCGACGAGCTGACCGGCTCCACCGACGCCGCCAGATGGTTCCGGCGCGACGAGCTGGGGGACCTGCCGCTCGTCGACCTGGCGCGGGACGGGGTCCGGCTGGCCTTCGGCTGAGCCCCCTATACTCGAGCCGTGGCCGACCCGACCCTGGAGCTGCACAGCCTGGTCATCTGCGACCACGCCATCACTGCTCAGGACGGGAAGATCAGCGCCATCGGCATCTTCGGCCAGATCACGGTCAGCCGGCTCCCATCGGTCCACGGACGGTTCTTCATCGTGGCCGTGCTGGAGGCCGATCCGGGCACCTACCAGCTGACCTTGCAGGTCGTCGCGCCATCGGGCCAGCCGGTGCTCGCGCGGCCGCCGACCATGCGCCTGGACGTGCCGCCCAACAGCACCACGGCCAACATCGTGGCCGACATGAAGGGGCTCCAGGTGCGCGAGCTGGGAAGGCACCGCATCGAGCTGCGGGCCGGCGACCGCGTCCTCGGCTCAACCCCGTTCAACGTCAACCTGGCATGGGCGCAGCAGCAGCCCGGAAACGCATAGAGCCACAAGGAGTCAGCCGTGCTCACCGATCGCCGCGTTCACGCCACCGTCCCCGCCGCAGACCTCGGCCGCGCCCGCAAGTGGTACGCCGACAAGCTCGGCTTCGAGCCGGTCCGCTAGCTGCCGGGTGGCCTGATGTACGACGCCGCCGATTCGACCCGCTTCATCATCTACCCGACGCCGAACGCCGGGAAGTCGCCGAACACGCTGATGGGCTTCGTCACCGATGACATCGAGGCGGAGGTCCGCGAGCTGAAGGCACGCGGCGTGGTCTTCGAGGAGTACGACTATCCGACCGTCAAGACGGTCGGCTCGATCGCCACCGTTGGCCCCACCCGCAGCGCCTGGTTCCGCGACTCGGAGGGCAACATCATCGGGGTCGTGCAGCTGCCGGAGTGACGGCGGCCCGTACCTCACGAGATCTACCGTCCGCGCGTTTCATCCGCATGCACGATCCGCTGCCACCGCCCGTGGATCTCCCCGTGATTGCGGTGGGGACGACGGGAATCTTCTGTCGCGCGGGCTGCCCCGCCCCGTCACCCAAACCAGAGAACGTCACGCACCTTCCGTCCGCGCGCGCCGCCCTCTTCGCCGGCTACCGCGCCTGCCTGCGCTGCAGGCCCCTGTCCGTGCCCGGCCTGGCATTGACCGATGCGACGCTGCGTCGCGCCGAGCTCCTGCGACCGGTGCTTGCGGCGGCTCGCCGCGCGCGGCGCCGGCGCTCCGGGGCCGCGACCATCGTGACGACCGTGATCGACACGCCGCTTGGAC
>JBGQCU010000015.1:0-28742 GCA_041495495.1 Candidatus Limnocylindria bacterium
AGTGGGGCGATGGCCGAGCCGATGCCGGTGCTGAGCATGATTCCGGCCTCCAGCACGCCGAACACGCGCCCCCGCACCGCGTTCGGCACGGTGCGCTGCACGATCGTGAAGCCCGACACGTCCAGGGTGGCGTTGCCGAGGCCCAGCACCACCAGGAAGAAGACGGCCGGACCCGCCAGCGGGATGAGGCCGATCATCAGGATCGGCGCTCCCCACAGGACGAGACCGGCGGCGAAGGACGGGGCCATGCGCCTCCTCCCGACCAGGGCCACCGCGCCGAGCGCCCCGAGCAGGCTGCCCGCCCCGATGGCCGAGTACAGGTAGCCCACACCTTCCTGGCCGATATGCAGCAGCTCTTCGGCCGCGAGCACCACCAGCACGTTTAACAGGCCGCGGACCACCACCTGCGACCAGAACAGCGCCACCACCAGGCCGGCAGAGGGATAGTCGACCAGGGCGCGGATCCCGCCCAGCATGGTGTGGAGCAGATCGGGCCGATCAGGGTGCAGGCGGAGCGCCTGAGTCGGTTTGACCGCGCTCACGCTCAGGGCCGCCAGCCAGAAGCCGAGGGAAGGGACCACGAAGCCCCAGGCAGGAGCTGCCATCGCCACCAGGATGCCGCCGACCGCCGGGCCGATCAGCGTCCCGATCCCCTCAAAGCTGCTCGACGCGACGTTCGCCGCGACCAGGTCCTCGGGAGAGCGGGCCAGGGCCGGCAGCAGCGACATGTGGGTCGGCCGATGCATGACGCCAAGCAGCGCGTCAAGCGGAGCCAGCAGGTAGACGACGAGCGGCGGGGCTCCGGACGCGACCGCCAGCGCCACCAGCGCCAGAACGAGCCCTCGGCCGAGATGCACGCCCAGCAGGACCCGATGGCGTGGCAGCCGATCGCTCAGGGTCGACAGCGCCGGCGCAAGCAGCGCCGCGGGCAGCGTGCGCGCCAGGCCCAGCACTCCGACCGCCACCACCCCGCTCGCCCGGAAGGCATAGACCCACAGCGCAACCAGCCACGCCCACTCGGAGGCCCATCCGAGCATCCAGGCCAGCTCGACGCGTCGGATCTCCGGGTTGCGCAGCACCCGACGCAGAGACCGCAGAGCGTCAGCCAGTTGCGCGATCACGCCCCGATGCTACCGTGCGGCGTGATGCTGATTCGTCCCGTCCGACCCGAGGAGTACGCCGCGGTCGGCGAGCTGGTGGTGGACGTGTATCGGTCCATCATCCCGGGCCTGGACGAGTATGCCGGGGAGCTGCGGGACGTCGCGGGACGCATCGAGGCAGGGGTGCTGGTGTGGGTCGCCGAGGCGGGCGGCGCCCTGGCCGGTACGGTGACCTACGTACCAGGGCCGGGGCCCTACGCCGAGTTCGAGGATCCGCGCGGGGCCGGCATCCGGATGCTGGCGGTCCTGCCCGAGTTCCAGGGACGCGGCATCGGGGAGGCGCTGGTGCGTGCGTGCCTGGAGCTGGCCCGGGCGGACGCACGCGAGCGCGTCTACCTGGACACCACCCAGTGGATGGAGACCGCCCAGCGGCTGTATCTCCGCATCGGCTTTGTGCGTGCACCGCAGCTGGACTGGGAGCCGGCCACGGGCGTCAAGCTCTCCGCCTACGTGTACGAGATCGCCGCCTCGGGATAGGCGGGCCTACGAGTCGCCGACTCCCGGCAGAGCGGCAAGGGACGCGAGGTCCCCCTCGATCACCTCGCGGTCCTTGGGATCGGCGATCGCGGCGGTCGCGGTCCGCGCGCGCGCCAGCCAGACCCGCGCCTCTCCCGCCTCCCCCGCCACCGTCGACGCGCGGGCGAGCGCCTCGTAGGCGGCGGCGAGGACCCAATCGGTGAGGTCGGACTCCTCGCATACGGCCAGGCACGCCCGCGCGTGGTGCAGCGCCGGCTCGCCGCGCCCCAGCACGGAGTAGACGCGGGAGCACTGCCACTCCCCCACCGCCACCTGCTCGTCGCCGCCCAGCTCCCCGGTCTGCGACCAGTGCCAGCGCGACGCGTGGGCGGCGTGGACCATCTGGTCGTCCTGGGCTGGAGTTCGGTCGGCGATATCCAGCATCTGCCAGACGCCGTTGAAGAGGCCCACCGCCTCGGCCCGATGCTGGTATGGGTCGAGCATGACGGGCTCGTGGCCGTGATGGTGGCCGTGGTCGTGCTCGTCATGGGGATGCTCTTCGTGGTCGTGCTCGTCGTGATCGCTCATCCGCGCAGCCTAACCTCTCAGCGGCCGAGGAGCGGGGCCAGGATCGCGGTCAGCTGCTCCCGGTGCGGCGAGCCGCGATATTCGTTGAGCTCATCGGGGTCGAGCAGGTGCTCCTCGACCGCGCCCCGAACCCGCAGATAGGCGGCTGGGTAGATGCTGGCATCCGGGTTCGGTTCAAGGGTCACGGCGACGGCATCGGGCCCCGCGCTGTCGACGAAGTCGGCGAGCGGCCAGATCCCCTCGTCCCGCCACCCACCATCGCCGACCGATACTACCTGCGCCAGGTACGAGCGCTGGTTCCAGAGCTCGGGCGCCAGGGTCAGCTGCTCCAGCAGGAACGGCACCACCGCGTCGCGCTCGAGCGCGGGGCGTGGCAGGTCCATCCCGAACCGGCTGCGGGCGAGGTGGCGGGCCAGCACGCGCGCGTTGTACCGATACCCGTGCAGCGCCCCCGAATTGGCGGGAATGCCATGCTTCTTCAGGCCTGCCGCCGCCTGGGTGATGGTCCCGGCAAAGAAGATGCCGGGCGTCGTCACCGATTCCCACAGTGGCGTGAGCGCAGGCATCTTGCCCTGTGCGAACGTGGCCACGCCGAGGGCCGGCAGATCCTGGAGCGGGACGGAGAAGCCGGTGGTGGCAATCGCCGCATCGGCCTCGTAGGTCAGCTGGCGACCGTCATCGGTCCGGCTCAGGTGAACCCGGAAGCCCCCACCGGATCGATCGATGCGCTCGATCTTGACGTCGAGCAGGAAGACGCCGTTGTGCATCATGGCGTCCTCGTACGGCTGCACGTATCGGGCCCGGACCCCCGCCAGGGAGTGTTCGACCACCGACAGGGTGGCCGGCTTTGGGGACCCGAGCACGATCTGCTTCGCCCACGGCAGGAAGGCGGTCGCGATCTCGAAGGCCGAGTTCTGCTTGCCGACGATGAAGACGCGCTTCCCCGCGTAGGACTCGGCCGGGCTCGAGTCGACGTAGTGCGGCACCAGCTCGAGGCCGGGGGTCGGCGGCTTCCAGGGCTCGGCCATGCCGACCGCGAAGACGGCGGTCTCGCAGGTGTAGTCACCATCGGGCGTGGCGAGGACGAAACGACCGTCATCGGTGCGTCTGGTGGACTGCCAGGGGCATTCGTATCGGATCTGGAGCCGGGCGCGGGCCACGAAGGTGGCGAGGTTCTCCTCCATGTTGGCGCGGCTCGGGAAGGATGAGCTGCCGTCCATGAGGGTCGGCATGATCGAGCGCAGGGCCGGGTCGTCCGAGACGATGCTGTTCCAGTCGTACCACTCGCCGACACGTCCCGCGGGATCGCCGAGCGCGAACGGCTTCGTCCAGGAGAGCAGCCTCTGGTACAGCGGCAGCCGACGGAACATGCCACCCGGCACCGGGTCGGCGCTGATGGTGGCGTGCCCAACCGCGAGTCGGTCGAGCTCATGCGAGAGCTGGATGGCGCCCGGCCCGCTGCCGACCACCACGACCGGATATTCGCCCGGTGGGAAGGGCCGCCCGGCGCCCCGCCCGGCGCCCCGCTTGATTGCCGCCGTCACGCGGCTAGGCCTGCTGCTGGTTGGCGGCGCGCAGGCGCCGGGCCATGGTCACCAGCATCCGGTACATGACCGTTGGGTGCTTGGCCAGGAATCCGTGCAGGTCCGGCCCGGCCAGCACGAGGCAGCGCAGCGGAGTGCGGGCGATCACATCCGCGCTGGGGGCGATTCCCAGGAGGAGCGACATCTCGCCAAAGAAGTCGCCCCGGCCGACGCTCGTCCGATCCTCGCCGTCGATCCGTACCGCCGCCTCCCCCTCGACCACCACGTAGAAGTTCGAGCCGCTGATGCCCTGGCGCAGGATCCGCTGCCCGGGCGCGAAGGTCGTCTCCTCGAAGAGGTGGCTGATCCCCTCCAGCTGTGGCGCTCCCAGGTCGGCGAAGAGGGTCAGCGACGAAAGGAGTTCGACGGCATCCTCGGGCATGCGCTCATGGTAGTCCGCGCAGCTCCCACCTGGCGCCGTCAGCGTCGTGTACCTTTCCGATCATGCCCACGCTTCTTGGTCGCGCCGCGCCTCCCGGCTCGACCATCGCCATCGTCACGCCCGGCAGCCCGCCCGAGTCCCGCGCCGAGGTGCTGCGGGGCATCGCGTGGTGGGAGGCCCACGGCTACACCGCGAAGCTGATGCCCGGCGCGCTGGAGCAGGCCGACTGGCACGCAGGCTCCCCCGAAACCCGCGCCCGTGACATCCAGCAGGCATTCGCCGATCCGGAGATCGACGCCATTCAGACCATGCGCGGCGGGTACGGATCCGCGCAGGTGGTCCCACTGCTCGACCTCGACGCGATCGCGGCGCACCCCAAGCCGTTCATCGGCCTCTCGGACATCACCGCGCTGCATGCCGCATTCAATCGGATCGGGATGGCCACCTTCTATGGGCCGAGCCTCACCATGCTGGGCAGCCCCAGCCCGCCGGCCCTGACCACGGACCGATTGCTCCAGGTGCTCGCCGGGGCCACGACCGGCCCTGTGCCGCCCGACCCGGATCGGCTCAACCTGATCGCACTGGCGCCCGGACGCGCGAGCGGCCGGCTGCTGGGCGGCTGCCTGGGGGACGTCATCTACACCATCGGCACGCCGTCGGAGGTCGGCCTCGATGGCGCCCTCTTCTTCTTCGAGGAGGTCGGCCTGGCCCCGATCCGCCTCGATCGCGCGCTCCTCTACCTCGACCAGATCGGGAAGCTGCGCGGGGTGCGCGGCGTGGTCGTCGGCGAGATGGCCGGCAGCGAGTGGCACGAGTGGACCTCGTCGCCGCGCTCCAAGACGCTGGAGGAGGTGCTCACCGGGCGCCTGGCACACCTGGGCGTGCCGATCCTCTACGGGCTGCCGCTCGGCCACGGCGCGACGCTCTCGACGTTGCCGCTCGGGGTGCAAGCCACTGTCGACGCCGATGCCCTGACCCTGACCATCGACGAGCCGGCCCTCGCGGGCGGATGAGCGAAGAGCACCGGGGCCGGCCGCTCCTCCATCCCGAGACGCAGGAGGCGTGGCGGGACTGGCTGGCGGAGCACCACGGGTCCGTGGATGGCGTGTGGGTGGCCCGCTGGACGAAGGCCAGCGGAAAGGCTCCCGTCGATTACGGGGTGATCGTGGAGGAGGCCCTGTGCTTCGGCTGGATCGACGGGCTGGTCCATACGCTCGGGGACGGTCGCCAGGCACACCTCCTCACTCCGCGTCGAGCTGGCAGCGGGTGGTCACGCTCGAACAAGGACCGCGTCGAGCGGCTGATCGCCGAGGGTCGTATGGACGACGCGGGCCTCGCCGCGATCCGCGCCGCCCAGGCAGACGGATCGTGGTCGATGCAGGACGCCGCCGAGGCCCTGATCGAGCCGGAGGAGCTGGCCGCGGCCCTCGATGCAAGCCCGGAGGCGCGGCGCCAGTGGGACGCCTTTCCGCGCTCGCCACGTCGCGCCCTGATCTGGTGGGTGATGTCGGCGAAGCGGCCCGAGACCCGGGCACGACGCGTGGGGCAGATCGTGGAGCAGGCGGCCCTGGGCCGACCGGCGAATTTCTGAGTTAGGGCCGATCGGCACCTGGCCCACCTAGGCGAACAGCTCTGCGAGTACCCGTGCCAGTTCCGGCAGATTCCGCGAGGTTGGGAGCCGCCGCTGATACGCGCTGAGCAGCTCCCCGTAGTACCACGCCTGGTCGGCCGGACCGGCGTTGAATCGGTCCCAGACTCCTTCGCCATACGTACCCAGGTCGACCAGGATCGAGCGCGCGTTGTGCAGCTTGTCCGCCAGCGAAACGCGCAGGACCGATGCCGTCGCCTCTCCCAGATGTTGCAGGTAGGCCTCCTTGCGCTCGCGCCAGGGCGCCTTCGTTTCCCCCGGCGCCGGCATGGCATCGCTCAGTCCGGCCACCATGCTCGCCACCCTGTCGCCGAATCGGGCCTGGATCTCATCGAGGACCGGGGTGCCGCCCTGGTCCTCGGGGCCGTCGTGCAGGAGCGCCGCGATCGCCTCGTCCTCGGTCCCGCCATCCTCGAGCACCAGGCTGCACACCGCCAGGAGGTGAGACAGGTATGGGATCGAGGTTCCCTTGCGGACCTGCACCCGGTGCAGCCCGGCGGCGTACTGGAGAGCGTGGTCGAATCGGTCAGTCAACATCAGATGACGGAGAATACTCACCTCGGGAACGCCTTGACGCGTGATGGTCGTAGGCCGACCATCGGTCCCAAATGAAGCTGGGAAGGATTCGATGAACCGCATCCTGCGCCGCGGAGCCGCTCTTGCGGCGGGCGCGCTGCTCCTGGTCATGGCCGCCAGCGTGGTCCTCGCGAATGCGACCCTGCTCGGTGGGAAGCTACGAACGGGCGACACGGTGACCGTGCCCGCCGGCGAGACGGTGCACGGCGACCTCTACGTGCTCGGGGGCCGCGTAACCGTACAAGGAAACGTCGACGGCGACCTGACCGCCCTGGGCGGGCAGGTCGAGATCAATGGCACGGTCACGGGCGACCTGCTAGCGGCCGGCGGTACCATCTCGCTGGCGGGGACGGTGAATGGCGATGCGCGGGTGTTCGGCGGCCAGCTGAACCTGGCCGGCTCGGTCGACGAGGATCTCGCGGTGACTGGGGGCCAGGTGACGGTGCCGGCCGGGGGGAAGATTGGCGGCGACCTGATCGTCTCCGGCGGCCAGGTCACGATATCTGGCGCGATAGGCGGCAGCATCGAGGGGAGCGCCGGCACCTACAGCCGCAGTGGCAGCGTCGGCGGGACGGAGCACGTCGCGGTCGCGCCGACTGACCGAACCGCGGCCATTGCCGGCGAGACACTCTTCGACGCCCTGCGCCAATTCGTGGTCGTCGTCCTTGCCGGGGCGCTGCTCCTGTGGTGGAGGCCACGCGGCATGGCGGCGGCCGATGGCGTCCTGCGCACCCGGCCACTGATGGCCGTTGGTGGCGGGCTCGCCGTTGGCGTCGGCTACATCGTGTTCCTGGTGGTGGCGATCCTGGCCATGGTTGTGCTGGCCCTCCTCTTCGGCCTCCTGCGGATCGGGTCGCTGATCGCGATCGACGTCGTGGCAGGCACCCTGGCGATCAGCTTGGTCTCGTTCCTCTTCGTCCTGGCCGTGGCGTTCGTTGCGGATGCGCTGGTCGGCTTGGCCCTCGCGCACATGGTGATGAGGACGGACGGCCGCGATCGATGGCAGGAGCTTGGATTGCTCGCAGCGGGGGCGGCGGCTGTCGTGATCGTCACCACCATCCCGGTGGTCGGCGGCTGGGTCAAGCTGGCGGTCGTGCTCCTGGGCCTTGGGGCCCTGAGCGTTGCCTGGTGGGAGGCTTGGCGGGCTGGACGGAAGTCATCGGTTTCGACTCAGCCCAGCGCCTGACACTCATCGCGTCGCCGGAAACGGTCGCCGCCTAGTGCCGATTGGCGTCGAGCCAGCGGCCCGTTCCTCCACATAGGTCCGGCACGGGCGGCCCGTATGATGCGAGGCGTGCGTCGGGCCGTGCGGATCGGAGCGGGGATGGGGATCAGCATTGCGCTGGCTTTCGTAGGTGCCCGGCCGGCACTCGCCCACGGCTCCGCCGCGCCCGAACCGACGATGGTGACCATCTTCACCGCGTGGTCCGGCGAGCCGCTGCCCTGGATCGGCATCGTGACGGCGACCATCTCCTACCTCGTCGCCGTACGGATGGTGAACCGGGCCCATCCGAAGTCGCCCGTGCCGGCGTGGCGCGCGGCCGCCTGGCTGGCCGGCCTGGGGGTGATCGGGGTTGCATTGCTGTCAGCCGTGAATGTCTACGCCGACAGCCTCTTCAGCGTCCACATGCTCCAGCATCTGCTGCTCGCGATGGTGGCTCCTCCCCTCCTGGCGCTCGGGGCGCCAACCACGCTCGCGCTCCGGGTGGTGACGCCCGCGCTCCGCCGCTCCATGCTCCTCCCGATCCTCCACTCGCGCGCGGTCAAGGCCATCTCCTGGCCACCGCTCGGGTGGGCGCTGTTCGCCGCGGTGATGTGGGCCACGCACTTCAGCCCACTCTTCAACGCCGCCCTCGAAGACAACGCCGTGCACAGCCTCGAGCACCTGCTGTACCTGGTGGCGGGCCTGCTCTTCTGGTGGCCGGTGATCGGCGCCGATCCGGCCCGCTGGCACCTGGTGCCGGTCTCCCGCATGATCTACCTCGCCACCCAGATGCCGCTCAACACGGCGGTTGGGCTGGCCATCTACTTCGCCCCGACCGTCCTGTACGCTCACTACGCGACCCTGGTTCGGACCTGGGGGCCCGACGCGCTCACCGATCAGCAGGTCGCCGGCATCGTGATGTGGGGGGCCGGCGATGTCATCCTGCTGGGAGCCCTGGTCCTGGCCATCGCGGCCTGGCTGCGGGCCGACGAGAGGCGCAGTCGCAGCATCGAGGAGCGAGCCGCACGCCATGACGAACGGGTACCCGTTGAGAGCCGCTGACCAGCGCCGGCTTGCCGCGGCTGTCCTCGGCACCCTGCTGCTGGCCGCCTGCTCGGCCAGCTCGGCCTCGTCCCCGTCGGCCGGAGATGGCCAGTACCCGGGCTGGCCGGGGAGCGGGACGGTGGTCGGCAACACCGACTTCATCCCCGAGCTGGTGAACGCCGAGGTGGCGGTGGGGCAGATGCGGATCATGATCGCGCTGCAGGACAGGGCCGGTCGCAGCCTGGCGGCGCCGGAGCTGTCCACCCAGATCGGCTTCTACGATCTCGCCACCAGCACGGATACCGCCATCAGCCGTGCGCCCGGAACGTTTCGATGGCTGATACCGGACGTCAAGGCGATCTACACCGTCCCCGCCGAATTCGCGCATGCGGGCGCCTGGGGCATGGAGGTCACGGCTCAGGCCGCCGGGCAGCCCGATCGCACGGCGCGCGTCACCTTCTCGGTGCGCGAGACAACCCAGACGCCGGCGATCGGCGGTGCTGCGCCACCCTCTGACACGCTGACCGCCACCGATCCGGCGACGCTGGTCGCGGTCTCGACCGATGATCAACCCGACCTCGCCTTCTACGCCCTCTCGATCCGCCAGGCGATTGCCGCGGGCAAGCCGTTCGTGGTGGTCTTCGCCACTCCCCTGTTCTGCACCAGCGGCACCTGCGGGCCGGCGCTCGACCTCGTCAAGCAGGTGGCTCCCGACTACGTCGGGCGGGTGAACTTCATCCATGTCGAGCCGTACCTGCTGGAGGTCTCGAACGGGCGGACGCAGCCGGCGCTCGACGTGCTCGGCAACCCGCAGCCGATCCGGGCGGTGATCGAATGGGGTCTGCCCACTGAGCCATATGTCGTCGTGGTCGACGCGCACGGCAAGGTCGCCGCCAAGTTCGAGGGGATGGCCTACCCCGATGAGCTGAGCGCAGCGCTCGACGCCGTCCTGCGCTGACGCCCCTGGCTACAGAACGTACAGGGCCAAGAACAGGAAGACCCCGGCAGCGACAACGAAGTGCCAGTAGTAGCTGGTCGCCTCCACCGCGGTGGGGTGTTCGGCCGAGATGAGTCCACGGCCAGCGCGCCTGACGACAATCGCCATCAGCCCAAGGCCCGCCAGGACATGGGCTCCGTGAAAGCCGGTGAGGATATAGAAGGTCGACCCGAACGTTCCGGCGTCCAGGCCAAAGCCATTGCTCGCGAACTCATAGCCCTGGATGATGATGAAGATCGCGCCCATCAGCAGCGTCAGACCGGCCCAGCGCACGATGCGCGACCGGTCTCCGCCACGGGCCGAGCGCACCGTCCCCTGCATCGTTCCGCTCGACGCCACCAGCAGAAGCATGTTCAGCCCCGGGAGCAACAATGCAGGTCGCTCCAGGCCCGCGACGGGTGGCCACGCCGGGCTCTCCCCGCGGATGACGAAGTAGGCCGCGAACAGGGCTCCGAAGAGCATCACCTCCGACAGGATGCCGAGCTTGACCGCGAGCAGCATGTTGCTGCGCGCCGCGGCTGCGTCCTCCTGGTGCGAGGCGGCGGTCGGGTGCGCGCTCACGGTGCCGCGCGCCCCTCCACGGGCGCTGCGCCCGTGCTGCCGTACTGGTACGGCGTCGCGCTGACGGTCGGGATCTGCGCGAAGTTCTCGATCGGCGGGGGTGATGTGGTCTGCCACTCAAGGGTCTGGGCACGCCACGGGTTGGAGGCTGCCTGCGGGCCCGTCCGCCACGATCGGACCATGTTGAAGACGAAGACCGCCACCGACAGGGCGATGTTCAGGGCGGCGATGCTGACGAACAGGTTCACGGTGCCCAGGGCAGCGGGGTAATCCGCCACTCGCCGCCGCATGCCCTCGATCCCGAGCCAGAACATGGGGAGGAAGGTCGCGTTGAAGGCGAGCGTGAACCACCAGAAGTGGAGCTTGCCCAGCCGCTCGCTGTACATGCGCCCTGTGATCTTGGGGAACCAGTAGTAGGTGCCTGCGAAGAGGCCGAAGATCGCTCCCCCCACGATCGTGTAATGGAAGTGGGCGACCACGAAGTAGGTGTCGTGAAGCGTGATGTCAGTCGGGACGTCGGCCAGGAAGACGCCTGTGATCCCCCCGATCAGGAACGCCCAGACGAAGCCGAAGACCCACAGCATCGGCACTTTGAAGTGAAGCCGCCCCATCCAGATCGTCCCCAGGGCGGAGAGGAAGACGATCCCGGTCGGCACTGAGATCAGCTCGGTGGTGAGCATGATCGGGATGTGGAAGAACTCGGCCATGCCGCTCACGAACATGTGATGAGCCCAGACCATGAAGCTCAGGACGCCGATGCTGATGAACGACAGGACCGCCAGCGGGTACGCAAACAGCGGCTTGCGCGCGAAGACCGGCACGATCTCGAGGATCGCGCCCAGGCCGGGCAGGCCCATGATGTAGACGGCTGGGTGCGAATAGAACCAGAAGAGATGCTGGTACAGGATCACATCCCCGCCACGGCTGGCCCTGAAGAACGAGGTGCCCAGCACGCGGTCGAAGAGCAACATGGTGAAAGCGCCTGCCACCACCGAGGTCGCCACCAGCGCCAGCACGGAGGTGACGGTCAGCGCCCATACGAAGATCGGCATCCGCATCAGCGACATTCCCGGCGCACGCATGCGGAAGACGGTGACCAGGAAGTTGATGGCGCTCAAGATCGACGCGACGCCCACCGTGACGAAGGCCATCAGGTATGCCTGCTGGCCAAGATTGGCCTGCTGGCTCAGGGGCGGATAGGCGGTCCAGCCGCTGTCGAAGCCGCCCAGCAGCGGGTTGATGGCGACCAGCAGGATCGGGAGCGGCAGGATCCAGTAGCTGAGTGCGTTGGTCTTGGGGAAGGCCATGTCGCGCGCCCCGACCATGATCGGCACCAGGTAGTTGCCCAGGCCACCGACGATCGAGATCAGGGCGACCGTGATCATCATCGCGCCGTGCGTGCTGAAGATCATGTTGTAGAGGTCCTTGCTCGTCGCCACGCCTGGCTGGGCCAGTTCGAAGCGCATGAACATGGCCGCCGTGCCAGCGGTGAGGAACAGGGCGAACGCGGTAACGAGGTACTGGACACCGATCACCTTGTGGTCGGTGGTGAAGCGGAAGTACCGACGCCAATCCCCGGCCGTGCCATGTGCGGCGTGTTCTTCCTCGGGGTTCACCTCGCGCCCAGCGACCCACGTCAACCAGAAGCGGAAGGCGCCGATACCGAGCAGGAAGCCGAGCAGCGCGAGCAGGTAGCCCAGCCCGAATATCTGGCCGTCCGTGACCTGCAGCCCGGCGCTGCCGGCCAGGACCAGCGACCCCACGCCGATGGCGCCGCCGATCGCTGCGCCGAGCACGGCGCGCAGGAGCCCTGGCTTCGGCATCCTCACCGCTTCGCCTCGCTCACTGCGGACTCGCTGCCGGCTGCCGGCTCAACCAGGCCTCGAGGGCAGCGCGGTCACTGACGACGGCGGTGAGATGCATGTCGGTGTGGCCAAAGCCGCACAGCTCGGCGCACAGACCGGGATATGTGCCTGCCACCGTCGTCGTCACGTAGATCTGCGTCTGGCGTCCGGGCACGGCGTCCTGCTTGATGCCAAAGGCCGGCACCCAGAACGAGTGGATCACGTCGCTCGAATTGATGACCAGGTGAACCCGCTCCCCGACGGGTATGTGCAGCTCGTTCGAGGTCACCCCGGCAGACGGGTAGGTGAAGTGCCATGCCCATTGTTCGGCAGACACCTGCACCTCGAAGTCGGCGCTCTGCGCGCCACGGATGTCGATCAGCCCCATCGCGCCATAGCTGAAGAGGCCGATCACCAGCGCGAAGCTGACGCCGAGCCACATCGTCTGGAATCCCCTGTGCCCATGGATCGGCGGCCCGTCCTCCTCGTCGCCGGTCGCGCGGAAGCGCAGCGCTGAGTACACGAGGCCGACCACCACGAACATGAGGACCGGCACTGACAGGACGGTGAGCAGGACGAAGGCCGAGTTCTCAATGACCGCCTCCCGCGAGGCGATGACCGGGATGATTTGGATGCCCGCGACCAGGACGGCCCCCACGATGGAGAGGACCGCCCAGGCCGCAGCGGCAATCAGGAGGTGTCGCCGTAGGCTTGTCACCCTGCGCGTATCCGGTCAGGTGACCGTGACGTCTACGTGCATGCCCTTCTGGTAGTGCAGGAGCGTATCCACGTGCAGGTTGCAGAAGATGACGTAGTGACCCGGCTGCAGCGTGACGGTGATGGTTCGGTTCGAGGTGCCGGCATCGATCTCACCCACCTCACTGGGAGGGCCCACCTCTGTCAGCTGGGGGTCGTCCTCGATGACCTCGCCGTCGGCGTTCTTGGGCAGCGAGTCTGACTGCAGAGCCGTCTTGCGGATGATGAACTCGTGTTGCTTGTCACCATTGTTGGTGATATTGATCGTGATCGCGCCCGCCTTGAAGTTGGTCGAGCTCAGGTGGATCTCCCACTCCTTCTCGGTGGCCGAGATGGGACCGCTGCTGGGCCCCGAGCTCGAGCACGCGACGAGCAGGCCGCTGATCGCGACGAGCGCCGCCATCCTCCGTACCGTTCCGGTCATCCTCTCCTCCTGCCCTCGGACAGGCCGCTTGGCGCGGCCATGGCACGGCTCCCCGTGCCGCATTGAGGCTAGCATCGCCACCCCTTGCGCCCACTTCTATACTCCGAACCAGCCATTCTGGAGTCGCGTATTGGCCATCCCGCCCTACACCAATCCGGCCGTCCCGGACGCGATCTCTTTGCCTGGTCAGGCGTCCGACGATGCAGAGCCTGGCCAGACGCGCTCTCGCATGGAGCGTTTGAGCTCATGGCTGCACGCCAACCGCCGGCTGGCACACGTCGTGGTCGACCTTGCATCGATCGCCACCATCGTCCTGACCTTCGCCTACCCGATCCTGCCGGCCGAGGTCATGTTCCACGTGGTCTTTGTCCTGCTGACGGTGCAAGCCTTCCTGTTCGGCCTGCGCGCGACCCTCCCGCGGATCGCTCTCGTGTCGGTCCCGCTCATCGTCTACGCCAACGCGCCGCTCTTCGGCCTCAACGAGCCAACCTTCGACCTGGCGGAGTGGCCGCTCATGTTCGTCATCGCCGTGCTGGTCGCCTGGATGGCCGACCGAGTGGACACGACCGCAAAGCGCTACGCCAGCCTGTTCCGGCAGGCCAGCGAACGGCTTCTCACCGTGGAAGAGGACGAGCGACGACGGATCGCCCTCGAGCTGCACGATGGTGTGGGGCAGGTGCTCACCGCACTCACCCTGACGCTTGACGCCGCCGGCGGCTCGCCCGGCCCCGACGCCACCCCGGGGACGATCGGGTCGGCTCGCAACCTGGCTGAGACGGCACTCGCCGAGGTGCGCCACCTGGCGCATCGGATGCGGCCGGCACGAATCGAGGAGCGCGGCCTGACGGCGGCCATTCGCGACCTGGCCGGTCAATCTGGCTTCCCGGTACGGCTCCACGTGGACCCCGGCGTCGAGTCCCAACCGCCCCTCGAGCCCAACGTGACCGTCGGCGTGTATCGCATCGTGCAGGAGGCTCTGGCGAATGCGGCGCGTCACAGCGGCGCGGCGGTCGCGCACGTCTGGATCAGATCAGGCGATGGGCGTCTCTCGGTGGTGGTGACCGACGAGGGACGCGGCTTCGACCCCGCCGCGACGGTCGATCCGGGGATCGGCCTGGCCGGCATGTATGAGCGCGCGGAGCTGCTCGGCGGGCGCCTCTCGATTCAGTCGGCGACGAGCCGCGGCACGCGCATCTCCCTCGATCTCCCCGTTCATTCGGGAGCGCGGTGATGCAGACCATCCGCGTCGGGATCGTCGATGACCACGCCCTCGTCCGCGATGGGCTGCGCCTGATCCTGGAGCGGGAGCCGGACATCGACGTGGTCGGCGACGCGGCCGACGCCGCCTCGGCCTTGGTACTGGCGTCAACCCGCAGGCCGCACGTCATGGTCGTCGACCTGACTCTCGCCGGGTCCGATGGGATCGCCCTGCTGCGCGACCTGACCGGCCGCCACCCGCGCATCCGGCTGGTGACGGTCACGATGCACGAGCACGAGGAGACGGTGCGCCAGGCGTTCCTGGCCGGCGCCGCGGGGTACGTCGTGAAGGGGGCGCCCAGCGCGGACCTGATCGCCGCGGTGCGCGCAGTGGCGCGCAACCAGGCCTACGTCCACCCCGTGGTGGCATCGGTCGTCGTGGTCGACTCGCTGCGCTGGCTGCGCCAGGCGGATCGGCTCAGCCCACGCGAGATCGAGGTCCTCCGCTTGCTGACCGCCGGACGCACTGCGGCCGAGACCGGTCGTCTGCTCGGCATCAGTGCGCACACCGTTCGTCGCCACATCGCGAACGTGACCGACAAGTCGGGCGTGCGCGGGCGCGTAGCGCTGGCACGCTATGCCCTCGACAACCACCTCGTGCAGGAGGAGGGCTAGCCGCTCCCGGAGGTCAGTCCCGGCTCGGCTAGACTGCGCGCGCCATGGAGCCGGAGACTCCCCCGCCTACCCGTCGCGCGCGCCCGCTGCCGCGGTTGATCGCGGTCCCGCTGGCGCTGCTTGTCGCAGTTGCGCTGCTGTACCTCGTGACCCGCCCGCTGGGAGGTGGCGAGCCACAGCCGTCGTTCTTCGTCATCGGCAGCGCGGGCCCAGGCGTGCGGATCGGTCAGATCGCACCCGGCAGCGCCCAGGCTGGATCGGACGGCCTCACCCTGACGGACCTCGACGGCGCGCCGGTGGCCCTGACCACCTTCGCGGACAAGCCGATCTGGCTCATCTTCTGGAAGACGGCCTGTGAGCCGTGCGAGGCAGAGGCAGCTGATGTCGCAGCCGCCTACGCGGCGCACCGAGCGGATGGGCTGGTGGTCATCGGCGTCGACCTCTGGGACAGCGCCGCGGTGGTGCGCGACTACGCCCAAGGCCACCCCCTCGACTTCCCGATCGCGATCGCCTCCACCTCGGCCGTCATGGACGCCTATGGTGTCTGGGGCGCGCCGACGCATTACTTCATCGATGCAGCCGGCGTCATCCGCGACCGCTATTTCGGACCGATGACGCGCGACCTGATCGACGAGAGCCTGCGCAAGATCATCTAGGCTGCCCGCATGGACGACCGGGGATATCGGGACCAGCTCGTTCGCCTCCTCGAGGGCGATGACGCCCACATGCGCTTCGAGCACGCCGTGGCTGACTTCCCGAGCGGGGCGATCAATGCCTTCGCGCCGAATGTGCCGTACACCCCGTGGCACCTGGTCGAGCACCTGCGCATCACCCAGCGCGACATCCTCGACTACATCACCGACCCCGAATACCGGGAGCTCCCCTGGCCATCCGGCTATTGGCCGGCTCGGGGCGCGATCGCGACCCCGGCCCAATTCGCCGCTAGCGCCGCCGCCTTCCTGGCCGATCGCGACGCGCTCCGCGACCTGGTGACGGACCCGGCTACCGACCTCCTCGCGCCGATGCCCCACACCCCGGGCCACTCGATCGCCCGTGAGATCCGGATCGCGGGAGATCACTGCGCATACCACGTTGGTGAGTTCGCGGTCCTGCGCCAGGTGATGGGCACCTGGCCCCCTGGGCACCGGTGAGCAGCGAGCCGACCAGGCGCACGAGGCTGCGTCAGCCGGTCCGGCGCGAGGGGGCGGAGCACTACCTGTTCCTCACGCTCGTGTCGTTTGCCGCGACGGTGCTCGCCACCCGCGCCTACCTGGAGCTGACCGGCTATCCGCGCATCGGCGGCGGGGAGCTGCACATCGCGCACGCCCTCTTCGGGGGGCTCTTCCTGTTCATCGCGGCGCTGCTGCCGATCATCCTGGCCGGACGGAACGTGTACCGGGCGACGGCCGTGCTGGCTGGCGTCGGCATCGGCCTCTTCATCGATGAGGTCGGCAAGTTCATCACCACCCAGAACGACTACTTCTACCCTGCTGCCGCACCGCTCATCTATGCCACCTTCCTGCTGGCGGTCCTCATCTACCTGCGCGTGCGCCGCCGCATCGAGCCCGACCCCCGCAGCCAGCTGCTCACCTCGCTGCAGCTGGTGGAGGAGGCGGTCGACCACGACCTGCAGGCACACGAGCGCGACGACCTCCGCGAGCGACTGCGAGCCGCCGCCGCCGGTGCGCCGCTCGAGGAGCAGCGCAGGCTGGCGGCCGCGTTGCTGGTCTTCGTGCAGTCGCGCGACCTGGAGATCGCCCCTGAAGCGCCGAGCCGGCTCCAGCCGCTCCTCCGCTGGTGGATCGCCCGCCGCGATCGCTGGCTCGGCGGACGCGGCGCATACGCCGTGCTCCTCGTCGCGCTCTTCATCTCGGGCGTCCGCGCGCTGATCGACCTCGGCGTGGCCGTGTCACAGATCGGCGGCGTGGATCCGACCACCAGCACACGACTGTTCAGCCTGGACATGCTGCACCTGGTCGTGGAGGGGATCTCCGGCGCGCTGCTGCTCGCCGGATCGGTGCTGATGGCGATCACCGGCCGGGACCGGCTGGGGGCGAGCCTCGCCGAGTACGGGCTGCTGGTTTCGCTCTCGCTGGCCGACCTGGCCTCGTTCTACCTGCGCCAATTCGCCACGCTCGAGATCGCGCTCTTTCACGGCCTGCTGCTGTTCGGGGTGGTGGTCTACCGGCGGCAGCTGCGGCGGACGGGAGCGACGAGCCCCGCGCCGTGACCGAAGCAGCCTCATCGGTCCCAGGCCAGCATCTCGTCGACGATCCGGGGGGTGGAATCGACCGCCAGGGTCAGGTGTCCGTGCTCGGCAAGGAGGCGCGGCCGAGCGCCGGGGATGTGCGCCGCAAGCCACTCACCGTGTGCGAAGGGCACCATCCGGTCATGCGCCCCCTGCCAGATGAAGACCGGCACGCGGATCTCGTCAAGCTCGAAGCCCCACGGGCGCGTGAAGGCCATGTCGTCGTCGAACCAGCCCCAATAGCCGATGCGCAGCGCCTCATGGAAGAGGTCCGCCACCCACGCGGCGAAGGGACCCGTCAGCGACCCCCGATCCACGTCGTCGATCAGGTCCCCAAAGGCGTCCGCCACCTGCTCCGGCGTCACCACCCGCAGCTTGGGTGCCTCGCGCTCCTTGAAGACGATCAGCTCACTCGGTCCGGCCAGGGCGGCGCCAAACTCCTCGACGTTCTCCGTGCCCATGCCCGCCGTCCAGTCGAGCCCCTCGGCAGGGTACGGAGCCACCCCGCCGATCGTCGCCGTGGCGATGACCCGCTCAGGGAGCCGTGCGGCGCAGGCGAGGGCGTGCGGACCCCCGCCGGACCAGCCGAGGACGTAGCAGCGCTCCGCGCCGATGTGGTCCAGCACAGCCACCGTGTCCCCCACCACGTCGACCACGGAGCGCCCCTGCCATCGCGTCGAGGAGCCGTAGCCGGGGCGTGAGAAGCTGACGTAGCGGAGGCCGCGCTGTGCCAGCGTCTCGACGAACGGGGCGAATGGCAGGCCGGAGCCGGGCGTGCCGCAGTGGAAGACGAGCGGCGTGCCGCTCTCCGGTCCGGCGACGAATACGTCCAACAGGCGCCCGCCGGGGGCGCGAAGCTGCATCGGGTCCACGACCGGAAGCATCGCCCATTCCGAGGCGCAGCGCACGGGTCCGTGCGAGAATCCGCGCGCATGGGCATTCCGAGCTGGCTCCGCCGCGCAGCCGCGCTGCCCCTCTACCCGGTCCTGGCGGCGGCCTATCCGGTCATCTTCCTGTACGCCCAGAACGTGCAGGAGGCGGTCGCCCCCGGCGAGATCCTGATCCCGCTGGCCGTCTCGGCGGGAGCGACGCTGGCGGTGATGCTCATCGTCGGCGCGCTGACCCGCCGATGGGAGGCGGCTGCGCTGACGAGCACGCTGCTGCTGGTGCTCTTCTTCACCTACGGCATGGCCTGGGAGTGGCTCGGACCGATGCTGCTGGGCCACTGGGAGCTGCTCGGCGCATGGCTGCTGCTGGCCATCGTCGGCATCTTCCTCATCTGGCGCTTCAACGCTCTTGCCGGGCGGCTCACGGTCCCGCTGAACGCGGCCGTCGGCCTGGCGCTAGCGTTCAACCTCGCCATGATCGGGGCCTTTGTCTTCAACATCCGCCCCACCTTCGCGAGCAACGGATCGGGCGTGACCGCCAGCGGCGATCCGGGCAGCATCAAGGCGCGACCCGACATCTACTGGATCATCATGGAAGAGTACGGATCCGAGAGCGTCATCCGCGACGACTTCCACTACGACAACTCGCCGTTCCTGGCCGCGTTGCGCGACCGTGGGTTCTATGTGGCGGGCCAGTCGACTGCCAACTACCTGAAGACCGCTCCGTCGATCCAGTCGGCGCGAAACCTCGAGTATCTCGACGGCCCCACGCTGCGCGCGCAGGCCAAGACCCCCAGCGACTGGGGACCGCTCTACCAGGCCCTCCAGTCGCCGTTCGAGGTCCAGCAGTTCCTGGACAACCTTGGCTACCGGTTCATCTACGCCGGGACCTTTTGGCCCCCGATGGGCCAGCATCCCTCGGCCGACATCAACTACGTCTACGACAAGCTGACCTCGGAATTTCTGGGGGTGCTCCAGCGCGCAACGGTGCTGCGCGTCTTCGAGGACCTCGGCCCGCAGGGGCCCTTCGACTGGCGCCGCGACCGATGGGACCAGACCCTGTACGAGCTGCGCTCGCTCGAACGGGCCTCGACACTGCCGGGGCCAAAATTCGTGCACGCCCAGCTGGCGCTCGACCACGAGCCATACGTCTTCCACCCCGATGGCAGCTTCCTCACCGGCGCGGAGGAGCAGACACTCACCCACGAGCAGCAATACGTCGAACAGCTCAAGTACACCAACGCCCGGATGCTCGCCTGGGTCGACCAGCTGCTCGACGTCCCCGAGGACCAGCGGCCGATCATCATGCTGTTGGCTGACGAGGGACCCTGGCCCGCCGGCTACCGCATCGACGAGCGCGACTTCGACTGGACGACCGCCACCGCCCAGGACCTGAAGCAGAAGTTCGGCATCCTGAACGCGATCTACCTGCCCGACCGGTCCGCGGAGCAGGCAGGCTTCTACCCCTCCATCACGCCGGTCAACCAATTCCGGGTGCTGTTCAACGCCGAGTTCGGCCTGAACCTGCCACTCCTGGCGGACCGCAACTACATCTGGCCGAACCAGACGGACGTCTACACCTACATCGACGTGACCGACAAGGTCGAGCGGTAGGCTCCTACTCGGGCTGCGGCTCGAGCTTCAGCGCCGCCGAGTTGATGCAATAGCGCAACCCGGTGGGGTTCGGCCCGTCGTCGAAGACGTGGCCCAGATGCCCGCCGCAGGCGGTGCAACGGACCTCGTTGCGCACCATGAAGAAGCTCCGATCGCTCTCCAGCTCCACGGCCGATGGGTCGGCCGGTGCGTAGAAGCTCGGCCAGCCGGTCCGCGAGTCGAACTTGGTGTCGGAGCTGAACAGCTCCGCGTCGCAGCCGGCGCATCGGTACATGCCGGGGCGGTGCTCGTCCCAGTAGGCGCCCGTGAATGCGCGCTCGGTGCCTTGCTCGCGGAGGATGTGGAACTGCTCGGGGCTCAGATCGCGAGCCCAGTCGGCGTCGGTCTTGGTGATCTTGGTGCTCATGGCCGGCATCGTAACGAATCATGCCGCCCAACGCGTGGAACCGGCCGGCCGCGGGTGCGTTGCGCTAGGCTGCCCGCATGCGTCGGATGGGCCTCCTTGCGTCGGTGCTTCCCGCCCTGCTCCTGGCCGGCTGCCTGTTCGGCTCGCCGAGCGCGTCGCCATCGGTTGGTGCCAGCGCCTCCACCATCGCCAGCGCGGCACCATCCACGTCGGTCCCGCCGCCGACCCCCACCGTTGCGCCCACTCCCGGGCCCGACGCCATTCCAACCTTCACCGCCGGCACGCGCGTGTCGACCAACGCCAGCGGCCTGCGGGTTCGGTCCGGGCCCGGCACCAAGCAGGGCGTCGTGGCCCTGCTCCCGACCGGGAGCAACCTGGTGGTAGTGCTCGGGCCGGTGCGCGCCGATAGCTACGGCTGGTACCTGGTCCGCGACGCGGACGCCCGCGCGCCGACCTTCGATGAGGGCTGGGTGGCGGCGGGCTTCATGCCGAATCCGTACCTGGTGCCGGCGACCTTCGACCTGCCCTTCAACCCGATCGTGGCCGGCTTTGCGCACGAGGGCAACGGGGAGTTCGGCCCGGTGCCGATCGCCGACGCCAACTACACGGTGCGCTGGGTCGCATCGGTGCTGCCGGGCGGCAGCAGCTGCTCCTTCTCGGTCGACTTCGTGCCCGGCAGCGGGACGGCGGTGCCGGCCATCCGCGCCACCGTCGGCACGGCCCCGGCGCCGGGCAACCTGTACACCGACTTCTTCGCCTCCCACCCCGAGCTGAGCGGCGACCTCTTCGTGCGCATCACCTCGGACTGCAGCTGGGCGCTGACCTTCGTCCGGAGCCAGCCGGTCGGAGCGTAGCCGCTTCCGGCGGCCAATGCAGCATATCGACGGAAGCCCGGTCTACTCGGCGAGCGACCTCGTCGGGTTCCTTGCCTGCGAGCACCTGACCCAGCTGGAGCGGGCAGCCCTGGCCGGGCTGGCAACACGGCCGACACTCCCCGACCCGGAGCTGGACGTCCTTCGCAAGCGCGGGCTTCAGCACGAGACGCGCTACCTGGCCGACCTGTCGCAGGACGGCCGCTCGGTGGTCGTCATCACGCCGGATGCCTACTCCGCGGACCATGCTGAGGCGCTGCGCATGGCCGCCGCCGCCACGCTCCAGGCGATGGCCGACGGCGCCGAGGTCGTCTACCAGGCCGCCTTCTTCGACGGCCGATGGAGGGGCCACGCCGACTTTTTGCTGCGGCGCGAGGCACCCGAGCGACCCAGCATCTGGGGCCCCTACCACTACGAGGTGGCGGACACCAAGCTGGCCCGGCATGTCAAGGCCGGTGCGGTGCTCCAGATCTGCAGCTACGTCGACCAGCTGACCACCCTGCAGGGCGTTCAGCCCGAGTGGCTGCACGTAGCGCTGGGAGGCAGCGCGCACGAGACAGTGCGCCTGCGCGTCGACGACTTCATGGCCTACTACCGCGCTGCCAGGCAGCGCTTCGAGGAGGCGGTCGGGCCCGTCGCTGCGCCACCTTCGCATCCCTCGCGCACGACCTATCCGGAGCCGGTGGAGCACTGCGAGGTCTGCCGCTGGACCGTCGAATGCAAGGCCAGGCGGCGCGCCGATGATCACCTGAGCCTCGTCGCAGGCATCGGCCGCCATCAGAGACGCGCCCTGGAGGACCGCGGCGTGACCACGCTGGAGCAGCTGGGAGGCCTGCCGTTGCCCCTCATCCCGCCGCTCGAAGGGTCAAGCGCCGGCGCGCTCCAGCGGGTTCGCGAACAGGCACGCATCCAGGTCGCGGGACGGACCGAAGGACGGGTCAGGTACGAGCTCCTGCTCCCGGGGCCCGGCCAAGCGCTTGAACCCGAGCGCGGCCTGGCCTCCCTGCCGTCGCCATCGCCGGGCGACCTGTTCTTCGACATCGAGGGCGATCCCTACGCGTTTGACGACGGTCTCGAATACCTCTTCGGCGTCATGGACAGTGACGGAGCCTGGCACGCCATCTGGTCGACCGATGCCTCGGGGAACTTCAGTCCGGCGGGCGAGAAGGCTGGCTTCCAGGCGCTGATGGATCTGTTCATTGCGCAGCTCGATCGGTTCCCGGACGCCCACATCTATCACTTCGCGCCATATGAGCCCACAGCGCTCAAGCGGCTGATGGGTCGGCACGCCACGCGAGAGGAGGCGGTGGACCGTCTGCTGCGCGGCGGCGCGATGGTCGACCTGCATCGGATCGTAGTGCAGGCGGTTCGGGCCTCGGTCGAGGGCTACGGGCTCAAGAGGCTTGAGCCGCTGTATGGCTACCATCGCGAAGTTGATCTTCGCGATGCCGGATCGAGCATCGTCGCCTTCGAGCAATGGCTCGAGCTCGGAGAGGGCGAGCGACCCGCGGCCGATCAGCTGGTGCGGATCGAGCGCTACAACAGGGATGACGTGATCAGCACCCGCGAGCTGCGAGATTGGCTCGAGGGGCGGCGCGACGACCTTGGCGAGCTGATCGGTGCCGAGGTCGGCCGGCCGACAACCAGGGACGGGTCTCCCCCCGGGGACCAGGCTGCTGACCTGGGCCGGGTGGCACAGGTCGAGGCTAGGCTGACGGTGGACGTTCCTGTCGACCCTTCCGAGCGAACACCCGAGCAGCATGCGCGCTGGCTGCTTGCCCAGCTGCTGAGCTGGCATCGGCGCGAGGACAAGGCGAACTGGTGGGCCTTCTATCGGGCCATGGAGATGGAGGACAGCCAGCTGATGGACGAGAGCGACCCGATTGCCGGGCTCGAGCCGGCCGGATCGCTCGATCTGCCCGATGCCAGGGGTCGCCAAGCGTGGCGCTACCGATTCCCCGCGCAGGAATACAAGGTCTCGCCGTCCGACGAGGTCTACGACCCGCACCGTGCGCAGGTGAACCCGTCCGGCAAGCACTCCGATTGGAAGGTCGGGCAGGTGCTCGCCGTCGACCATGCCGCACGCACCATTGATGTCCTGCGCCGGGCGGCCGATCCACACCCGACCAGCCTGGTGGCGCTGGCGGTCGTCCAGACGCCCGGCCAGCGTGCGCGCCTGCTGCAGATCGGGGAATGGGTCGCCGCGAACGGGATCGATGGCGATGGTCTGCACCGCGCCGCGCGTGACCTGCTCCTGCGACATACGCCACGTTGCGGCCAGACCAGCGACCAGGGGCTGTGCTGGGAGGGTGAGGCTCCTTTGGCGGCGGCGCGCCGGCTCGTCCGTCGGCTCGACCGCGGGGCGCTGCCGATCCAGGGGCCGCCGGGCTCCGGCAAGACCTACGCCGGCGCCAGGATGATCGTCTCCCTGATCGCCGCCGGGAAGCGGGTCGGGATCACCGCCAACAGCCACAAGGTCATCGGCAATCTGATCTCCGCCGTTCTGGCTGCCGCCGCGGACGAAGGGGTCGCCGTGCGCCCCATGCAGAAGGCAGACGACCAGCAGAAGCATCCCGACGACGCGGTCGAGAGCGCGAAGGATGCGGAGCACGCCGCGGCCGCGCTCGCGCGGGGGGATGCAAACGTGGTCGCCGGGACTGTCTGGCTGTGGGCCTCCCTGAAGATGGCTGGCGCGGTCGACGTCCTGTTCGTGGACGAGGCCGGGCAGATGTCCCTGGCGAACGTGATCGCCGCGTCGCATGCGGCCAGCTCGATCGTTCTGCTCGGTGATCCGCAGCAACTCGACCAGGTTCTGCAGGGAAGCCACCCGCCGGGGGCCGAGCGCTCGGCGCTCTCCCACCTGCTCGATGGGGCGGCCACCATCCAGCCGACCTCAGGCCTGTTCCTGGAGACCACCTGGCGCCTGCACCCCCACCTGTGCCGATACACCTCCGAGACCTTCTACGACGGCCGCCTGCGGCCAGAGCCGCACCTTGGTCAGCAGGCCGTCCGCACGGCAGGATCGCTGGGTGGCAGCGGGCCGCGGTGGCTCGCCGTCCGTCATCGGGGCAACGACAACGAGTCGGTCGAGGAGGCGGCCGCCATCGCCGAGGCGGCGCGATCGCTGGTGACCGGCGGCGCCACCTGGATCAACGCGACGGGGGCTGAGCAGCGGCTCACCTGGGACGACATCGTGATCGTCGCGCCATACAACGCACAGGTGGGCGCCATTCAGCGGCTGCTGCCGATGGCACGCGTCGGCACCGTCGACAAGTTCCAGGGCCAGGAGGCCGCCATCTCGATCTACTCCATGGCGGCCTCCAGCGGCGAGGAGGCGCCGCGCGGCATGGACTTCCTCTACAGCCGCAACCGCCTCAACGTGGCAACCTCACGGGCGCGCTGCGTGGCCATCGTGGTCGCCTCTCCGGATCTGCCGCGTGTCGGCACCCGATCGGTCAGCCAGATGCGGCTGGCCAATGCCCTGTGCCGGTTCGTCGAGGTCGCGGCGGCCCTGGCCGACGGCGGTTGACGCGGCAGGGCATGATCGCGGCATGTCGAGACAGCCACCGAGCCGCTGTCGCTGTGACCAGGATTTCGAGCGGCTCTTCGACGAGCGCGAGGCCGACCATGATTTGGCCGAGTGGCGCAGTCATGGACCGCCCGAGGCGACCCGGGAGCTGATCGACGCGCTCCGCGCCGAGGGCATCGAGGGCGCGGCGCTGCTGGACATCGGCGCGGGGGTTGGCATCGTCCACATCGAGCTGCTCGAGGCCGGAGCGGCCAGCGCGGTCGACGTCGATGCCTCGACCGCCTTCCTGGCGGCGGCCGGCGCCGAGGCAGAGCGCCGTGGCCTGGCGGAGCGGGTAGAACATCGTTTCGGCGACGTGGTGGAGCTCGCGGCCGAGCTGCCGCCCGCCGACGTCGTGGCGCTGGACCGGGTGATCTGCTGCTATCCCGACCTTCCGGCGCTGCTCGGTGCCGCCCTGTCGACCGGACCGCGCCTCATCGGCCTGGTGCACCCGACCGACGCCTGGTGGGCGCGCGCCTCCATGGCACTCTTCAACGCCCTCGACCGGCTGCTGCGGCGACACCACTCGTTCTACGTCCATCGCCGCGCCGAGATCGAGCGCCTGATGGGCGAGGCGGGCTATGCCGAGCGCCGCCGCGGTGGCGGCCGGTTCTGGAAGGTGACGGTCTACGCGCGCTCGGTCGCTTGAGCGGCGGCGGCAAACGCCCGCACGAAGTGCTCCTGCTCGGCGGTCTCGACCGCGGTGGGATGCCGCACGGCACGCACAGTGGCGATCGCCTGCTCGGCGGTCATCCCTGACTGCAGGAGCGCGCAGGCCGCCACTGTTCCGCTGCGCCCGACGCCGCCCATGCACGCAACCGCCACGTTGCCAAGGCGACGGCCGTCCCGGATATCGGTGAGGATCGTCGTCATCTCCGCGACGGAGGCGGGTGGGTGACCGTCGAGGATCGGGTGGCGAAGGATCGTCACTCCGACCGCGACGCCGCGCTGCACGATGCCAGGATCGCCCCACTTGCGCAGCTCCGCATCGTCCACGAGCAGCACCAGGCGCTCCACCCCCGCCGCCCGCAGCGAAGCGAGGTCCTCGTCGAGGTCGCGACGGTAGACGCGGCCCGGATAGCGGAACGAGACGCCCTGCTTGCCGGGGAGGATGGTCAGGCCCAGGCGTCCGGGCAGCTCGTCACCGAGCTGTGCCGGTTCAAACCAGTCGATGCGCAGCGGAGGGTCGAAGCCAGCATGATCGGCATTCTCGCGCGGCGCATCGGCCGTCAATTGAGGCTCGCCCTCGGGCAGAAGTGACCGGTCGGTTCGAGCGGCTGGCCACAGAACGGACACGTCGGGCGGCCGGCGGCCACCAGGGAGGCGGCGCGCCGCACGAAGTCGCGGGCGTGGGACGGCTCGACACGCACCCGCAGCAGGTCAGGCCCCTCGGGCGCCTGGTCCGACACCTCGGCAAAGCCGCCGTCATCGGTGAGCGGCTGGGCCTCGATCACCACGCGTCGTGCGGTGGCATCCCAGGCCAGCGCCATGGCCCCCACCCGGAACAGCTCGACGGTCGGCTCCTCGAGTGGCCGGTCGTCATGGCCCGCTCGGGCAGACAGCTCGCCGGCCAGCCCCTCGACTGCGTCGAGCAGCTCGGAGATGCGTCCGGCGAGGGCGGCCATCTGCGTCTTCTCCAGCCCAACGCTGACCAGGGCCCCGCCCTGTCGAGCCTGGAGGTAGAAGCTGCGTCCCCCCGGCTGCCCGACGCTGCCCGCCACGAAGCGGTCCGGGGAGTCGAAGTCAAAGACGCGCCGCACCATGCCGCCATCGTATCTGGAATTGCGTCGCTAGAGTTGAATGCCACATGGCCAACCGGATGCGCGGCTCGCGTTTCGGCTTCCGGGGCGGACGTCGCTCGCAGGCCAGGCCGATGGCTGCCGAGCGCCGGCCAGGGCCCGGTCCCAGGGCGCGCAGCTGGCTCGGCTGGGCGGCAGCCGCGGCCGGCGTGGCCGTGGTGGCGTTCGTGGTCGGACGTGCCGGAACCGAGCTCGGCGTCTCCTCGCCCACGCCTTCGCCGAGCCCAGCTCCGCCATCGGTGGTCTTCGGCACCGCGCTCGACCCGGTGAGCGGCGAGGCGGTGAACCCGACTGAGCGCTTCCGGGCCGGGGACACGGTCGCCTACTCGGTGCGACTGGCGAGCGCGCCGGGGGTGACCACGATCCTGGTCGAGATCATCCGGTTCGAGGGCGAAGTGGAGACGGTCGTCCAGCAACCGTCGACCCAGGGGATCGTAGCCAGCTCTCCGGTGATCGCCTTCACCGTGCCCGCCAGCAGGCTGCTTGACGCGTGGGGTGCGGGCAGCTACGTCATGCGGATCTTCTTGCCGGGTGCGCCCGATCCGTTTGCGACGGGACGCTTCACGCTGGTCGAAACACCGCTGGCGTCATGAGCCGGGCATTGGGATCGGAGCTGTGCCCGATCTCCGATCCCGATTCCCCCGGCACCAGGGTTGGTCCCGCCGGCCTTGCGCCTGAACGGGTGCCCAGACCAACTCCCTGCCACCCAGCCTAACGGCACCCGACCGCACCTGTCAACCCTTACTTGACCGCGAGGGCCTCCCTGGTCAGCTCATAGGCGCCCCGATGATCGCCGAGCATTGCCCGCAGCTCGGCCCACTCGCGGAGCACCTCGCGCGTGCGTCCGGCCGAGTGTCCGGCGCGCGCCAGGTCGGCGGCCTCACCGTAGCGCGCCTCGGCCGCTTCGGCGTCGTCCTGGGCGCGCAGCGCGCGCGCCTCGGTCAGAAAGGCGGTCAGCTCCACTCCCCGGTTGCCGGTGGCGCGCGCCATCTCGATCGCCCGTCGCGCGATGGTCGCGGCCTCTGGCAGGCGGCCCTGGGCCAGCGCCACCTGGGCGTCGGTATCCAGCACCGCACACAGGAATCGATCGTCACCGACCGCCTCGAACGCGGCCCGCGCCTCATCGGCCAGCTCAGCGGCGCGCTCGACGTTGCCGGTCGCCAGGTAGGCCATCGCCAGGGTGTTCTCGATCTGGGCCGATTCGAACACGGCGCCGGCCGAGCGAAGCAGCGCCAGGCCCTGGGTACCGGTGCGGATGGCGGCCTCGAGATCGCCTGTCTCCTGGTAGCTGATGGCCAGGTTGAACAGGAACATGGCCCGCCGCCGATCGTCCAGATCATCGGCGAGGCCGCGGGCGGTCTCCAGGTAGCTGAGCGAGCGGGCGAAGTCGCCGCCGCGTGAGGCGACCGCAGCGAGCGCCATCAGCAGGCGCATCTCGAAGTCCGGCTCGACCTTCAGCCCGGCGCGGACCCGCTCCAGGAGCGACGACAGGAGGCTCTGCGCATCGGCCTCCTGGTCGGACAGATAGAGTCCGTAGGCCAGCCAGTAGCGCGCCAGGGCCTCGTCCGAGATGCGGCCGAGGGAGCCGAAGATGCGCGCCGCTTCGGCGGCCGCCGTGACGGCCTCCTTGCCGAGGTCGAGGCGGGCCAGCGCCTCGGCGCGCCCACGCAGCACCTCGGCACGAGCCTGCTCGTCGAGCGGCACGTCGAGCAGCGAGGCGTAGCCGTCCGCCGCCGCCTGCCAGTCCCCCGCCGCGAGTGTCATGTCGACCGCCAGGCGGCTCCAGGAAGGGTTCTGCTCGTCGAGGAAGTGGCTCGGCGGCAGCGACAGACGCTCGGCGAGGAACCGCAGGGCCACCATCGACGGCCGGGCGATCCCCGTCTCGAGGGCGCTGACGTAGGCCTTGGTGTACCGCTCGCCGGCCAGCTGCTGCTGAGTCAGTCCGTTCCGCTTGCGCGCTTCCCTGATGCGCGCACCGATCTGCCGGGCGAGCGCGGTGTCGTGCTCGGTGCTGTGGGCAGCGGTGCGGGTGCGCGGCATTGACGGGAGTATACGCACCCTTGGCAAGCCCCATTTGACTCGCGGGTGCGCCGGAAGTACTGGCGGCCCTCACCCGCGCCGGTACCCATGGGTGATTGAAGGGGCGACCTCCGGATACGAATGTCTGGGTGCGGTCACGTCTCATGCGGGGCGGCCGCTCGAGGGAGACGCGTATGCGCAGCGCACACACCGGCGGCGGCTGGCCCAGCTAGC
>JBGQCU010000016.1:0-28207 GCA_041495495.1 Candidatus Limnocylindria bacterium
GGACGCTGCCTTCGGGCAAGCCGGTCGCCAACTTCGTGGTTGCCACCAACGAGTTCCGCGGCAACGGGGCGCCGGAGCGCACCGAGTATCACAACCTGGTCGCCTGGGATCGGCTGGCCGAGATCTGCGGGCAGTTCCTGTCCAAGGGGCAGCTGGTCGACGTCGAGGGGCGGCTGCAGACGCGCCAGTGGGATGACGACGCCGGCATCCGCCACTGGAAGACGGAGGTGGTGATCGGGGGCCTGGAGATGCTCTCCGGGCGCGGCAAGAAGGAGTACGCCAAGGAGGCGCAGGCGGTGGCTGCGACCGGCGAGGACGGCCTGCCGGCGGCGGTGATGGCCCCGGCCGATGGCGCAGCCGCCGAGGCGCTGGTCGCGATGTAGCGACCGCAGGGAAGGCGAGGGCGTCAGCCTGGCGCCCCTCGCCTCAGCTCGCCGCTAAGGGCGCCTGAGTGCCCGGATCCGGTTGAGAACCAGCGGCAGGAGAAGGATGGCCGCCGCAACCGCCACGATCGGCCAGGCCAGGCCGATGAGGATCAGGATCACGACGACAAGCGGGGTCAGGACCGCAACCCGGGTGACCCATCGCGCTGCTGAATCGTCGGC
The DNA here is from genome assembly GCA_041495495.1 of Candidatus Limnocylindria bacterium. Taxonomy (GTDB): domain Bacteria; phylum Chloroflexota; class Limnocylindria; order QHBO01; family QHBO01; genus CF-167. The sequence continues at coordinate 606 of JBGQCU010000016.1, forward strand.
TGCCGGCAGGGTCAGGTCGAGATTGCCAGGGTCCGCGATACCGGTCCCGCCGTACGCGACGGACACGAGGGTCCCGATCCATTTGAGCCAGCGCCCCACCCGGGCACCTCCCTGGCTGCGGCTATGCGCTGATCAGGTTACTCGTGGAGCGATCGCCTGTCTGTCCGGATCATCGCCGTGCATCGAGTGCCGTACCGGGAGAATGCGATACTCGGCCGCATGAAGTTCCGAGCCACCATCGAAGCGAGTGGCAAGACCGCTGCCGGAATCCACGTCCCGGCGGAGGTGGTTGCGGCCCTCGGACCGAGTCGGAAGCCCGCTGTCCGCGCCACGATCAACGGTTACACCTACCGCAGCAGCGTGGCCGTGCTCGGGGGTGAGTTCATGCTCGGGGTCCCGCCGGAGTTCCGCGCCGGCGCGGGCGTCGCGGCGGGCGACGAGGTAGAGACCGACATCGAGCTCGACAGCGAGCCTCGCGAGGTGAAGATCCCCGCGGACCTCACCGCCGCACTGGATCGCGATCCGGATGCCAGGCGGACGTTCGACGCCCTCTCGTACAGCAACAAACGGCGGCTGGTCATCCCGATCGAGGAGGCCAGGGCGGTCGAAACCCGAGAGCGCCGGATTGCCAGGACGGTCGGCCTGCTCCACGAAGGCCGAAGCTAGCGGCCTCGAATCAGCGGTGGGCGGCAAGCACCACCAGATTGATGACGTATACGTGCAGCAGCGCGCCGTACAGGATGGAGCGGGTGCGCCAGGCCAGCCAGCCGAAGCCCAGGCCGCCGAAGAAGGTGGAGAGCGTCTCCAGCTCGGGCTTGCCGAGGTGGGTGAACACGAACGGGAAGGTGGCCAGCACCACCCCCAGCGGCCCCGCCACGCGCACCAGTGTCCACATCAGGAAGCCACGGAACAGGAATTCCGCCGCACCCACGTCAAGGGACCGTCCGAGAATGGCCGTCAGCCCGGTCCCCTGCGGGCCGTAGTAGGCCCGGAAGTCGGGGAGGCCGGCCGAGATGACCACCACCGGCGTCACCAGGAGTGCCAGCCCCGCCGCGACCGCGAGGCCGATCCGCCACTCCCCGATGCCCAGCCCGTAGGCCGATGGTCGCTCACCGAGCAGCAGCAGCGTGACCAGCGGCACGACCAGGAAGAGGGCGGTGCGCTCGATGCCGATCGAGACGGCCGGGTCGATGGACATGGAGAGCGGGTGGTAGTAGTCGATCAGCAGCGCGAAGGTGGTGACCAGCACCACGGCAGTCTCGCGCAGCGGCAGGCGCAGCCCGGCGAGGTTCACGGTTGGCGGCTGCGGTTCGGCTGACACGCGCGCAACTGTCGACGATCCCGCCTCAGCCGGTCAAGCGCCGATGACCGGGGCGCTGGTTGCCCTCAGGCTTGGGCCGCCACTCCTGCCCGATCCCGCTTCGCAATCGGTGCAGGCTCCTCGGGTGGCGGGGGTGGGTAGACCCCCGATAGGTAGGAGGCGATCGAGGCGGCCGCGCGCTTGCCGTCGCCCATCGCCAGGATGACGGTCGCCGCGCCGCGCACGATGTCGCCACCGGCGAAGACGCCCGGCATGCTGGTCATGCCGTACGGATCGGTCTCGATGTAGCCCCACTGGTTGACCTTCAGGTCGGGCGCCGTCGAGGTGAGCAGCGGGTTGCTGCGCGTGCCGATCGCCACCACCATCATGTCGCAGTCGATGACGAACTCCGAGCCGGGGATCGGCTCGGGCCTGCGCCGACCGGAGGCGTCCGGCTCGCCGAGCGCCATGCGCTGGCAGCGCAGCCCCGTCACCCAGCCGGCCTCATCGCCGAGCACCTCGATCGGTGCGACCTGGTACTCGAAGCGCACGCCCTCGGCCTCGGCGTGGTGCACCTCCTCGGCGCGAGCCGGCAGCTCCTCGCGGCCGCGGCGGTACACAATGGCCGCCTCGCTCGCTCCGAGCCGCCGTGCGGTTCGCACCGAATCCATCGCCACGTTGCCGCCACCGACCACCGCCACCCGCTGGCCGTGGAGGACCGGGGTGTCGGAGTCGGCGTTCCAGGCGCCCATCAGGTTGACGCGGGTCAGGTACTCGTTGGCCGAGTAGACGCCCTTGAGGTTCTCGCCGGGGATCTCCATGAAGACCGGCAACCCCGCGCCAACGGCGATAAAGACCGCGTCAAAGCGGCCGCTCAGCTCGGGCAGGGTGTAGGTCTTGCCGATGATCACGTTCGGCTCGATCTTGACGCCCGCCGCCCGCAGCCGGTCCACCTCGGCCTGCACGATGTCCTTCGGCAGCCGGAACTCGGGGATGCCATACACGAGCACGCCGCCGGCCGCATGAAAAGCCTCGAAGATGGTGACGTCGTGGCCGAGCTTGGCCAGCTCGCCGGCCGCCGTCAGCCCTGCCGGACCCGAGCCGATGATGGCCACCGTCCGGCCGGTGGGAGCCGGCGTGGCGTGGGTAAGTCCCTCCGGATGCGCCTGCGCCCAGTCGGCCACGAAGCGCTCCAGGTACCCGATCGCCACCGGGTTCCCCTTCTTGCCGCGCAGGCAGACCCCCTCGCACTGCGTCTCCTGGGGGCAGACGCGCCCGGTGACGCATGGCAGGGCGTTGTCATCCAGCAGCGAGTCGGCGGCGCCCGGCAGGTCGCCCTCGCGCAGGAGGCGCAGGAAGCGCGGGATGTTGACCCGCACCGGGCATCCGTCGATGCAGTACGGCTTGGGGCACATCAGGCATCGCTCCGCCTCGAGCATGGCGATCTGCTGGGCCAGCCCCAGGTTCACCTCGCGGAAGTTGGCGGCGCGCAGCTCGGCGTCCTGCTCCGGCATCAACTGCCGGTCGATCGCCATCCGCTCCTTGGGGGTGAGCGGCGGTCTGTCAGTCATGGGCGCGTCTCTGCGGCGGCTGTGGGCCGGCGAAGCCCGATCCTGCAAGCCTCGCGGCGCTCCATCGCCTGCTGCTCAAAAGGTCGATAGGTCTGGAGCCGATCCGCCAGCATGCCGAAGTCGACCCGGTGGCCGTCGAACTCGGGGCCCTCGACGCAGGCGTAGCGCGTCTCGCCGTCGATCGACACGCGGCAGCCACCGCACATCCCGGTGCCGTCGACCATGATCGCGTTGAGGGAGACCGTGGTCGGCACGCCGTACGGCCGCGTCATCTCGCTGACGGCGCGCATCATCGGCACCGGTCCGACGGCGTACACGGCATCGATCCCGCCGGCGGCGAGCAGGTCGGCGAGCGCCTGCGTCACGAAGCCATGCCGGCCGTAGCTGCCGTCATCGGTGCAGACCACCACCTCGCCCGCCTCGCGCAGCTCGGGCTCCAGGATGACCCACTCGCGCGAGCGACCGCCGATCACGCTGGTGACGCGAACGCCGCGACGATGCAGCTCCAGGGCGATCGGCAGGATGACCGCGGTCCCGACGCCCCCGCCCACGCAGACCGCGTGCCCCGCGGCCAGCAGCTCCGTGGGGCGACCGAGCGGTCCGGCGATGTCGGTGATCGCCCCGCCGGGCTCCAGCTCGACGAGGTCCATGGTGCTCTTTCCGATCGACTGGATGATGAGGCTGATGGTGCCCGCCTCGGCATCCGCCGCGGCGATCGTCAGCGGGATCCGTTCCGCTCCGGGTCCCAGGCGGACGATGACGAATTGGCCCGGCTGGCGGATCTCCGCGATCCGCGGTGCCTGGACCACCAGGCGGGTGACATTGGGCGAGAGGGTCGATTTGGCCAAAACCGGGTGCATGCACCGTCGCTCGGTACGGGTTCACCCTCGATGGTGGGTGCTGCCGGGCAAAGACTCATGCACCAATTCGCACGTTTTGACCGGGCCAAAGGTCACGTGCCCCGCCGAGCGCAGGTCAGCCCTCGGAAGGTCCGCCCGGCTTGCCCTTCGGCCAGTAGAGCTCCTTCTTGACGTGGAATTCGGGGAAGCCGCGGTCCATCAGGACGCGCTCCACGTTCAGGATCATCTCCGGGTTGCCGCAGATGTAGACCACCGTGCGGTCCGGCCGCAGGCCGAGGTCATGGCAGACCGAGGCGACCACCGACTCGGTGCGACCGGTGCGGCCGATCCAGCCCACGTTGCGCGGGTGGGCGGGACGGGAGATGGTCGGCACGTACTGGAGCGGATAGCGGCCTTCCCGCTCCCACTCTTCGAGCAGCTCGCGGTAGCCCAGCTCATCCACGTACGAGCAGCCGTGGAGCATCACCGTCCGGCGTGGCAGCCCGGCGGCCATCGTTTCACGCACCATCGAGATGAACGGCGCGATGCCCGTGCCGGTCGAGACGAACAGGTGCGTCCGCTCGTCATCGGGCTCCAGGATGAACTTTCCCTTGGGACCGATCATCCGCATCCCGTGGCCCACGGGCAGACGCCACAGGAGCGTGGTGAAGCGCGGGATGGGGACGAGGCGCACGTAAAACTCGTAGCCGTCGGTGCCGGCGTCGCGTGGCGCCGAGGCCACCGAGTACGGCCGCTGCACCAGCTTGCCGTCTGCGTAGACCCCGATGGTCATGTACTGGCCCGGCGCGAACGGGGTCGGAGCGCCGTCGAATTTCACCCAGAAGGAGCCGAGCTCGGCCGTCTCGTCCACGCGCCGCACCAGCCGGGCGTTGTAGACGTCGGACTCGAGCGAGATCACGCGGTCGTCGAGGTGGTGGCCGCTCATGGGGGAGCAGGGTAGCGCACCGGGATGGTCGGAGGCCGACGCTACAATCGCCCGACCATGCCCGGTCGCTACTACCTCACCACCGCCATCTTCTATCCCAGCCCGGGACCGCCGCTGCACTCGCTGTTCGAGGTGATCGGCTCCGACGCGATCGTTCGCTACCAGCGCCTCCTCGGCAGGGAGGTTCGGTTCTTGACCGGGATGGACGAGCACTCGGCCCAGGTCGAGCGGCTGGCCCGCGAGCGCGGCACCGAGCCTCGCCCGCTCGTCGACGAGTGGGCCGGCGCCTGGCGGACCGCCTTCGATCGGTTCGCGATCAGCTACGACCGCTTCATCCGCACGACCGACCCGGACCACCTCGCCGCCTCGACCGAGATGGTGCGTCGCGCCCAGGCCGCCGGCGACATCTACAAGGGCACCTACGCCGGCTGGTATTGCACCGGCGACAACGAGTTCAAGACCGATTCCCAGATCATCGACGGCCGCTGTCCCGACCACCCGACCCTCGAGCTGGAGTGGCTCGAGGAGGAGAACTACTTCTTCCGCCTGTCGCGCTACCAGGAAGCGCTGGAGAAGCTGTACGCAGACAATCCCTCGTTCTGTGAGCCGGAGCACTTCCGCAACGAGGTGCTCGCCTGGCTGCGCGACGGCCTGACCGATTTCTCGGTCAGCCGGGCGGGATCGAGCTGGGGAATCCCGTTCCCCGGCGACGAGGCGCATCGCATCTACGTCTGGTTCGACGCGCTGACCAATTACGTGACCGGCGCCGGCTTCCCCGATGACGCTGAGAGCTTCGCCCGATTCTGGCCGGCCGACCTGCACGTCATCGGCAAGAACATCACGCGCTTCCATTGCCTGTACTGGCCGGCGATGCTGATGAGCGCCGGCCTCCCCCTGCCGCGCCAGGTCTTCGCCCACGGCTTCATGCTGCTGCGCGGCGAGAAGATGTCGAAGACGCGCGGCAACGTGCTCGATCCCGACGAAGCGGTGCGCCTGTTCGGGGTCGACGGCATCCGCTACCTCGTCCTGCGCGAGATCCCCTTCGATCGGGACGGGGACATCACCTTCGAGGGGCTCGTGCGACGCTACAACGCCGACCTGGCCAACGACCTCGGCAACCTGCTCAACCGAACGGTCAGCATGAGCGCACGCTACCTGGGCGGGGCGCTGCCGGCGATCGCCAACGCCGTGGCCGCGGCCGACGAAGAGCTACGCGGCGCCGCGGCCGCCGCGGTCGAGTCCTACCACGCGGCCATGGGGCGTCACCACCTCGACGAGGCGCTGGCCGCGGTCATGGAGCTGACCCGCGCCGCCAACGGCTACGCCGAGTCGCAGGCTCCCTGGGCACGCCACAGGGAGGGGGACTCGGCACGCGTGGCCGCGATCCTGGCCGCCATGGCCGAGACGTGCCGCATCCTCGGCCACCTGATGGCGCCCTTTACGCCGTCGGCCGCCGCGACGCTGCACGCCCAGCTCGGCGTGCCGGCACCGTATGACGCCCGCGGCGGCGGTGGACCGGGCCTGGAGCGGCTGCTGGCGTGGGGAGCCGTTGCGGACGGGTGGACGACCGGCGATGCGATCCCACTCTTCCCACGGGTCGAGCTGCCGGCCGACGAGCCGGCCGAGGCCGGGAGCGCCCCCTGAGCCGCAGCCGCGCGCCGGCCCACCTGGCTGGCCTGCTCGACTCCCATTGCCACCTTCAGGACCCCGCCTTCGACGCCGATCGCGAGGCCGTCATCGAGCGGGCCGTGGAGGCGGGAATCGCTCGCATCCTGGTGCCCGGTTACGACCTGGCCTCGTCCCGTGCCGCGATCGCGCTGGCCGAGGCGCATCCCGGGCTGATCGACGCGGCGGTCGGGGTGCATCCCCACTACGCCTCCGCGCCCGCAGCGGCCGATTGGGACGATTTGGCGAGCCTGGCGGCGCACCCGCGGGTGGTGGCGGTGGGGGAGATCGGGCTGGACTTCCACCGCAACCTGTCGCCGCGGGCGGTGCAGCAGGCCGCGCTGGCGCGCCAGCTGGAGATCGCCGCCGCGGTCGGCAAGCCGGTGCTGGTCCATGACCGCGAGGCGCATGCCGAGGTCCGCGAGGCGCTCCTCGCCTGGCCGGGCCCAGCAGGGCACCAGCTGCGTGGTGTGCTCCATTGCTTCTCCGGCGATGCAGGCCTGGCGCTCGACCTGGCCGCGGCGGGCTACCTGATCAGCTTCGCGCTGCCGGTCAGCTTCTCCTCGGCCCTCGGGCCGCGGGCCGCCGCGGCGGCACTCCCCGAGGGGACGTTCCTGGTCGAGACCGACTCGCCCTGGCTGGCCCCAGGCGGAGGAGGGCAGCGCAACGAGCCCACCACCGCGCTGCGGGTCGCGGCCGAGCTGGCTCGCCTGCGGACCGCGACGCCCGAGGCCATTGCCGCCGAGACCGCAGGCGCGTATCGGCGCCTGCTGGGTTCCGTCGCGGTTTCTTGACAGCGTCCGCGCGGGGAGGCTAAAGTGCGTTAGCACTCTCTGCGGTAGAGTGCCAGCACCCCGGTCGCATCGGCCCTGCCGGCTCTCCCGCTGCGAGCAAGTTCGCGCCCGCACATCATCGGTCTAGGAGGCAACACGCACACATGGCCACCAAGGTCGCAACGAAGACCAAGCTCAAGCCCCTCGGCGACCGGCTGGTCGTCAAGCCAAGCGCCCGGGAGGAGATGACCAAGAGCGGCATCGTCCTGCCCGATACGGTCAAGGAGCGCCCCCAGGAGGGGACGATCCTGGCGGTCGGCCCGGGTCGCACCCTGGACGACGGCACCCGCGAGCCGATCGAGGTCAAGGTCGGTCAGAAGATCCTGTTCCAGAAGTACGCCGGGACGGAGTTCAAGCTGGATGACGAGGAGCTGCTGATCCTCTCCCAGAAGGACGTCCTGGCGGTCATCGAGTAGCGGAACCCGACCGGCTTGACCGGCGGCAGATTCAGGAGGACGAACAACACCGTGGCAAAGCAGCTCCTGTTCGACGAGGAGGCACGACGCGCGCTCAAGCGCGGGGTCGACAAGATGGCCGATGCCGTCAAGGTCACCCTTGGCCCGCGCGGCCGCTATGCGCTCCTTGACAAGAAGTACGGATCGCCGACGATCACCAACGACGGCGTCACCATCGCGCGCGACATCGAGCTTGAGGATCCCTACGAGAACATGGGGGCCCAGCTGCTCGAGGAGGTCGCGGCCAAGACCAACGACGTGGCCGGCGACGGCACGACCACCAGCATCGTGCTGGCCCAGGCGATCATCACCGAGGGCCTGCGCAACGTGACCGCCGGCGCCAACCCGATGGCCCTCAAGCGCGGCATCGAGCGCGGCGTCGCGGCCGTGGTCGAGGAGATCAAGCGGCTCAGCAAGCCGGTCGACAGCAAGGAAGATATCGCGCACATCGCGGCCATCAGCGCCCGCGACACCGAGATCGGCGAGATCATCGCCGAGGTCATGGAGCGCGTCGGCAAGGACGGCGTGGTCACCGTCGAGGAGAGCCAGGGGCTCAAGCTCGACAAGGAGTACGTCGAGGGGATGCAGCTCGATCGGGGCTACGTCAGCGCCTACATGGTCACCTCCAATGAGTCGGGCCGCATGGAGGCGACGCTCGAGGCGCCGTTCATCCTGGTCACCGACAAGAAGATCAGCGCCGTGGCGGACATCCTGCCGACCCTCGAGAAGGTCGTGCAGGTCGGCAAGCCGCTCCTGATCGTGGCCGAGGACGTGGACGGCGAGGCGCTCGCCACCCTGGTCGTCAACAAGCTGCGCGGCACGATCAACGTGCTGGCCATCAAGGCTCCGGGCTTCGGCGATCGCCGCAAGGCGATGCTCGAGGACATCGCCACCCTGACCGGCGCGCGGGTCATCTCCGAGGAGGTGGGCCGCAAGCTCGACAGCGTGACCCTCGAGGACCTCGGCCAGGCGCGTCGCGTGACCGCCACCAAGGACAACACCACCATCGTCGAGGGGAAGGGCGATCCGAAGGCGATCGAGGGTCGCAAGAGCCAGATCAAGCTCCAGATCGAGGACACCACCTCGGACTTCGACCGCGAGAAGCTGCAGGAGCGGCTGGCCAAGCTCTCCGGCGGCGTGGCGATCCTCAAGGTCGGCGCTGCCACCGAGGTCGAGTTGAAGGAGAAGAAGCACCGCATCGAGGACGCCCTGTCGGCGGCTCGTGCCGGCGTAGAGGAGGGGATGGTCGCCGGTGGCGGCTCGGTCCTGCTCCACGCCGTCCCGGCGCTCGACAAGGTCGAGGCGCTCGGTGACGAGATGACCGGGGTCAACATCCTGCGCCGCGCGCTCGAGGAGCCGATGCGCCAGATCGCCGCGAACGGCGGCTGGGAGGGATCGGTCGTCGTCGAGGCGGTGCGCAAGATGAAGCCCGGCAACGGCTGGGACGCTCAGAAGGCCGAGTACACCGATATGTTCGCGGCCGGCATCATCGACCCGGCCAAGGTGACCCGCTCGGCGCTCGAGAACGCCGCCTCGGTGGCGGCCCTGCTGCTGACCACCGAGACGATCATCACCGATCTCCCCGAGAAGGAGAAGGCGCCGATGCCCGGCATGGGCGGCGGCGGGATGGACTACTAGAGGCTTCGATAGCGTCCGCTGGCGTCCGCGCCAGCCGGACTCACGCACGAGACGAGCCGAGAGGCGGGTGTCCCATCCGTGGGGGCCCGCCTCTCAGCCTGCCATCCGCACCTTGACGCGATCCACTGGCCCCAGAATGCTTTGGCAGGATGCCATCCTTGTTGGGCCAGCCGCACGGGGCGAGACGCTTGAACCTGCGCGTGGTCGTGCTGCTGCTCGTCCTTGCCGGGATCGCGGGCGTGCTGTGGTCGCTCACGCGAAGCGGGGAGCCCTTCGCGCCTGGGACGCGGGTCTTCCGCGGAAGCGGGATCTTGCTCTCGTATCCAGCCGGCTGGAAGGTCAGCGATCTGGGTTGGCCGTCGACCGGATTCGGGTCGACGATCGCGATCATCGGGACGCAACCGTGGGGGCTGTGCTTGCCGACCGATCTGAACTGCCATTACGGACTCCGACTCGATCCGAGCCAGATCAGTGTTGAGCTGAGTTCCGGGCAGATGTTCGGGCACGACATCTGCGAGGTCGGTGTTGATCGCAGCGACCTGGCCGGCCGGGGGCCAGGCGACCCGCCAGCACAGGGACGCCTCATGCGGGTTGATGGCCGACCCACCCTGCAGACGGACTACACCGTGAACCAGGCGGACTACTACCACTCAGATGAATGGCGGACCTGGGTGATTGCTGCCCCGGGTAGCACGGTCGCCACCTATCGGATCTCCGCCATGTACCGGGGCCCTGGCGTGTCGGCGTTCCGCCAGCAGCTCGACGACCTGATCGCAAGCGTCAGGTTCGCCGCTCCTGCGACGCTGACGGATCCCGGGCCGCGGGACTGCGGTGCACCTTTCCCGTAGGCTGCCGCCAAGCCGGCGCGGCGCCACGAGTCGCGTCGTTTCGTCGATTCGCGGGGCGGGCCATTCGTCGTAGGGTTCGGACGGCACCCCGCTGCGTGCCACCGCCGAGGATCAACCCGATGCGCTTCGTCCTCTTCACCTATCCCGATCCGGACTACGCCGAGCGCTGGCTCTCCCTTGCCGAGGAGGAGCGCGCCGCGTCGCTTGAGGATCACATCGCCTGGTTCGCGAAGCACGGTGACCGGATCCGCGCCGGCGCCGACCTGGCCTGGCCGAAAGTGAGCCGCACCGTCCGTCGACGGGCCGGACAGCCGGTCATGACTGACGGACCATTCATCGAGGGCAAGGAGCTGCTGGGCGGCGTGATCATCGTCGAGGCTGACAGCCTTGACGAGGCGTGCGCCATGGCGGCCGAGTGGCCCTCGCTCCTGCAGGGTCCCGGCGCCGGGGTCCAGGTGGAGGCCGTGACCGAGCACTAGGCCGGGCGCCTCGGGGGCCGATCCCGTAGGACAAATTCATGGTCGTTCGCGGGACCAAGGGGCTACGCCGTAGCGGAGACGCGTCCGTCAGGCTGTTGGAACGACGGATGCGCCCACGCTATCCGAGGCCCCCTCCCCATGCGATACAAGTCCCTTTCGCCTTCGTTGCGCTCGTCCCGTCCGGAGCCGCCGAGGCGGCGAAGGGAATCAGCGCCGCCGCAGCGAAGCTGGGTCAGCCGGCTGAACACCCTCATCATGGTCGGCTTGCTGCCGGCCCTGGTCATCCCCCTCGTCATGGCGCTTGCCTCCACCCAACTCCCGGCGGTGATCCTCAATCCAGCGGCGGGACAGGGAGGCAGCACGATTACGGCGACGGGCGCGAACTTCGTGCCCGGAGCGACCGGGCAGCTGCGATTCGATGGCAGCACGAGCGGAATGCCGCGGTTCCACGCCGACGGATCCGGGCGCTTCCATGTGTCGCTGACGATCCCCATGACCGCCGAGCCCGGTGCCCACCTGGTGGACGCCACGACCACATCGCGAAGCCGTCGGAGCTCGCGGCCGCTATCGGTCGCAGGCACGGCGACCTTCACCGTGCGCCCGGCAACGAGAGCCGCAAGGTTGGGGCCGACGCCGACCGCCACCCCCGAGGCGAACCCGTTGGGATCACAGACGCCACCTGCCGCCGAGACTCCGGCTCCCGCGCGGGGAGTGGTCCAGGCGCCGATCGCGCCGCTCAACCCCAGCTCCACGCCAACCGCGACGCCGAAGTCTGGCTCCACGCCAACCGCGACGCCGAAGCCCAGCTCCACGGCAACCCCCAGGCCCAAACCCGCGCCAACCGCCACGCCGAAACCCAACCCGACGCCGATCGCCACGCCGAAACCCAACCCGACGCCGATTCCGCCGCCGCCCCAGCCGGGAGGCGCCATCAACCGCGTCGTCGTGGTCTGGATGGAAAACGAGGAGGCATCCGCCATCACCGCCTCGTCGATGCCCTACCTGTATGGCCTCTCGAACCAGTACGGACGCGCGACGAAGATGTACGGGGTCAGCCATCCGAGCGAGCCGAACTATCTCGCCTTCTGGTCTGGCTCGACCCAGGGAGTCACCGACGACGGCGTCTACAACATCACGGCTGAGACCCTCGCCAGCCAGGTTACGGCGGCGGGCAAGCAGTGGCGGGTCTACGCCCAGGATGTGCCTGGAAACTGCTTTACCGGTTCGTCTGCGAGTGGCGGCATCGACGGGGCAGGGGTGGCCGGGACGTATGTCCGCAAACACGAGCCGGCCATCAGCTTCACCGCGGTTCAGAACAGCGCCACCGAGTGCGCCAAGATTCAACCCCTCGCCGCCTTCAATCCGACCGCCTTCGACGTCGCGTTCGTGGCTCCGAACCTGTGCAACGACATGCATGATTGCTCGCTGGCGACGGGGGATGCCTTCCTTGCGGCGTTCTTGCCGCACGTCTTCAACAGCGCCGACTGGACGCACACGCTGCTGATCGTCACGTTCGATGAGGGATCCTCCAGCGCCAACGGTGGCGGCAACATCTTCACGCTGGTCGCTCGACAGGGCCTGTCGGGCGTTACCTCGGCCACGACCCATAACCACTACGGCGTGCTGCGGACAATCGAGGACGCGCTGGGCCTGCCCTGCCTCGCCAACGCGTGCAGCGCGACGCCGCTGTCAGAGTTCCTGCCATGACCGATGTGGCGCGGCCATCGGGGTAGTAGCGGTGGTGCTGGGGTTGATCGCCTGCCCGGGCTAGAATCGGCGGGATGCCCCCCCATGGCGCCAAGCACCCCGGTCCGCGTTCCCCTCAGGAGATCCTTGCCCGCCTCAACCAACCCCAGGCCGAGGCCGTCTCCCACACCAGCGGGCCGCTCCTGATCCTGGCCGGAGCGGGGTCCGGCAAGACGCGGGTGCTGGCGCATCGCGTCGCGTACCTGGTCGCCACCGGCACCAAGCCCTGGCAGATCGTGGCCGTCACCTTCACCAACAAGGCGGCCAACGAGATGCGCGAGCGGATCGCGGGGCTGATCGGCGAGGAGGCGGCCAGGGAGGCCACCATCGGCACGTTCCATGCCATCTGCGCGCGGATCCTGCGCCGCGACGGCGGCGCCATCGGCCTGTCGCGGTCCTTCACCATCTATGACCGGGCCGACCAGGTGGCCATGGTGAAGGGCATCCTGCGTCGCCTGGACCTCGATGAGAAGCGCTTTGCGCCGGCAGGAATGCTGGCCTGGATCGGGCAGCGCAAGGACGAGCTGGCCGACCCGGCCACGGCGACCCGGCAGGCGGCGAACTACTACGACGAGACCGCGGCCCGCGTCTACGACGCGTACCAGAAGCAGCTCACCGAGGACGACGCGGTCGACTTCGACGACCTGCTGATGCGCGCCGTGTTCCTGTTCGAGCAGCACCCCGACGTGCTGGCCCGCTACCAGGGCCGCTGGCAGCAGATCCTGGTCGACGAGTACCAGGACACCAACCGGGCGCAGTACCTGCTCTGCAGCCTGCTGGCCGCGAAGCACGGCAACCTGGCGGTGGTGGGCGACGACGACCAGAGCATCTACTCGTGGCGGGGTGCCGACCTGCGCAACATCCTGGACTTCGAGCGCGACCACCCGACCACCAAGGTGGTGAAGCTGGAGCAGAACTATCGCTCCACGCAGACGATCCTGGACGCAGCCCATGCCGTCGTCTCCCGCAACCAGGGGCGCAAGGAGAAGAAGCTGTGGACCGATCGCGGGACGGGCACTGCGATCACCCTCTTCGACGCCTACAACGAGTACGAGGAGGCCGAGTTCGTCGCCCGCCAGGTCGAGCGCCTGACCGGCAAGGGAGGTCGCGGCTCGCTGACCGGCATGCTGACCCAGCGAGCCGATGACGAGGACGGCTCCCTTCGCTACGGCGAGATCGCGGTCACCTACCGCATCAACGCCCAGAGCCGCGTGCTGGAGGAGGCGTTCGTCCGCTTCGGGATCCCGTACCAGCTGGTGGGTGGCACCCGCTTCTACGAGCGGCGGGAGGTGAAGGACGCGCTCGGCTACGTGCGCCTGTCGCGCAATACGTCCGACCGCGTGGCGCTGGAGCGGGTCGTCAACGTCCCGGCCCGCGGGATCGGAGAAAAGACGATGGAGGAGCTGCGCGCCTCGGCCGATGCGCGCGGCGGGACGCTATGGGACGCCATCGAGCGGGCCGGTGAGAATCCCAACCTGGCGCCGCGTGCCCGCACCGCGCTGGCCGGCTTCGCCGAGCTGGTGCGCGGGTTCGCGGCGATTGCCGCGGCCGAGCTCCCGTCCGCTCTCTTCGACGCCGTCTACGAGCGCACCGGCCTGCGCGAACAGCTCCAGGACGGGACCGATGACGGGGAGGAGCGCTGGACGAACCTCCTCGAGCTGCGCAACCACGCCGCGGAGTTCGACGAGCTGGCCATCCCCGAGGGGCTCGAGCGCTTCCTGGAGGAGGTGGCGCTGGTCAGCGACCAGGACGAGCTCGAGGATCGGCCGGACCGCGTGACGCTGATCACGCTGCACGCCGCCAAGGGCCTGGAGTTCCCGGTCGTCTTCATCGTGGGGCTGGAGGAGGGGCTGCTGCCCCACCGCCGTGCGCTGGAGGACGACCGCGAGCTGGAGGAGGAGCGGCGCCTGGCGTACGTTGGCATGACCCGCGCCAAGGATCGGCTGTACCTGGTCCACGCCAACCACCGCTCGACCTGGGGCGTCGGCGCCGCCAGCGAGCCGTCGCGCTTCCTGGCGGAGCTGCCGGAGGAGCTGCTGGAGGCCGATCGTGACGCCGGCACCCCGTTCCGTCGGGCATGGGGCGCGCAGGGCGGATGGCAGCGACGCGGGACCGACGACGACGAATGGCTGCCCGGCGGCTACCGCTCGCCGCGGCACCGGGTCGGCGAGCACCTGCGGCCGGTGAACCTGCCGGACCTGTCGGCGCCGGTGCCGATCGGTCGGGAGCTGGACGCGGCCCGGGAGCGCGTGGCGCAGGCCCACTACGAGTCGGGCGGCGAGTTGGACCTGGGCACTGGCGCCTTCGTTGCCACCGGCCCGGATGCGGTCGCCACGGCCACGCCCGGCGAGGCTGCCTGGCATGCCGGCGATCACGTCCGGCACCGGCGCTTCGGGGAGGGGATCGTGGTCTCCAGCCGCCTCGAGAAGGGCGACGAGTGGGTGACCGTCGCCTTCGTCGGGCAGGGGGTCAAGGAGCTGATCGCCGCCTACGCCGGCCTTGAGCGGACCTGACCCCTAGAATCCGCCGCATGGCCGATCCCGCTCCCACCGCTCACGTTCAGGCCCTGCTCGACGGGCTGCGCGCCGCGCGCGACGAGTTCCTGGCGGCCATCGGTGATATCGACCCGGCCCTGCGCACGGCGCCCGGCCTCGTTGGGGACTGGTCGGCGCGCGAGCTGCTGGCGCACGTCGGCTACTGGGCCGGGCATGCGGCCGAGTCGCTGCATCGGGCCGAGCTGGGAGAGCTGGCCGAGTTCGGCAGGGACGAGCTCTCCGTCGACGACCGCAACGCGGTGGTGGCGCGGGTCGCCGCCGAGACGGATTACGCCACCGCCGCCTCGCGCGAGCAGGGCGCCTTCGAGCAGTTCGCAGTCCGGCTGGCGGCCGTCGACGCCGACTCGCTCGACGAGCGCGACGCGGATGGCGACACGCTCGAGGAGATCATCGCGTTCGACGGGGCCGATCACTACCGCGAGCACACCCTCGACATCCGCTCCTGGTTCGACGCCTCCAACGGGGCCGATGAGGGCGACGACGAGGCCGATGGCGGCTGATCCGGCCACTCGGGCGGAGGTGCTGCGGGCCGCGATCGACGACGCCAACTACCGCTACCACGTCCTCGACCACCCGACCATCGAGGACGCCGAGTACGACCGCCTTCTGCGGGAGCTGACCGAGCTGGAGGCGGCGCACCCCGAGCTGGCCACTCCCGACTCGCCGACCCAGCGGGTTGGCGCGGCGCCGTCATCGGCCTTTGCCGAAGTGCGGCACGAGGTGCCGATGCTCTCCCTCGGCAATGCCTTCGGCCACGATGAGCTGCGCGACTTCGACGCGCGGGTGCGGAAGGGCCTCGGGCTGGGGGAGGGCGATCCGGGCGTGGCCTACGTCTGCGAGCTGAAGATCGATGGCCTGGCGATCAGCCTGCGCTACTCCGGACGCAGCTTCGTGCGCGGCGCGACCCGCGGCGACGGCAGCACCGGCGAGGATGTGACCCCCAACCTGCGCACGCTGCGTGCCATTCCGCTGCGCCTGCGCGAGGACCCACCGGGGGATCGGCTGGAAGTGCGCGGCGAGGTCTTCATGCCGCGTGGGGCGTTCGCGGCGCTCAACGAGCAGCTCGAGCGGGAGGGAAAGCCGCTCTACGCCAACGCTCGCAACACCGCCGCCGGGACGGTGCGCCAGAAGGATCCGGGGGTCACCGCGGGGCGGCGCCTGTCGGTCTGGTGCTACCAGGTGGTGGGGGTGCCGGGGCTGGCCACCCACACCGACAGCCTCGAGCTGCTGCGCCGGCTCGGCTTCCCGGTCAACCCGCACGCGCGTCGGGTCGAGGGGGCCGAGGCCGTGATCGGCTACGTGGAGGAGTGGGCGGACGCTCGCAAGGCCCTCGATTACGAGACCGATGGGATCGTCATCAAGGTCGACAGCGTCGAGCAGCAGCAGCGGCTCGGCTTCGTGTCCCGCGCGCCGCGCTGGGCAACCGCGTACAAGTTCCCGGCCCAGCAGGTCACCACCAAGCTGGAGGCGATCGAGGTCTACGTCGGGCGGACGGGGGCGCTGACCCCGGTGGCGCACGTGACCCCCGTCTTCGTCGGCGGCACGACGGTGCGCAACGCCACGCTGCACAACATCGACGAGATCCGGCGCAGGGACCTGCGCCTTGGCGACACGGTCGTCCTGCAGCGGGCCGGCGACGTGATCCCGGAGGTGGTCAGCGCGGTGATCGACGCGCGCGACGGCTCCGAAACGGTCTGGGAGATGCCCTCGGCGTGTCCGGTGTGCGGTACCGCGGCCGTGCGTGAGGAGGGGGAGGTCGTATCGCGCTGCCCCAACCCGTGGTGCCCGGCCCAGCGCATCGGGGCCCTGCTGCACTTCACCGGGCGAGGCGGGATGGACATCGAGGGGGCCGGCTACGCGGTCGTCAACCAGCTCGCGGAGCGCGGCCTGCTGGGCGAGCCGGCGGACATCTTCCGGCTCAGCGTCGAGACGCTGGAAGGCCTGGACCGATACGCCCGCAAGTCCGCGGAGAACCTGTACGCCGCGATCCAGACCGCGCGGCGCCGGCCGCTGGCCCGCATCCTCAACTCGCTCGGCATCCGGCACGTGGGGGAGCAGACCGCGATCGACCTGGCCGCCTGGCTCGGCCGGGAAGTGCCGCGAGGTCAGGAGGAGGACGAGGCGGCCTGGACGCGGCGCGTCGCAGATCGGCTGCGGGGCGCCAGCGCCGATGAGCTGACCGCCGTCTTCGGGATCGGGGCGGTGGTGGCGGAGGGAATCGCCGGCTACTTCAGCGACGATCACACCCGCGGCACGCTCCACGCCCTGCTGGATGCCGGGGTCGTGGCCGAGGCGCCGGCGCCCGGCGCGGCAGTCGAGGCCGGCGAGGGGCCGCTCGCCGGCAAGACGCTGGTGGTGACGGGTAGCCTGGCCGGCTTCAGCCGGGAGGCGGCCGAGGAGGCGATTCGCGCCGCCGGCGGCCACGCGGCCGGATCGGTGAGCGCAAGGACCGATTACCTGGTCGCCGGCGAGAAGGCGGGCAGCAAGCTGGCCAGGGCCAAGAAGCTCGGCGTGCCCGTGGTGGACGAGGAGGGTTTCCGGCGATTGCTGGCCGGAGCGGCGGAGTGAGATCGGAGGCGCCCACGCGCCTCTTCACAGGCGCGTTTGCGATCCTCTCGGCCGCCACGCTGGCCTACTTCCTGGCCGATGGGCTGACGTTGCCGACCGCCCCGCGCTTCGCGGCCGGGCCGCTGGGCGCGGACTCGCTGGGGGTCGGCCTTTCGATCGGCGCATTCAGCGTGACGGCGCTGCTCCTGCGCCCGTGGACCGGGCGTCTGTCGGATCGATACGGGCGGCGCCCGATGATGCTGGTCGGCTCGACGCTCCTCACTGCAGCGCTGCTCCTGTACGTGGTCGCTGTCAGCCTGCCCGTCTTCGTGGCGGCGCGACTGTTGGCCGGCGCCGCCGAGGCCTTCATCTTCGTGGCCGCCTTCGCCGCCGCCACCGACCTCGCGCCCGATGGCCGGCAGGGCGAGGCCCTCAGCTACTTCAGCCTGGCCCTGTACGTGGGCCTCGGCGTCGGCCCGCCGATTGGCGAGGCGATCCTCGCCGGCTTCAGCTTCAACGCGGTCTGGGTCGTGGCAGCCGGCATCGCCGTGCTTTCCGGCCTGCTCGCCCTTGGGGTGCCGGACACGCGCCCGACGAGCGGCGGCGACAGCCAGCCAACCCGGTTGCTCCATCCGCGCGGGCTCATGCCGGGCCTCGTGCTGCTCGCCGGCGGCTGGGGGATGGCCGGCTACTTTGCCTTCGTGTCGCTCTATGCCCTGCACCTGGGGCTCAAGGGCGCTGCACCGTACCTGTCCGTCTACGCGGCCGTGGTGATCGGCCTGCGGATCGTCGGCGCCAGGCTGCCGGACCGCATCGGGGCGCACCGCCTGTCGGGGCTCGCGCTCCTGGTCGGGGCGGCGGGGCTGCTGACCATCGGGCTGTGGGCCGATCCGACGGGGCTGATGGTCGGCACCATCCTGTTCGCGGTGGGGGTGGCCTTCATCTTTCCGGCGCTCAGCCTGCTGGTCGTTTCATCGGTGCCCGACTCCGAGCGGGGAGCGGCGCTCGGTACGTACACGGCGTTCCTGGATGTGGCTTTCGGGCTCGGGCCAGTCGCCGTGGGCGCGGTCGTCGGCCGCTGGGGCTACGGGCCGTCCTTCGTCCTGAGCGCGGCGGTGGCCGTGGCGGGAGCCGTGCTGCTCACCGCTGGGATCCGCCCTCAGTCGCCCTCCGCCAGGAACGCCTCCACGATCTCGTCGTAGCCGCGGAAGGTGGTGCGAAGGGCATGCCCGCATTCGGGGTCCACCGCGAACCGCGCGCCGGGGATGCGATCCGCGACGAGCTGCGTGGAGGCGAGCGGCACGACCTGGTCCTGGCCTCCCGCCAGGATGAGGGTCGGGACTGAGATCTCCCCAAGCCGATCGGTGACGAAGGAGGTGGGGTCGAGCGTCGCGCGCAGCTCACCGATGAATCGCTCCGGGGTGGAGGGGTGCGGCTGGAAATGCGGCGTCACCTCGAACGCCTCGGCATGCACGCTCCCCGCCGGCTTGAGCTGCAGCGCCAGGTGGGCGAAGAAGTCGGCCCACGCCCCGCGCTCGGCCAGCTCGAGCCACTGTGCCATGCGCGCGGTCATGGCCGAGTCCGGCGACGTCTCCGAGGCGACCGATGAGAGCACCAGGCGCGCCACCAGGTCGGGGTGGTCGATCGTGAGCCAGAGCGAGATGCGTCCTCCGCCCGATTCCGCCTCCACCGCCAGCGGCGGCACGATCGGGCGCAGCGCGCGAAGACCACGCGCCACCGTGGCGGCCATGGTGCGCGGGTGCATCATTCGCACCGCGTCGCGCGGGTCAGCGGGCAACGGGCGCCCCATCACCACGACCGGGCGGTGCGCGGTACGTCGTTCCCATCGGCGCAGGTGGGCATGCTCGGAGCCGCTCATCGGTCGCAGGCCGGTTTCCACCCCGCCCAGCACGAGAAGCGGGCGGCCCGGGCCGCCGGGCAGCAGGATCGCCTCGATCCGACCGCCCGGGATCGGGATCGCGAGGACGCGCGGCTCGTCGGTGGCGGGCATGTTCGGCAATCGTGCCAGATGACTCCGGAGCCGCGGCGTGATTTCGCGGGGCGACCGGCGCAGCCCGTCGCAGCCCGGCCCAGTCCGCCGCGTCCCAGCGCGCCGCGTCCCAGCGCGCCGCGTCTCAGCCCGCCCATATTTCTCACGCACGGAGAACACTCTCTAGGCCAGCGCCTCGCGGACGCCCTATCTCTCACCCCGCGAGAGGTACGTGCATCCCCATCACTCACAGCGCCGGCTCATTTGCGTACGCCTCCACCGGTGAGAATTACAGTGCGACCGGCGCTCGGGGAGCGCTCCTTCCCCGGCTGAGCGCATGAGCGCCGCCGCTCTGCCGTCCCCTGCTAGCATCGGGCCATGATCAGCCGTTCCGACGTCGAGCAGGTCGCCCGCCTCGCCCGCCTTGGCCTGACGGATGACGAGATCGAGCGCCTGGTCCCGCAGCTGAGCAGGATCCTTGAGGCGGTTGGCAAGCTGTCCGAGGTCGACACCAGCTCGGTGGGACCGACGGCCCAGGTGATCGCGCTCGAGAACGTGATGCGCGACGACGTGGCGCGCGCACCCATGAGCCGCGAGGCCGCGCTGGCCGAGGCGCCGCGCCGCGAGGGCGGCCTGCTGCGCGTCCCGGTCGTGCTGGAAGAGGGGCGCTAGCGAGATGGCCGACCCGCTCCCGCTCGCCGACCGCACCATCACCCAGGTCGGTGAGCTGCTTCGCCGTCGCGAGGTCTCATCGCGCGACCTCACGGAGGCCTGCCTGGCCCGCATCTCGCGCGATGGCACGGCCCTGAACACCTTCCTGGCGGTGGGGAAGGAGCGCGCGCTGGCCGCGGCCGACGCCGCGGATCGAGCGCTCGCCGCGGGCGAGGGGGCGGCGAAGCCGCTGCTCGGCATCCCGTACGCTCTCAAGGACATCTTTGTGACGCGCGCCCTGGACGACGATGGGCAGCCGAACGGCGGCCTGCCGACCACCGCCGGCTCGCGGATCCTGAAGGGCTATCGCTGCGCCTACGCCTCGGACGCCGAGGAGCGGCTCACCGCCGCCGGCGCGGTCCTGCTCGGCAAGACCAACCTGGACGAGTTCGCCATGGGCTCCAGCAACGAGAACAGCGCCTTCGGTCCGGTCCACAACCCGTGGGACCCTTCGACGGTCCCGGGTGGCAGCAGCGGCGGATCGGCCGCGGCGGTGGCATCGGGGCAGGCCTTTTTCGCCACCGGAACCGATACGGGCGGCTCCATCCGCCAGCCCGCCTCGCTTTCCGGCATCGTCGGCCTGAAGCCGACCTACGGGCGGGTGAGCCGATACGGGATGGTGGCCTTCGCCTCGTCGCTCGACCAATGCGGCCCGCTGGCGCGCTCGGTGGGCGATGCCGCGGCCGTGCTCCAGGCCCTGGCTGGCCACGATCCGCGCGACTCGACCAGCATCGACGCGCCGGTGCCCGACTACGGGGCGGCGCTGACGGGCGACGTGAAGGGTCTGCGTCTGGGCGTGCCACGCGAGTACTTCGTGGCGGGCATGGAGTCGGGGGTCGAGCGTGCGGTGCGGGCCGGTATCGGCGTCATGGAGGGGTTGGGCGCCGAGATCGTCGAGGTCTCGCTGCCCTCCACCGACCACGGCCTGGCGACCTACTACATCATCACCCCGGCCGAGGCGAGCGCCAACCTGGCCCGATATGACGGCGTGCGCTACGGCCTCTCGGCGGGCAGCGACGACCTGATGGAGAACTACCTCGCCACCCGGGGCGCCGGCTTCGGGCCCGAGGTCAAGCGTCGCATCATCCTGGGCACGTATGCCCTGTCGGCCGGCTACTACGACGCCTACTACCTCAAGGCGCAGCAGGTGCGCACCCTGATCAAGGCCGAGTTCGACGCGGTCCTCTCGACCGTCGACGCCCTGCTGGCGCCGACCTCGCCATCGGTCGCCTTCAAGATCGGCAGCAAGACCGATGATCCCCTGCTGATGTACCTCAACGACGCCTGTACGTTGCCGGTCAACATCGCCGGGCTGCCGGGGATATCGGTGCCATGCGGGCTGTCGGATGGGCTGCCGGTCGGGTTCCAGGTGATCGGGCGGGCCTTCGACGAGGCCACCGTGCTGCGCGTCGCCGATGCCTACCAGCGCGCCGCCGGCTTCGCGGACCTGCGACCACCGACGGCCCACGACTGACCGATGACCCCCGAGGAGCACGCCGCGCAGGTGGCTGTATGGCGCGCCGCCCGCGACAGGCGGCTGCGCAGCCCGGATGGCTGGCTGGCGCTGGTCGGGCTGCACTGGCTCGAGCCGGGGGAGAACCACGTCGGGGCGCACCCTGCCAACCAGGTCGTGCTGCACGGCCACGAGATCCCGCCGCGGATCGGCTCGCTCATGGTCGAGGACGACCACGTCCGGCTGGTGCCGCATGCCGGCGTCGAGGTGCTCCACGCCGGAAAGCCGGTCGGCGAGATGGTGCTCGACGACGACCGCGACGAGCATCCGACGGTGCTCGAGCTGGGAACGCTTCGGTTCCACCTGATCCGACGCGGCCAGCGGCTGGCGCTCCGGGTCCGCGATGCGGCGGCCCCGGCGATCGAGCATTTCAGGGGGATGGAGCATTTCGCGATCGACCCGTCGTGGCGCCTGGTCGCGCAGTTCGAGCCGGCACCCGCCGGCGCGATCCTGGAGACGCGCGACATCACCGGGGCGCTGATCCGCGAGACGACCCCAGGGACGGTCCGGTTCGAGCGCGACCGGGCCAGCTGGCGGATCGCCGCCCTCCCGGGTGAGGCGGACGGCAGCCTGTGGCTCATCTTCGGCGACGCCACCAACCGGACCGATACCTACGGCGGCGGCCGCTACCTGTACTCCGAGCCGCCCATCGGGGATGGGTCCGTGATCGTCGACTTCAACCTGGCCTACAACCCGCCCTGCGTCTTCTCCCCGTACGCCACCTGCCCGCTGCCGCCGGCGCAGAACCGGCTGGCACTCCGCATCGAGGCAGGAGAGCGCATGTACCACGCCGACCCCGCCCCTAGCCCTCGGCCCGCAGCTCCTCCAGGTCGAGTCCGCGCTCGACGCGGCGCAGCGCCTCGTCGCTGATCACGCCCCGGTCGCGCATATCGATCACCGCCAGCCGCTGCGCGTCGATCACGGCACGCCGAATCGCGGCGTGCTCGACCTCCTCCTGGTCGAGAGGGATCTCGCCCGACTCGTGGTCGTGCTCCAGGTGGGCCGTGGCGTGCGTGTAGCGCCCCCGCAACTGGTCGAGCAGCTCGCGGTGTCCTGGCAGCTCGCTGTCCAGCTCGTCGAGGCGTGCAAGTGCGGCGTCCAGCGCGGCCTCGCGGGCGTGCAGCTCCTCGTGGTCGGCGCTGCCGTCGTCCCCGATGCCGAGCCGCCGGATCAGCCACGGCAGCGTCAGCCCCTGCCCGACCAGCGTGGCCAGGATGACCGAGAAGGTCAGGAAGATGACCAGGTCGCGCTGGGGAAACGGCGCCCCGCCGTTGACGTTCAGCGGCAGCGCCAGGGCCGCAGCCAGCGACACCACGCCGCGCATGCCGGCCCAGCCCAGCACGAGCACCGATCGGGGTGGCGGCAGCGGGTCGCGCGCTCGCAGGCCGGGTGACAGCCAACGCGGCAGGTAGGTGGCGGGGAAGACCCAGACCAGCCGCACCACGATGACCGTGACGCTCACGATCACCGCCCAGGAGGCGAGCTCCCAGAAGGTGCGGGTCGCGGCAAGGTTGTCGAGGATGTTCGGCAGCTGAAGGCCGATCAGGATGAAGACCAGCCCGTTGAGTGTGAAGACGACCATCTGCCAGACCCCCGAGCCGAGCACCCGTGCGTCGGAGCCGAGGATTCGCGGCGCCGCCCGCCCCACGACGATCCCGGCGGTCACCACCGATAAGACGCCCGATACGCCCAGCGCCTCGGCCGGTAGCCAGGCGCCGAATGGGCCGAGCAGCGAGAGGAGCACCTCGACCGGCGGATCGTTGAGACGCGAGAGGACGAAGACAATCGCCCAGCCGGCGACGAGGCCGATCGCCACGCCCCCGACACTGACCACCACGAAGCTGACCGCCGCGTTGCCCAACGAGAAGGCGCCGCTCACCGCCGCGATGACGGCCAGCCGATAAGCGACCAGGGCGGTGGCGTCGTTCACCAGGGACTCGCCCTCAAGGATGATCACCAGCCGCCGGGGCATGCCGAGCCGCTGGGCGATCGCCGTGGCGGCGACCGCATCGGGCGGTGAGACGATGGCGCCCAGGGCGAAGGCGACCGCCCATGGAACGCCCGAGGCGAGGGTGTGCACGGCCACCGCCACGATGACGGTCGTTGCCAGCACCAGCCCCACCGCCAGCAGCCCGATCGGCCGCGCGTTGGCGGCCAGCTCGCGTGGCGAGGTGAAGAAGGCGGCCGCGAAGAGGAGCGGCGGCAGGAAGAGGAGGAAGACGATGTCGGGCGCCAGCTCGACCCGCGGCAGCCCGGGCACCAGCCCGAGCGCCAGGCCGCCGAGTGTCATCAGGATCGGGTAGGGGACCCCGATGCGGCGCGCGGTGACCGTAAGCAACGCAACCAGCAGCAGGAGCGCCAGAACCAGTTCGACCGGGTGCACGGCGCAAGCGTAGCGAGGATTACACTCCGCGACGATGACCACCGAACGCGCCGTGCCCCGGGTCTCTCGTCCGCAGTCCGACTTCCTGTCGGAGAAGATCCGCTCCCTCCAGCCGTCGGGCATCCGCCGCTTCTTCGACATGCTGGCCGAAATGAAGGACGTCATCAGCCTCACCATCGGCGAGCCGGACTTCACCACCCCCGAGCCGATCACCCGTGCCGCCATCGCGTCGCTGGAGGCCGGGGAGACGCACTACACCGCCAACGGCGGGATGGTCGAGCTGCGCGAGGCGATCGCCGCCGACCTGGAGCATCGGTATGGCCTTCACTACGAGCCGCGCGGCGAGCTGATCATCACCGTCGGGGCGTCGGAGGCGGTGGACGCCTCGCTGCGGGCCATCTGCGACCCGGGCGACGAGGTGATCTACCACGAGCCTTCCTTCGTCGCGTACGCGCCATGCATCACCCTGGCCGGCGGTTTGCCGATCCCCCTCGCCACCGGCGACGCCACCGATTTCCAGATGACCGCCGCGCAGCTCGAGGCGGCCGTCACGCCACGCACCAAGGCCCTCTTCCTGGGCTACCCCAACAACCCGACCGGTGCGGTGCTCGATCGCGGCGACCTGGAGAAGATCGCCGCGGTGGTCGAGCGCCACGACCTGATGGTGGTCAGCGACGAGATCTACGAGCGGCTGGTGTACGGCGGCCATGAGCACGTTCCGTTCTCGGCGCTGCCAGGCATGCGCGAGCGGACGGTGCTGATCGGTGGCTTCTCCAAGAGCTACGCCATGACCGGCTGGCGCATCGGCTGGGTGGCGGCCCCGGCGCCGATCATGGTCGGCATCGCCAAGGTGCACCAATACGGGATCATGTGCGCGCCGACCGTCGCCCAGTTCGCGGCGCTCGAGGCCCTGCGCATCGGTGAGCCGTTCGTGGTCCAGATGCACGACGAGTACGACCGTCGCCGGCAGCTCATGACCCGCCGCTTCAACGAGATCGGGCTGCGCTGCTTCGAGCCGCGCGGCGCGTTCTACTGCTTCCCGAACATCACGCGGACCGGCATGGACGACGAGACCTTCGCCCAGACCCTCCTGCGCGAGGAGCGCGTCGCGGTCGTGCCGGGGACGGCCTTCGGGCCGTCCGGGGCGGGGCATGTGCGGGTCTGCTACGCCACCGCCTACGAGCAGATCGTCGAGGCCATGGACCGCATCGAGCGATTCGTGGCTCGCCACACCTGAACGAGGACGACGAGGATGTTGACCGGAGTAAGGCCTGGGGCGACGACCGGGACGGCCGTCGGCGTGACCCTCACCGACTCACCCGATTGGCGTCGAATCGTTGAGGGCTTCTCGGAGACCGCAGAGCACTACGCCGCCAGCATGGCCCCATCGCTGCGCACCATGGCGGTACGGGTCGTGCAGCGGGCGCAGCTCCAGGTCGGGGAGCGGATCCTCGACGCGGGGACCGGCACCGGCGTGGGCGCCGCCGCGTCCCTGACCTCCGGTCGCGAGGTGATCGGCGTTGACGCCGCCCCCGGCATGCTGGCGATCGCCCGAAAGGAGGTCCGCGGCGCTCGTTTCGTGGAGGCCGACTTCTCGAACCTGCCCTTCACAACCGCCTCCTTTCACGTCGTCATCTCGGTCCATGCCCTCCACTTCGCGGTGGACCCGGTGGCGACCCTGGCGGAGTGGCTGCGCGTCACCGTCCCCGGCGGACGCCTGTCCCTGTCCGTCCCCGGCCCCCGTTCGACGCTCTCCTTCAAGATCTACAACCCGATCTACCGGCGCTACGGCATGGCGCGGCGGGTCGAGGTGCCGACGCGCGCCAAGGTGATCGCGTGGGCCCGCGCTGCGGGTTGGACCCAGATCAAGATCGAGGCCAATCCCAACACCGTGATCCGACTGCCCGGCCCGGATACCTTCGAGCGCTGGATGCATACCGGCTCACGCTCCGGCGCCACCCGCTCGCTCAGCCCCGAGCGCTTCGAGAGATTCGCCTCGGAGCTGATGGCCGCGACGCCGATCGGGGCGGATGGGTTGCTGCACATCCCCTTCGGGACGCTCTACCTGACGGCTCGCCGCTAGCCGCTCGCGCCGCTGGCGGTCGGGTCGCGCCTCAGCCAGCGTGCTCGATGCAGGCGCGGGCCAGGGGCAGCAGCGCGTCGGGCGACCGCTCGCCGCCCGCCCTCGACTCGGCCGTCAGCTCGATCTTCGGCTCCTCCGCGGTCAGCCTCCAGATCCAGCGCGCGTCCGTGGCGTCCACGCCGTCGTCGAGCTGGGCATCGGTCTGGAGCCGCAGGCCCTTCACGCTCATCCAGCGGTACAGCTGGCCGCGGAGCGCCCACGGTCCCTCTGGATCGTGGCCGGCCGGCAGGTAGTTGTAGTCAAGCAGGCCGATATCGGTCGCGACCAGCACCCGTAGGCGCCCGTTATCGGTGTTCAGGGCGACGTGCGCCGCGTACTCCGCCGCGCCCAGCTCGCCGAGGTGGTGCTGCAGGATGGCCCGCGCCCGGCCGAGGGAGTCCCATTCGCCGATCTTCATGCGCGGAGCATAGCGGCCCCTACAATCGCCGCATGGCGGTCGGCACGCGCTACGAAACGATCATCGGGATCGAGGTGCATGCGCAGCTGCGCACCGCATCAAAGATGTTCTGCGCCTGTCCGACCGCGCCGCCAGCGGGCCAGGCCGATGAGCCCAACACGCGTACCTGCCCGGTGTGCATGGCCCTTCCCGGCACGCTGCCGGTCATCAACCGCCGCGCGGTGGAGCTGGTGATGCTGACCGGGCTCGCCCTGGACTGCGAGATTCAGCATGCCGTCGTCCGCTTCGAGCGCAAGAACTACTTCTATCCGGACCTGCCCAAGGGCTACCAGATCAGCCAGTACGCCCTGCCGCTGTGCGCCAACGGCCACCTGGAGGTGCCCGTCGCCCCTGAGGGCAAGAGCGTCACGATCGGGATCACCCGGGCGCACCTCGAGGAGGACACCGCCCGCCTGCAGCATGGGGGACGCGGATACTCGCTGCTCGACTTCAATCGGGCCGGGGTGCCGCTGATGGAGATCGTGACCGAGCCTGACGTCCGCAGCCCCGCCCAGGCGCGAGCCTACGGCGAGACCCTGCGCGACATCCTGAGGTACATCGGTGCGTCAGATGGCGACATGGAGACCGGGTCGATGCGGATCGAGGGCAACGTCAGCCTGCGACCGATCGGGACCGATGCCTTCGGCACCAAGGTCGAGGTCAAGAACCTGAACTCGTTCCGGTCGCTCGAGCGTGCCATGGAGTTCGAGGTCAAGCGCCAGGCCGATGCCCTGGAGCGCGGCGAGCGGCTGGTCCAGGAGACGCGCGGCTGGCACGAGACAGAGGGGCGCACCATGAGCCAGCGGTCGAAGGAAGAGGCGAACGACTATCGCTACTTCCCCGAGCCCGATCTGCCCCCGCTGCGGCCCTCGGTCGCGTGGGTCGAGCAGCTGCGCGCCGGCCTGCCGGAGCTGCCCGCGGCGCGTCGCGACCGGTACGCATCGGTCCTTGGCTTGTCGGCGTACGACACCGGCGTGCTGACCGCCGACCTGGCGCTGGCCGAC
>JBGQCU010000017.1:0-28062 GCA_041495495.1 Candidatus Limnocylindria bacterium
GCCCAGCCGGGCCGTTCGGTCCCGGATGGATGATGGGCGGTGGACCGGCGAACGGCGCGCTCCGGGGTCCTGGCTCGGCAGGCTTCGTTACCGGCACCGCCTCGGCGCCGCGGATCGTCTCGATCGTCGCCATGCCGCAGCTCCGCTTCTGGCCCAGTGCCGTCGTCGTCAAGCGCGGCGAGACGGTCACCTTCCAGGTGTCCGCGATGGGCCCGATCACCCACGAGTTCATGGTGGGACCCGCCGCCGATGTCGCAGCGGACCGGCCGGGCACGCCGGAGATCGCCGACATCGGGATGATGGAGACTCGCTCCCTGACCTACACCTTCGACGGGCCTGGTCCCTACGCCTTCGCCTGCCACGCTGCGGGCCATTACGAGGCCGGGATGGCGGGCACCATCACCGTGGTCCCCTAAGGCGCCAAGAGGAGCGATCGTAGCGTCGCCAACGAAGGTCCCCTGTTCGCCCCTGTTCGAGGGCGAGCTCGCGAAGTCCGGGCAAGCAATGACCCCTCCGGGATGGACCCGGAAGGGTCATTTCGTGCGGAGCGTTGTGGCTGGGGCGGAAGGATTCGAACCTTCGATCTCCTGATCCAGAGTCAGGCGCCTTACCGCTTGGCCACACCCCAACAGTGCCGGCGGATTCTACCAGACCACCCCTCATTGACCGATCTGCGGCCATAGGTCCGGGGACCACTAGCCCGGACGGGCCGTGGTCGAGGCGCGCGCCTGCGGCTAGGTTGTCTGGCATCACAGAACCGCCCACGTCAGAGGTCGCTCAACCACCGATGAGCACTGCAGTCGAAACCCGCGAATGGCGCCGATATGGCTTTGGCGGACCGCCCGAGCCCTGGGAGCACGATGCCCTGCGCGACATCGATCGGCTCGCCACCTCGTACTACCTCGACGTGATGGAGCTGCGGCGGCAGATCCTGGCGGCGCACCCGGACGAGGAGCTCTGGCTGCGAGTTGAGGGGCTCCACACCGAGGCCGCGCGCCACAAGCATGAGATCGACTACACCCTCCGGCACTGGGCCACGCCCGTCGAGCGCGCCCGCGTCGCCGATCGGCTCGGCTCGCTGATGCGCATCAGCCGTCGCCTGCACACCTTCGTTCACGGCCCGCACAGGCCCGGCGGCGACCCGGAGCCCCACGCCGCCTGACCGCTAGCCCGCGAGGGCTGACCCCGACCCACACACTCGCCTGCATGTCATTGCTCCCCTGGCTCGGCCCTGCCCGTACGTCACCGGTTTCCGCTCCACGTTGGCGCGCCCGCTGACCTTGCCCGCTGCGCGACGCTCGAGTCGTAGTTCTCACCCATGGAGAATTGCGACAGGATCCGGGCGTCTGGCGGCGGTATCGCAGCACCTGCTGAGAAATAGGCCGATGCCGGCCTCTTCAACAGCGTTTCGCGTGTCGTTCTTCTCCCTGGCCGAGAATTAGCTCTCGCGAGCTTCTGTCTCCGCGTCGGCGGCTAGCGAGCGCGGCTCCCCAACAGATGCCCGCCATGAGACTCGCCGCCTGACCCCTAGCCCGCGAGGGCTCCCCGCCGGATACTGTCG
The DNA here is from genome assembly GCA_041495495.1 of Candidatus Limnocylindria bacterium. Classification (GTDB taxonomy): domain Bacteria; phylum Chloroflexota; class Limnocylindria; order QHBO01; family QHBO01; genus CF-167. The sequence continues at coordinate 1,562 of JBGQCU010000017.1, forward strand.
AGCGGAATGCTCGACGCAGGCTGGCTCCTCATTCCCGCGGTTCCGCTCAGCGCGTGGATCATCGTCGGTGTTGCTTTCGGATTCGCGGGCTTCTGGCTCATCGCCCATTGGCGACCAGGCAGGGTGATGCGTCCGACCTCCCTTCGCGACTCGCAGTAGCTCGGAACGGCATGCCCCGCTACCCGCTCCTGGCCGACATCCTCGACGCGCGTCAGCGCCTGCGCGGCATCGCCCTCCACACGCCGCTCGAGGACTCCCCGACCCTTGCCGCCGAGAGTCGCTCCGCCGAGGTGCGCCTGAAGCTGGAGATGCTGCAGCCGACCGGCGCCTTCAAGACGCGCGGGGCGCATAACAAGGTGGCGCTGGTCGCCGCCGCCGATCCGGAGGCTGAGCTCGTCACCGCCTCCTCCGGCAATCACGGAATCGCGGTCGCCACCGCGGCGGCTCGCCACCAGATGCGGCTCACCGTCCTGGTCGGCGCGTCCGTCTCGCCGGCCAAGCTGGAGCGGCTGCGAGCGCTCGAGTCGGATAGCTGCGTGGTCGAGGTCTACGGCCGCGACAGCGACGACGCCGAGGCTGAGGCGCGCCGCCGCGACACGGAGCGAATCGCGGTCTACATCCCACCCTACAACGACCCCGATGTGATCGCCGGGCAGGGCACCATCGGCGCCGAGATCCTCGACGACTGGCCCGCCTGCGACGCCATGGTGGTGCCGATCGGTGGAGGCGGGCTGATCGCCGGCATCGGGCTATGGGCCAAGGCGCTCAAGCCGAGCCTGCGCCTGGTGGGGGTCCAGCCATCGGCCTCACCACCCATGTACGCCTACCTCGAGTCGAACTCCACCAAGCCGATGCCGATCGCCCCGACCCTGGCCGACGGGGTTGCCGGCAACATCGAGCGCGACAGCATCACCTGGAAGATGTGCCGCCAGCTGGTCGACGAGGTGGCGCTCGTCGACGAGGAGCAGATCGCCGATGCGATGCGCTGGGCGATCGAGGTGCACCACCTGGTGGTCGAAGGAAGTGGCGCCCTGGGAATCGCGGCGTTGCGGGCGCGCCTCGGCGGGCTCAAGGACCATCGCGTGGCGGTGGTGCTGACAGGCCGCAACGTGGACGGGGAGACGCTTCGCTCGGTGCTGGCAAGTGCGGAGTAGCATCGGCCCCATGAGCGAACCGACCCAACCGCCGCAGTCCCGCTCGGGGAGCCCCGGGGCGGCCGTGCTGGGCGGCATCCTGATCGTGCTGGGGCTCATCTTCTTCGCCAGCCAGCAGCTGAACATCGACATTGGCAATGCGACGTGGCCCTTCTACGTGATCACCCCAGGCGTTGCGATGGTGGCCTTTGGCCTGACCCAGCGACGCGGCTCCGGGCTGACGATCGCCGGCAGCATCGTGACCATGGTCGGCCTGGTGCTCCTCTACCAGAACGCCACCGACCACTGGGAGAGCTGGGCCTACGCCTGGGCGCTGGTGGGGCCCGGCGGCAGCGGCGTCGGCATGCTGCTGTACGGGACCCGGAGCGGCGATACCCAGATGGCGCGCAATGGATTCTTTGCGATCCTGACGGCGCTCGGCATCTTCGCGGCTGGCTTCGTCTTCTTCGAGGGAATCATCGGGATCAGCGGACGGCGGCTGCCGCTGCCCGCGTGGGTCCTGCCGGCGGCGGTGATCCTGATCGGCGTGCTCCTGCTGCTGCGCGGCTTGACCTACCGCGGCCAGGCTGGACGTGGCTGGGGCACGACCGAGTGGCATGGCGGCACCGATGACCCGAGCGCGCCCAAGGAGGCCTCCGCGGCTTCGGCCGATGAGCCCCGACCCGACGCCTAGCCCCGAGATGTTCATCAACGCCGGCTTCCGCGAGGTGGACCGCCGGCGCGGGGTACAGCTGGTGCGCCGGTCGCTGTAGATCCGGCGGGGCGGTCTCGGACGATCCCGGCCCGTATCCTTAGCGGCGGCATGGCAGCCGACGAGACGACCGAGACCGAGCGCATCGAGCGAGCCCTGGCGGGGGTGAACGCAGGCTACGTGGCCGAGATGCAGGAGCGCTGGCTTCGCGACCCGGCATCGGTCGATGCGGAGTGGCGGGCGCTCTTTGAGCCGGCCATCGCCCTGCCAGCCGAGGCGGCGACCCCCGAGTCCGTTCAGGCATCGGTCGACGCTCCTGCGCTCCCCGCAGGCGCCAGTCAACTAAGAGGCCCCGCCGCTCGCCTGGCACGCAACATGACCGCCTCGCTCGCCGTTCCGACCGCCACGAGCTTCCGCGACGTGGAGGTGGCGATTCTCGAGGCACGACGCCGCGAGCGGCTGGCGCTGATGGCTCCGCGAAGGATCAGCTTCACGCACGTGATCGGCTGGGCGATCGTGCGCGCCGCCGTGGAACAGCCGGGAATGACCGCCTATTACCTGGAAGCCGATGGCGTCCCATACCGCGTCGATCCTGGCGGCGTGCACCTGGGGCTGGCGGTGGACGTCGAACGGCCCGATGGCGGCCGCTTCCTGGTCGTGCCGGTAATCCGATCCGCGGAGACGCTCGACTTCGCCGGGTTCCACGCCCGATACGAAGAGCTGGTTGCGAAGGCGCGGACCAATCAGCTCTCACCCGATGACATGGCCGGCGCGACCTTCACGCTGACCAACCCCGGGACGCTGGGGACGACCGCCTCGGTCGCGCGCCTCATGCCGGGGCAGGGGGCGATCATCGCCACCGGGGCGATCCGGTCTGTGGGCAGCGCGCGGGTCATGACCATCAGCTCGACCTATGACCACCGCGTCATCCAGGGGGCGGAGTCGGGCGCCTTCCTGGGTCGCATCGACGCGCTGCTCAACGGGGCGGACGGCTTCTACGAAGCGGTCTTCGCCGCGGTGGGTGCCGGCTCGCCACCAACTGCTGAATCCGCGCCGGCTGCGACCCTCGACGACATGCGCGCGGTGGCGGCTGGAGTTGCGGTGGTGCGGGCGTATCGGTCCTTTGGACATCTCGCGGCGCGCCTCGACCCGCTTGGCAGCGAACCGGTCGGCGACCCCGCGCTCGATCCCGAGCCGCTCGGCCTCACTCCCGAGGCGATGGCCCGCGTCCCCGCTGAGCTGCTGCGCATCGACGTCCCCGGCGCGACCCTCGCCGAGGCGCTCCCTGCGCTGCGGGAGACCTACTGCGGCTCGATCGCCTACGAGGTCGAGCACATCGCCAGCCACCACGAGCGGGTCTGGCTGCGCCAGGTGATCGAGTCCGGGGCGCATCGCGCGCCGCTCTCAGCGGAAGAGCAACGCGCCCTGCTGGAGCGGCTGACCGCGGTCGAGGGCCTGGAGCGCTTCCTGCACAAGGCGTACCTGGGACAGAAACGATTCAGCATCGAGGGGCTCGACGCGATGGTCCCGATGCTCGACCAGCTCCTCGCCGGGGCGGGTGCTGCCGGAGCGCGCGACGTGGTGATCGGCATGGCGCACCGCGGGCGGCTGAACGTGCTGGCCCACATCGTGGGGGTCAGCCACGAGGCGATCCTGGCCGAGTTTGAGGCGGGCCGCGGGGGGACCGATGCCCTCGTCCCCAAGGGCGGGCTCGACGACGTCAAGTATCACCTCGGCGCGGATGGGACCTACACCACGCTGGGCGGCGAGCAGCTCCATGTGACCCTCTCTCCCAACCCGAGTCATCTGGAGGCGGTGAATCCAGTGGTCGAGGGCCATGCCCGCGCGCAACAGACGGATCGGAGCGGGGCGGTGGCCAGCGTCGACCCGGATCGGACCATCCCGATCCTGATCCACGGCGATGCCGCTTTTGCGGCGCAGGGCGTGGTGGCGGAGACCTTCAACATGGCGCGCCTGGCTGGCTACAGCACCGGCGGGACGCTGCACCTGATCGCCAACAACCAGGTCGGCTTCACCACCGAGCCGTCCGAGGGCCGCTCGACCGACTACGCGAGCGACCTGGCCAAGGGCTTCGACGCGCCGATCATCCACGTCAACGCCGACGATCCCGAGGCCTGCCTCGCCGCCGCCCGGCTGGCGACCATGTACCGCCAGCGCTTCCACGGCGACGTCGTGATCGACCTGGTCGGCTATCGGCGCTACGGGCACAACGAGGGCGACGAGCCGGCCTACACCCAACCCCTGATGGCAGCCGCCATCGCCGTCCACCCGAGCGTGCGCGAGCTGTATGGGACGATCCTGGTTGAGGCGGGGGTCGTCTCCGCCGAGGAGGCCGATGGCTGGGCGGTGGCCGCCGCCAAGAACCTCGCCACGCGCCAGGCCGCGGTGCGCCGCAAGCATGCCGAGCCGCAGCTCGACCGTGGCGAGGAGGCGATCTCTCCGGAGGAGGCGCCCGAGCCGAACACCGACGTCGACGGGGCGACCCTGCGCGCGCTGAACGTGGCTCTCATGGCCACGCCGCCCGGCTTCACCCTGAACTCCAAGCTCGTCAAGCAGCTCGATCGGCGGCTGACGGCGCTGGACGATCCGGAGCCGCGCATCGAGTGGGCGCATGCGGAGGCGCTCGCCCTCGCCTCGCTGCTGCTCGAGGGCAGCCCGATCCGGCTCACCGGCCAGGACACCGTGCGCGGCACGTTCAGCCAGCGCCACCTGGCCCTGCATGACGCGAAGACCGGCGACGTGCACGTCCCGATCCAGCATCTCCCCGGCGCCCGGGCCAGCTTCGAGCTCCACAATTCCCCGCTCTCGGAGTACGCCTGCCTGGGCTTCGAGTATGGCTACGCGGCGACCGCGCCCGAGGCGCTGGTGCTGTGGGAGGCGCAGTACGGCGACTTCGTCAACGGGGCGGAGATCATCGTCGACCAGTTCATCATCGCCGGGCTGGCCAAGTGGCGGCAGACCTCGCGCCTGACGCTGCTCCTGCCGCACGGCTACGAGGGCTCGGGCCCGGAGCACTCATCGGCCCGCCTGGAGCGCTTCCTGGCGCTGGGCGCGGAGGGCAACATCCGCGTCGTCTACCCGACCACGCCAGCCCAGTATTTCCACCTGCTGCGCCGCCAGGCGCGCCACGCCGACCTTCGTGCCCTGGTGGTGATGACCCCCAAGTCGCTGCTGCGCCTGCCGCAGGCGACCTCGTCGCTGGCCGACCTGACCGATGGCGCCTTCGCATCGGTCCTGGATGACCCCGCCGTCGTCTCGCCCGATGCCGTCCGCCGCGTGGTCCTGTGCAGCGGCAAGCTCTACTACGACCTCGCCGCGTCGCCGTTGCGAGGGGAGCAGCCCGACCTCGCGATCGTCCGCGTCGAGCGCCTCTACCCCTTCCCCACCGCGGAGCTCGAGGCGCTGCTCGGTCGCTACCCGGGCATCGAGCGCGTGGCGTGGGTGCAGGAGGAGCCGCGGAACATGGGCGCACGCAAGTTCGTGCTCCCCAAGATCCGCCACCTCGTCCCGTTCCGTATTCCGCTGGGCGACGTCAGCCGCCCGGAGCGGTCACGCCCGGCCGAGGGCTACCCGGCCGCGCACCTGGTCGAGCAGGCCCGCATCGTGCGCGAGGCGCTGACCAGCTAGGCCGCTGCCGGAGTCGGCTTCGGGCCGATGACGCCTGTCACGATCCCGAGCACCAGCCCTCCCCCGATGGCGGCCAGCGGGGTCCACGACCCGACGAACATCATCGCGTAGATGATCGAGCCGAGCGCCAGGCCAAGGCCAAAGACCAGGCCTCCGATGATGGCCCAGGCCGCTGCGCCGCGGAATCCCATGAACATCAGCAGCAGCCCGACCACCGCCAGCACCACGAAGATCCAGAACGGGATGGTGCCGAACGGGTCGCCGGTCAGCTTCATCCAGCCGCTGCCCGCGCAGTCGCCGCCCGTCCCGGAGATGCCGCCCGACACGTAGAAGAGGCCGGTGATCTGGATCGGCAGGTTCTTGCCGACATACACCGTGCCGCTGCCATCGGTCTTGCCGCTCGCATTCGCATCGCCACCGCTCAGCGGGGTCGGGATGTTGAAGACCGACACGCTCCAGTGATGATTGGTGATCACCTGCGAGCCCATGGTGCCGGCCCATTGCACCGTGCCGTCGAAGGCAACGTCGAATGGGTTCTCCTGCGTCGCATCGGTGTCGCCCACCGTGGCGGTGTCCATCTGGTTGCCGTTCTTGTCGAACGACGTAAGCGTGAGCGCGCAGTTCGACAGCGGGAACGCGCTCACGCTGCCCGGCAGCAGCAGGATCAGGGTGGGCAGCGCGATGAGTGCCAGGCGTCGCAGGACGGGTCGCATTGGAAGCCTCCCAACTTGGCACGCCGATCGTGTGCCGATCGCGACACGGCGACTCCGGTGCGCGTGCTGGAACGGATGCTACGCCCGCCGCGCAAGGGTTCCTATACTCGGGCCGATGCCCCCGCAGCTGTCACTCCTGGAGCGCTACCGCGACCTGCTGGCTCGCCCCGGCGAGGCCTTCCCGGTCACGCTGGGCGAGGGCCGGACCCCGCTGGTGCATGCCGCGCGCCTGGGAGCCGAGCTGGGTCTCGACGCTCTCTACCTGAAGTTCGAGGGGACCAACCCGACCGGCTCGTTCAAGGATCGCGGCATGGTCCTGGCCGTGAACCGGGCCGTCGCGAACGGCGCGCGGGCCGTGGTGTGCGCCTCGACCGGCAACACCTCCGCTTCCGCGGCGGCGTATGCGGCCGCCGCCGGCCTGCCCTGCTTCGTGGTCCTGCCGGCAGGGAAGGTGGCGCGCGGCAAGCTCGCGCAGGCGCTCGCCGCCGGCGCGCGCCTGATCACCGTCGACGGCAACTTCGACGAGGCGCTGACCGCCGTGCGCGCGCTGGGGGAGGAGGGGGTGGCGGTCGTCGTCAACTCCGTCAACCCCGATCGCATCGCGGGGCAGCAGACCGGCGCCTTCGAAATCGTCGACGCCCTGGGTCACGCCCCGCACGCGGTCGCCTTGCCGGTCGGCAATGCCGGCAACATCACCGCCTACTGGACCGGATTCATCCGCTACGCGACCGCCGGGCGCACGAGCGGGCCGCGGCCGCGGATGCTCGGTTTCCAGGCCGAGGGTGCGGCGCCGATCGTCCTCGGGGCGCCGGTCGAGGCGCCGGAGACTGTGGCGACTGCGATCCGCATCGGCAACCCCGCCTCGTGGAACGGCGCCGTCGCCGCGCGTGACGAATCGGGCGGGGTGATCGAGGCGGTCAGCGACGAGGAGATCCTGGCGATGCAGCTGCGCATCGCGCGCAGCGAGGGGATCTTCTGCGAGCCCGCCTCAGCCGCCGGCGTTGCCGGGGTGGCACGCATGGCCCGTGAGGGGCGGTTGCATCGGTCCGAAACGGTCGTCTGCATCCTGACCGGCCACGGCCTGAAGGACCCCGACATCGTCGCGGGCGACGAGGGTTCGATGCGCGCCGTCCCGGCCGAGGCAGCGGCGATCCGCGAGGCGATGCGCCTCTAGGGGATGCGTCCGTATCGGCGCATCACCTCGACCAGCCGGTTATGCGGCAGGGCGTGGAAGGTGACGCCGTCCCGCCCGACCATCGTCTCGGCCGCCACCATCGAGTTGAGGACCGCCTCCTCGGTGGCCTCGATCGTCGCCCAGTACAGGTCGTCCAGGTAGTCGTCGTTGAGCATGGTGAGCGGGAAGGTCCGCGGCGACCCGTCGCGATCCTCCGGATGGAGGGTCCGATTCCCGGTCGCAAAGGCAAGGAAGATGTCCCCCGAGTCATGCTCGCCGCCGCCGCCGCCACGCGCCACCCCGAGCGACGATCGCTGCGCCAGCCGGCGGCACTGCTGGGGGAGCAGCGGCGCGTCGGTTGCGACCACGGCGATGATCGATCCGGCTGCCGGAGCCGGCACGTCCGGGCCGGGGACCTCGGATTGCGGGATCTCGCGGCCGACCGGCACGCCGTCCACCCGAAGCCGTCGACGGCGACCGTGGTTGGCCTGCACCAGGACGCCGACGGTGTAGCCGCCGTGCTCCTCCGCCACGCGGCGGGAGGCGGTCCCGATCCCCGCCTTGAAGCCGAAGGCCTTGATCCCGGTACCTGCGCCGACGTTCCCCTCCGCCACCGCCCCGCCCGCGGCCGCTCGCAGCGCTTCGAAGACGTGCTCGGGGCGCACGTGCTGCCCGTCCACGTCGTTGAGGTAGCCGTCCCAGGTCTCGGCCACCACCGGCAGCGACCAGAGGCCGATCCCCCTGCGACCGGCCACGCTGGCGGCGACGAGCGCGTCGCGCACCACTCCCACGCTGTGGGTGTTGGTCAGGCCGATGGGGGTGGTCAGCATCCCCGACTCCCGCACCCACTCCAGCCCCGTCATCTCGCCGTTGCCGTTGAGCGTGTGGCTGCCGGCGAACACCGGTTCGCGGCCAGGATCGCCCTCGTGCGGCAGGATCACGGTCACGCCCGTGCGAATCGGTCCTGTGCCAACCACCAGTGGGCCGTCGCCCGAGATCAGCGTGGTGTGGCCCACCCGAACGCCGACCACATCCGTGATGGCATTGAGAGGACCGGGCGGCAGATCGCCGATGACGATCCCGAGGTCACGCGCGCGCATTGCCGCTGATCATGCCACGCGACCCTGGCGTCCTTTCCGTTGGTCGACCTCGCTGCTACCCTGCCCGCCATGCTCCGCGACGCGCTGGCCGCCTTTCAGCCCCGGGAGATCGGCTTCATCGCCAACCCCTACCCAGCCTATGACGAGCTGCGTCGGGCCGGCCGCATCCACTACGACGAGCGCACCGATCACTGGTTGATCACGCGCTACGCCGATGTCAACGCCCTCCTGCGCGATCGCCGTTTCGGGCGCACGTACCTCCACCAGGCCACGCACGAGGAGATGGGGCGCCCGGCCGAGCCGGAGATGCAGGCCCCCTTCTGGCACGTCATCCGCAACGGCATGCTCGATCGCGAACCGCCCGATCACGCCCGCCTGCGCGGCCTCGTCTCGAGGGCATTCACTCCCCGCCGGGTCGAGGAGCTGCGCCCCACCATCCAGCGCATCGTCGATGGCCTGGTGGACGACGGGCTGGCAAAAGGCGACTTCGACCTGCTGGCCACCGTGCTCGAGCCGCTGCCGGTGACCGTGATCGCCGAGCTGCTCGGCATTCCCGAGGCTGATCGGCACCTGCTGCGTCCCTGGTCGGCCGAGATCTGCCTGATGTACGAGCTGAACCCGTCGGAGGAGTACGCCCGCCGCGCGGTGCGCGCCAGCATCGAGTTCGGCGACTACCTGCGCGGCCTGGCGCGTGCGCGCCGGGCCAACCCGGGGAGCGACCTGATCAGCGCCCTGGTCGAGGTGGTCGAGGCGGGCGACCGGCTCACGGAGGACGAGCTGATCGGCACCTGCGTGCTGCTGCTGAACGCCGGCCATGAGGCGAGCGTCAACGGATCGGGCAATGGCTGGTGGGCCCTCTTCCGCAACCCCGACCAGCTGGCCCATCTGCGCGCCGACCACTCGCTGCTCCCCAGGGCCGTCGAGGAGCTGCTCCGCTACGACACGCCGCTCCAGCTGTTCGAGCGCTGGGTGCTGGAGGACTCGGAGATCTGCGGCGTGCAGGTCCCCAAGGGGGCGGAGCTGGGGCTCATGTTCGGCTCCTCGAACCGCGACCCGGACGTCTTCGCCGATCCGGATCGGCTCGACCTGGCCCGCGATCCGAACCCGCACATCTCCTTTGGTGCGGGGATCCACTTCTGCCTGGGGGCGCCGCTGGCCCGCCTCGAGATGCAGATCGCCTTCGAGACGATCCTGCGCCGCATGCCGCGCATGGAGCTCCTCGCCGAGCCCGAGTGGAAGCCGACCTACATCATCCGCGGCCTGAAGTCGCTCTCCGTTCGGGCGTGATCGACTCCCGGCCACGCTGCGCGTGGGGCACGACCGATCCGCTCTCCCTGGCCTACCACGACACCGAGTGGGGCGTGCCGCTCCACGATGATCGCCGCCTCTTCGAGCTCCTGAACCTCGAGGGCGCGCAGGCCGGGCTGGCCTGGATCACCATCCTGCGCAAGCGCGACGGCTATCGGCGCGCCTTCGACGGGTGGGACCCTGAGCGGATTGCGTCATACGGGCCGGACGTCGAGGCTCGACTGTTGGCGGACCCGGGGATCGTGCGGAACCGCGCCAAGGTTCGCGCGACCATCGGCAATGCAAGGGCCTACCTCGCCATCGACAACTTCGACCGATACCTGTGGTCGTTCGTCAACGGATCGCCCATCCAGAACCGATGGACCTCGTCTGCGGACGTGCCCGCCGAAACCGATGCCTCGCGCGCGATGTCGCGCGACCTGAAGAAGCGCGGCTTCTCGTTCATCGGCCCGACCATCGTTTACGCCTTCATGCAGTCGGCCGGCCTGGTCAACGACCACGCGGTTAGCTGCTTCCGCCACCTGGAGTTGTCCGGCGTCTGACCCTCCCTATACTCGGCCCGCATGTCCATCCCGATCGCCACCGTGGAGGTGCCCGCCAGCAGCGCCAACCTGGGAAGCGGCTTCGACTGCTTCGCCGCCGCGCTCAGCCTGAAGCTGCGTGCGGAGCTGTTCCACGCCGACGAGGCGGGCATCCTGCTCAACGCCCACGGTGAAGGCGCCCCCGGACCGACCGACGACCCGGAGCAGAACCTGCTGCTGCGTGGCTTCCGCGAGGGTCTGCGGCTGGCGCTGGGGGCGGAGCGCGGAGCTGCCGCCTGGCGCATCGAGGTGAGCAGCATGATCCCCGCCGCTCGTGGCCTGGGGAGCAGCGCCGCCGCCATCGTGGCGGGGCTGCTGCTGGGGGCGGCTGCCGGGCGGCGCGCGCCCGACGCGGACGAGCTCCTCATCCTGGCGGCCACGCTGGAGGGCCACCCCGACAACGTGGCAGCGGCCCTGTACGGTGGCATCACGCTCGCCGTCGGGCGTGGCCTGGGCGAGGCGCCGGTGCTGCGCCGCTTCCGAGTGCCCGAGGCCTGGATCCCGATCGCCTTCGTGGCCGCCGCGGCAAGCCACACGCAGGAGATGCGGTCCGCCCTGCCAGCCAGTGTTCCGCACCATGAAGCCGCGGCGGCGGCAGCGCGGGCCGCGCTGCTGGCGACGGCGGTCATCACCTCAGACGCCGGCCTACTGCGCACCGCCATGGACGACCGCCTGCACCAGCCATATCGCTTGCCGCTGCTGCCCGGTGCGGCCGAGCTGATCGAGGCGGCCTATGAGCACGGGGCAGCGGGGGCGGCCCTGTCCGGCGCCGGCCCGAGCGTGCTCGCGATCTGCGACTCCACCATCAGCGCCCATTCCGTCGAGAAGGCCTGGAACGCCGCGGGCGTGCCCGGGATGGCAACCCGACTGCGCTTCGACACCGCCGGCGCACGCCTGAGCACACCTCCGACGGACCGATGAGCCTCGTCACCCTGACCGGGATCGCCAAGAGCCACGGCTCCCAGCACCTCTTCTCCGACGTCAACCTGCAGATCACGACAGGGCGACGGATCTCGATCGTCGGGCCCAACGGGGCCGGCAAGACGACCCTGCTCGAGATCATCACCGGCGAGCAGGAGGCGGATACCGGGATGGTCACGCGTGGCCGGGATCTGGCGATCGGCTACCTGCGCCAGGAGGTGGCGCAGTCCGTCGGACGCAGCGTGCTGGCCGAGGTGCTGGCTGGCGCCGGCGCAGTGAGCGGCATCGAGCGGCGGATGCGGCACATTGAGGCGGAGATGGCCGAGGCCAGCGCCGATCCCACCGCCGGGGACGAGCTGGCGGAGCTGATGGACGAGTACGGCCGGCTCCAGCATCGGTTCGAGCAGCTCGGCGGCTGGTCGCTCGAGGCGGAAGCAAGACGGATCCTGGCCGGGCTCGGCTTCGCGCAGGCGGACATGGAACGCGATATCGGCCAATTCAGCGGCGGCTGGATGATGCGGATTGCCCTCGGCCGCCTGCTGCTCGCCAACCCCGACCTGCTCCTGCTCGACGAGCCGACCAACCACCTCGACCTGGCATCGGTTGATTGGCTCCAGGGGTTCCTGGCGGAGTACGCCGGGGCGGTGGTGCTGGTCAGCCACGACCGCGACTTCATCAACGCCGTCGTCAATCACGTGGCGGAGCTGAACCACGGCATCTTCACCGAGTACGTCGGCGACTTCGCCGACTTCGTCGAGCAGCGCGACGAGCGGATCGCGCAGCTCGAGATGGCGGCCAAGGCCCAGGGCCGTACGATCGCCCGCATCGAGCGCTACATCGAGCGCTTCCGCTACAAGAAGACGAAGGCGCGCCAGGTGCAGAGCCGCATCAAGCAGGTCGCTCGCATCGAGCGGATCGAGGTGCCAAAGGAACGCACCAAGGCGGTCAAGTTCCGCTTTCCCGAGCCGCCGCGCAGCGGGCGGGTGGTGATCACGCTCAGTGAGATCGTCAAGCGCTACGGGGCGCACACCGTCTACGACGGCCTCAACCTGGTCCTGGAGCGCGGCCAGAAGGTGGCGCTCATCGGTCCGAACGGAGCCGGCAAGAGCACCCTGCTGAAGATCCTGGCCGGCGTGCTGGAGTTCGAGGGCGGAACGCGCGAGCTGGGCAGCAACGTGCGCGTCGCCTACTTCGCGCAGCATCAGATCGAGGCGCTCAACCCGGCCAACACCGTCTTCGAGGAGCTGGCCGGCGCCGCCGCGCGGATGAGCACCGCCGAGATGCGCCGCCTGCTGGGCGCCTTCCTCTTCTCCGGCGAGGCGATCGAGAAGAAGGTTGAGATCCTGTCCGGTGGCGAGCAGACCCGCCTGGCGCTCGCCAAGCTGATGGCCGATCCGGCCAACCTGCTGTGCCTCGACGAGCCGACCAACCACCTGGACATTCAGTCTCGCGACGTCCTGGAGGATGCGCTCAACGCGTTCCCCGGCACGATCGTGCTGATCACGCATGACCGATACCTGATCCGATCCGTCGCCAATGCGATCATCGAGGTCAACGCCGGGGAGGCGACCCTCTACCCCGGCGACTTCGAGTACTACGCCGCCAAGCGCGGGCTGGACATCGAGACGCGCGGGGCGGTGGAGGGGATCGCCACGCCGCGCGGCATCGAGGCCGCGCCTGCGCGCGCGCGGGAGTCGACGGCGGAGGCTGGGAGACGCAAGCGAGCGGAAGCGGAGGCGCGCAACCGGCGCTACCGGCGCACCCGCGATCTGCGCGACGCCCTGGAGCGGGTCGAGGCGGATGCTCGCAGCACCGATGCCGAGATCGCCGAGATGAGCGAGCGGCTGGCCGACCCGGCCACCTACGCCGATCACCACGTCTTCCGCGAGCTGATCGACCGCCACAACGCGGCCCGCGACCGCGCCGATCAGCTTGCTGCCGAGTGGTCGCGCCTCTCCCTCGAGCTGGAGGCGGCCGAGGTGGAGGCAAGCCTCACGCCATCCGCCCGATGACGTCGCGCCCCTCGTCCAACGCCCTCGGCGCGCTGCTGATCGTGATCTCCGCCAGCAGCTTCGGCGTGCTCGGACCGATGGCCCATTACGCCGACCGGGCGGGGGTCTCGAGCCTGACCCTCGTCACCTGGCGCGCCGGGGTCGGGGCGATCCTGGTGCTTCTCTTCATGGCCGCACGGGCGGCCTCCGGCAAGCGGCTGTGGCGGCCATGGCGAGAGCTGCCCCTCCGTGACCGGTTCTTCATGTCGGTATCGGCTCCCACCAATGCGGCCCTCAACCTGGCCGCATTCGTCGCCTTCCTTCGCATCGGAATTGCGCTCACGCTCCTGATCTTCTATGTCTACCCGGCCTTCGTGGCGCTCGTCAGCGTGGCGTGGTTCGGTGAGCGCCTCGACCGGCTGCGCTGGGCAGCGCTCGGCATGTCGATGACCGGAGTGGTGCTGGTGGTCGCGGGCGCCGGCGAGCTGGGATCCCTCGACCTCGTCGGGATCGGGCTGGCCCTCCTCGCCGCCCTTGCCCAGACCTTCTACGCCCTGGCCGCCCACCACGGCTTCCGCCAGGTGCCCGGCACCCAGGCCGCCGCCTTCACGATGGGCGGCGCCGCGGTGGTGTACCTGGCCGCCGCGGCGGTGATCGGCCGTCTGCCGGAGATGGCCCAACCGCTCGCTGGCCTGGCGGCCCTGTGGCCGGTGCTCGTGGCCGGGTTGATCGGGGCCGGGCTGGCGACCGTCTGCTTCATCACCGGCATCCGCCTGCTGGGGGCGCCGCGCGCCACGATCCTGTCGACCCTTGAGCCGGTGGTCGGCGTGGCCCTGGCCGCGATCCTGTTCGGGACGGTTCCGGCGCCGGTCCAGTTCGCCGGCGGCGCGCTCATCATCGCGGCCGGAATCGTGCTCCAGCTGCGCCCGAGAGGGGAGATCGCCGAGCACGAGGCGGTCGCGGAGCTGGAAGCCTCCTAGGCCATCAACGCGGCATGCACCGCCTGGGCAGCCCGCGCCACCTGCTCGATCGGGACCTCGGCCCACACCACCCGCATTCCGCCCTCGTCAAATGACCCTGCGCCGTGGGCGGGGATCGGCAGCAGCTCCGGCATCCGCGCTGCCGGCCCGATCAGGCTGATCCGCGCGATCCGGTCCTTGCGGTCGACCGCAAGGAGCATCGGTCCTTCACCCTCGCCCGCCCGCAGGGAGCGCACCTCCGTGCTGGGCCCGTCCCCAACCGCACGAACCACCAGCCGCAGCTTTCCGCGGCGTGCGCGGCGCACCGCCACCGGGTGCACCACCTCGGCGCCGGCCTCGGCCAGCAGCTCGAGCTGGAAGGCGTCGACCGTCGCCAGGAATCGGGCTTCGGGAACAAGGTGCGGGTCCGCGTCCAGGATCCCCCCCGTGTCCTTGAAGAGCTCACAGCGGTCGGCGCGCAGGGCGACCGCCAGCACTACCGCAGACAGGTCCGTGCCGCCGCGGCCCAGGGTGGTCAGCTCGCCGTGCGAGCCGATCCCCTGGAAGCCGGCCACCACCGGCACCATCCCCTCGGCCAGGGCGGCGCGCAGCCGTCTCGGCAGGACGCGATGCACCTCGGCGCCCAGGTGCGCGGCGGCGGTGCGGATCCCCGCCTCCGCCCCGCTGAAGGAGCGCGCGCGGATGCCGCGCGCCTGGAGCCCCAGCGCGAACAGGGCGGCGGAGAGCGCCTCGCCGGTCGCCAGCGCACGGTCCGTCTCGCGGGCAAGCGGCGAGTCCGGGTCGTGGGGAGCTCCGCGCAGGCCGGCCCCACCATCGGGCAGCAGCACGGCGGCCGAGGCGAAGATGGCGTCGGTCACGCCCTCGAACGCCGAGACGACCACCACCGGACGCTCACCGGCCGCCCGCTGCGCCGCCACCACCCCCACCGCCGCAGCGATGTCCTCCGGGCGTCGCAGCACCGAGCCGCCGAACTTGTCGACCACGATCCGTGGCAGGGCGTCGGCACGAGCGGATCCCATGATCGCCTACGCCTGCCCCAGCACGATCGGCGGCAGCTCGGCCAGCGAGGCGATCACCTGCACCTCCGACGGCGGGGCCTCGCGCCGCTCTCGCCACTCCGGGCGCCGGATCAGCACCGCTCCCATGCCCGCCGAGCGGGCACCCTCGACATCGGCCCGGTACGAGTCACCGACCATCAGCGCCTCCCCCGGGGGCACGGCGACGCGAGCTGCGGCGAACCGGAAGAAGGCCGGATCGGGCTTGGACAGGCCCACGGCGCCCGAGGCCAGCACAAAGTCCAGCTCGGCCGCCAGGCCAAGACCCTCGATGATCGGCAGCAGGTTCGAGCCCCAGTCGGACAGGATGCCGAGCTTGACTCCAGCCGCTCGCAGCTCACCAACCGCAGGAAGCACGTCGGGGTACAGCTCCCAGGAATCCGGCGCGTACTGGGCGGCCAGGATGGTGTCGATCAGCTGGTGCCGCAGGTCCTCCAGCCCCAGCTCCGCGAGCATCAGCGAGTGGTACTGCCGCCAGGTGGCGTCGATCCGCTCATCGTCACCCCAGGTGTCGTTCAGCGGGCGGTGGTAATCGTCCCAGAACCAGCGGTCCGCCACCTCCCAGGCGCGGTGCAGCTGCTCCTCGCTCACCTCATGCCCGTGCTCCCCCAGCACGCCGCGCAGCGCTTCGCTCAGCGTGCGACGCGGCGCGAGCAGGGTGAAGCCGGCATCCAGGCAGACGAGTCGGTAGCGCATCGGGCGCCTACGGTAGCCCCCGCGGCACGCAACTGTGCAAGTGATCTGAACAGTTGCGCGCTACCCTCCGCGGGTGGCCGCCCACCTGACCGATGGCTCCGCGCTGGAGCGCGTTCGCTGCTCGCTGCTGGCCTGGTACGCCACCGATCACCGTGACTTTCCGTGGCGCCGAACGACCGATCCGTACGCCGTCCTGGTCAGCGAGGTGATGCTCCAGCAGACCCAGGCCTCGCGTGTCGCCGAGCGCTTTCCGACCTTCCTGGACCGATTCCCCACGGCCGCAGCCCTCGCAGCGGCGAGCGAGGCGGAGGTACTCGCGGCCTGGTCCGGCCTCGGCTACAACCGCCGCGCCCTGGCGCTGCGACGTGCGTCGGCGGCCGTCGCAGCCAACGGCTGGCCGCGCGACGTGGCCGGGCTCGAGCGGCTGCCGGGGATCGGTCCGTACACGGCCCGGGCGATCGCGAGCCTGGCCTTCGGGGAGCCGGTCGGCGTGGTCGACACGAACGTGCGACGCTGGCTCGTCCGCTGGTTTGGCCTCTCCGCCGCCGCCGGCACGCGCGAGTTGCAGACCCTGGCCGACTCCCTGGCCCGGGCCGGTGACCCCGCCGACGCGGCTCCCTGGACCCACGCCACCATGGAGTTCGGCGCGGCCATCTGCACGCCGCGCGCGCCACACTGCGACGCGTGCCCCATCGCGGACGGCTGCCCGTCGCGCGGGACGGCGGCAACCGTCCCGGTCGCGCGCCAGGCGACCTTCGCCGGGTCGGACCGCGCGCATCGGGGCGCGCTGCTGCGCGCCCTGACCGAAGCTCCAGCCCACGCCCTGACCCTCGCCGCCGCACGGCGGATCCTCCCCGAGTCAGCCTTCGAGCGAATCGTGGCCGGCCTCGAGCGCGACGGGCTGCTGCATCGGTCCGGCAGACGACTGCACCTCGGCGGTCGGCCGGAGCCGGCCGCTACAATCGGCCCATGAGCACCGCCGCCGCCGGCCTGAAGGTGAAGATCGGCGACCCGATCCCGTCCATCGGGCAGCGCGCCACCGACGGCTACCTGCTCAACCTGCGCAGCCTCGTCGGCAAGCGGCCGCTGATCCTGGTCTTCTTCGGCGGCCCGACCCTCAAGGGCGCGGCGCGTGAGCGGGGCGACGCGATGGCCGATGCGCTCAAGGACGCCTACCCCCGGCTGGAGAAGCAGGGCGTGGCGGTCATCGGCGTGACCACCGACAACGAGCAGCAGCAGGCCGCCTACGTTGCGGAGCTGGGCCTCCCCTACCTCCTCTTCTCTGACGAGCGACGGATCGCTGTGGAGGTCCTCGGCATCCCGACCACCAGCGAGCGCGGCAACATCAACGCCGAGCCGACTGCGTTCGCGGTCGGGATCGACGGCACCATCCTGGACATCGTCGAGCAGGCTGTTCCCAAGGGCCTGGTCGCCCGCCTGCTCGAGGCGATCTTCCCGCCGGGCTAGGCCGATGCTCGCCGTCCGGAGCTATGCCGCCGGCGAGCCGCTGCGCCTCGAAGAGGTCCCGATCCCCAAGCCTCGGGGCACCGAGGTCCGGATCAGGGTCGCCGGCTGCGGCGTGTGCCACACCGATCTGCACATCGCCCGCACGTCCCGCATCCGGGTCAAGCGGCCGCTCACCCTGGGCCACGAGGTCGCCGGCTGGATCGATGCGGCCAGTGCGGGTGCCGCTGCCGAGCTGCGCAGCGCGCGGCTGCACGACGGCGACCCGGTGCTCGTCTTCGGGGGCTGGGGCTGCGGCGCCTGCGCCCAGTGCTCCCTGGGTGAAGAGCAGCGTTGCGAGCGCTCTGCCTCACCAGGATTCCAGCGCGACGGCGGCTACGCCGAGTACCTGCTCGTGCCGCATGCGCGCTACCTGATCGGGTTGGGGCCCCACCTCCATCCGTGGCACACGGCCCCCCTGGCCGATGCCGGCGTCACTCCCTGGCGCGCCGTCCAGCGCGCCTCGGCCTGGCTGCAGCCGGGGGCGCGGGTGCTGCTGATCGGTCTCGGAGGCCTCGGCCAATTCGCGCTCCAGTACCTGCGCCGCATCCCCGACCTGACGATCGCGGTGAGAGAGCTGAGCCCCGAGAAGCTGTCGATCGCCGGCCACCTGGGCGCCGATCTCGGGTTGCTGATGGGCGACGAGGCGCTGGTCGAGCTTGGCCTGGGCGGTCCCGCCGATGTCGTGTTCGACTTCGTCGGCAACGATCCGAGCCTGGACTACGCGGTCCGCAATGTCGCGCCGGGCGGCCTCGTCTCGCTGGTCGGAGAGGCCGGAGGTCGCTTCGAATTCAGCTTCGAGCGCGTGCCGGTCGAGGCGAGCCTCACGACCACCGCCTGGGGCTCACTGGCCGACCTGCACGAGGTCGTCCGCCTCGCCAAGCGCGGCCGGATGGAATGGCACGTCGAGCAGATGCCGCTCACCGAGGTTGCCGCCGCTCACGACAAGCTCGCCGAGGGCCGCGTCACGGGTCGAATCGTGCTGGTTCCAGGCGAGTAGGGGTCGTCGCCATCCGGTGGTGAACCTGGTCTACGACGTGTGCACGGGATAGCGCAGATGCGTGACACCCTCACCGGCGACGACTTTCGGATTCCCGAGGACGACCGGTGTGTTCGCGAGGTGGTCGAACAGCCGCACTCCTGCGCCTAGCAACACGGCAGCCAGATCGATGTGGATCTCGTCGAGCAGCCCGGCGTCCAGGCACTGCTGGATCGTTTGGGCGCCGTGTACTGCCACGGACTTCGTGCCGGCAGCCGATTTGGCTCGAGCAACGGCGCTTTCGATGCCGTCGGTGACGAACTGGACTGTCGAGCCGGGCCGTGGCCAGCCGTCGGGCACGTGGTGGGTGACGACGAAAGCGGGCACATCCCACGCGTGCTGGCCGTCCCAGCCGTCGGCGCGATCGAACGTGCGCCGACCCGTGAGGAAGGCGCCGACCTCAGCCATCAAGCCCCTCAGGTGGTCGGCGCTCGGCGCCGAGACGTGGAACGTCAAGTCCGGTGTCGGGATCGGCATGGGGACCTCGACGTCGCCCGAGAAGTACCAGTCGAACACTTCGGCAACCCCATCGTTGCGGTCGGCGACGTACCCGTCGAGAGACATCGACATGAATGCGATCAGCTTGGCCATGGTGCAACTCCTTTCGCGACAAGGGCGCCGCTCCGACGCCGGTTACCACTCCAGGAGGCGAGGTAAACGCTGTCTGTGCGAGTGTGCGCGAATGACGCCAGACGAATGAGCGGCTGCCTATACGTTAAGACGGGCCATAGGCGAGGTGAAACCGCGAGACAATAGCTGCGCGCTGGCTTGAGCGCAGGAAGAAGAGAAGGCCATGTTCCCCGCTGGTTCCGCTGATCGTTGGCACTGGTCGGAAGACGCCTTTCCGCCCGTCGCCTTCTGCGTCCACACGTTGGTTTACGACGGGCTCATTGTTCCGCCGTTCGATCAGCACCCAGACGGAAACGGCAATCTCCGGGAGCTCGGGTTAGACGCACCCATCTGGCGGGAATGGCTTATGTCTGTCCTTGGGCAGCAGACGACCCTGTCGGCCGTTGCCGGAGATCTGGTTGCCGACCGCGCTCAGGGCGAACTGCGCTCGAAGGTATTGGCCGCGGCCGAGATGCTCCACCGACCCGGGTCGCTATGCGCGGGTTCGCTGCAACTCCAACAACGGCTCGATGAACTCTGGGCGGCCTACGAGCCCACTGGTGAAGCCTGGAAACGACGCATGACGGTCGGCGAGGAAGGCGTCCGACATCGACTCGCCCCGAGCAAGCAACGACCGCTCTGGCAGGCGCTTCTGCCGTTCCATGACCGCTTGTCGACAATCTCGGTCTTCCTGGTCGCATATCCCCACCCGATCGTCATGCCCCTGCCGCCAACCACATGCCTCATCGCGCCCGACCTCGATGCCGCCGGATACGCGCGTCAGGTCGTCGCAGCTGCTGGACTGCTCGCCGATGCGAATTGAGCACGAAGCTGTGAGCCGTCAGAGTCGTCTGAGCAGGAAGCGGCAGAAGGCCGCACCGCGCTGACCCTCCGTGTCCGGCGCAGACCCTCGAGCGGCTGGAACTAGACCAGGTGTGAACGGCGAGCCCTAGCGGCCGCGCTCGTGTGCGCGAGTTTTCGTGAATGACGCCAGAAGCAGTTTGGGTGTCAGTGGGCTTGTCGCGACCGCGCCATGTGCTATCGCTTGTCGAGCAGGTGGGCAGCGACTGCCCGGACGCGCCCGAACATCTCGCGGGCGTACTCGTTTGGCAGGTCAGGCAGGATCGCGTCACAGTCCGCGAGCAGTCCTACCAGCTTCGAACGGTCAGCCTCAGACATTGGATCGAGGTTCCCCGCGTACCGGTACCCGTATCCGATGATCTCCGGATCGAGCAGCACGACCTCGACGCCATTGATCCGTTCGCCCGCCAACCCAGGCGGGTATGGCATTGCCATGCTTCGATCGATGAGGTCGGCAAGAGTCCTGTCGCGCATTCGCTGAGGTTAGTCGGGCGCGGGTCGCTGTGATGTGCGAGATTTCCCTAGCTAGAGAGGCGTCCCAGCGCTGTGTCGATGCGGGCCATCGTCTGCTCCTTCCCCAGCAGCTCCATCGAGCCGAAGAGGGGCGGCGAGACGAGGCGACCGGTGACCGCCACACGGAGCGGCCGGAAGAAGTCGCCGGCCTTCCAGCCGTGGCTCTCCGCTGCGGCTCGGCCAGCGGCCTCCAGCCCTTCCCCGTTCCACTCCGCGGCGATCAGTGCGTCACGGGCAGCAGCCAACGCCGCGGCCGTCTCCGCCGCCGACCGACCCTTGGGAAGCAGCAGCTCCGGCTCGTAGAGAGCGGCGACCTGCTCATCGGTCTCGGTCAGGAACGCGGCCAGCTCGGTCGCATCGGAGAGGCGCACGAGCCGCTCATGGAGGAGCGGCGCGAGCCGCAGCAGCTGCTCATCTGAGAGCGCCTCCGGCAGGAATGGACGCAGCCGGGCCGCCAGTTCCTGGTAGTTCAGGGATCGGATGTAGACGCCGTTGAGGTAGTCCAATCGATCCTTGTCGAACACTGCCCCGGCCTTGTGCACGTCGCCGATCTCGAACCGCGCCGCCAGGTCTCCGAGCGAGAAGATCTCCTCCTCGGTCCCCGGCGACCAGCCCAGGAAGGCGAGGAAGTTGACCATCGCTTCGGGCAGGTAGCCCTGCTCGCGATATGCCGTGATCGCCGTCTGCGACTTGCGCTTGCTCATCTTCGACCGATCCGGGTTGAGGATCAGCGGGATGTGCCCGAATCGCGGCTCGCGATAGCCGAGCGCCCGGATCAGCGCGATGTGCTTCGGCGTGTTCGACAAGTGGTCCTCGCCGCGCACGACGTGGGTGATCTCCATCGCCTCGTCGTCGACCACCACCACGAAGTGGTAGAGCGGCATCCCGTCGCCACGCACGATCACGAAGTCGCCGAGCAGGGCGTTGTCGAACTCGACCTCGCCGCGAATCAGGTCGTCGAAGCGAATCTTCTCCGGGGGGACGCGGAAGCGCAGCGCCGGACGGCGCCCTTCCGCCACGAACGCCGCGCGGTCGGCATCGGTCAGGCGCAGGCAGCGGCCGTTGTACCGCGGCGCCTGGTGGTTGCGCTCCTGCTCGTGGCGCACCGCCTCGAGCTCATCGTGCGTGCAGTAGCAGTGGTACGCATTGCCGCTGGCCAGGAGCCGATCGGCCTCGCGCGCATACCGCTCCATCCGCTGGCTCTGGCGATAGGGCGCGTGTGGACCGATGTCCTCGCCCCCCGCCGCCTGTGGCCCCTCGTCCCAGGTGATGCCGAGCCAATGCAGGTTGTCGATGATGTCGCGCTCCCAGGCATCCGTGCCGCGGGCGACATCGGTGTCCTCGACGCGGAGGACGTAGGTGCCGCCCACGTGCCGCGCGAAGAGGAAGTTGTAGAGGCTGGTGCGGGCCGTGCCGATGTGCAGCGGCCCGGTTGGGCTGGGCGCCATTCGCACGCGGATGGGGGTCTCAGGCGGGATTGTCACGGTCGGCCGATGGTAACAGGGGGGCCGCCAGCTTCCGGGCGCGGTAGTCGTCGATTGCCGCGTCCAGCCCCACGTCCCGTCCGGCGCGCTCCGACAGGTACCACTTGTGCTCCAGCACCTGGCAGTAGATCTCGGCCAGGTCCGCGCCGGCCTCGCGCTCGGGCGCGAGTCGCTCCATGGCGACCTGCCAGCGCTCGGTCAGCCAGCGGTACCCGGCCACGCTCATCGGCACGCTTGGCTCGCCCTCGCGGTGCATGTCCGCCCGGAGCTCGGAGATCTCGTTGAGCATGAGCGCCGCCTGGCGGTCGCCGGCGGAGATCCCGGTCAGGCCATGGAGCGTCTTGCGGTGGTAGTCGCGGTCCGTGACGATGGCGCGCATCCGGACCAGGCTTCCGTCCGGCACGGGCGAGAGGAGCACCTCGCTGACCGAGAAGCCCAGGCCCTCGAGCTTCCGGATCCGCTCGTGAATCCGATACCGCTCGTCGGCGCGGATCGAGAGCTCCCGGTTGATCTCCAGCCAGAGCCGTTCGTAGCGCTGCCGGATCTGGTCCCCCGTCTCCCACACGTCGAGCGCCGGAGGCAGCTCGGTGATGGCCGACAGGTCAGCCAGCTCGCCGGCGATGTTCTCCTCGAGGATGAGCAGGTCCTGGTTGCGCTGCCCGTCGCTGAGCGATGGGTGCAGCTCGCTCGTCTCGGCGTCCACCAGCAGCGCCAGCAGCTCGCCGGCGTCGCGCCGAAAGAGCGTGTTCGAGAGCGAGCAGTCACCCCAGAACAGGCCGCCGAGATGCAGCCGCACGAGCAGGCTGGCCATGGCGTCCAGAAGCCGAACGCGGTAGCGCTCCAACCCGGGCTGCATGAACAGGGTCCGATACGGCAGCGATCCCTCCTCGAAGCGAGTGATCAGCACGCTCCCCTCCTCGGCCGCGGCAGTCCCCACGCTCGCATGCCCGACCGCCGTCACGGCCGGCAGCCCGTGCTCCTCGAGCGTGCGCAGGATGTCGAACTCGCGCTCGGCGGCCTGGGGCGGGAGCTCCTTGAAGGCGTACACCGCCTGGTCGTAGCTGAGGAAGATGACCTCGTGGCGCGACAGCCCGCGCGGCATCTCGACGCAACGTCCGATGAGCGCTGCCCACCTCTTCAGCGCCGCGCCCCACGGCAGCTCCAGGAAGTCGGGGTGGCCGGCGCGGACCTGGATTTCGCGCAGCGTGGTCTTCAGGCTCACCGCGGGCCTCCGAGCAGCTCCTCGACCACAGGCTGGATGGCGTCCACCCACCGCGTGTACTGAGCGCCGGAGGGGTGCAGCCCATCCACCGCCACCAGCGAAAGGTCGGTGGCAGCCGCTTCGGAGATCGCGAAGATCTCCGGCACGAAGCCGATCCCGCGCGTGGCGCACGCCTCGCCCAGGATCTGGTTGACCCGCTGGATCCCGGCCCGCTGCTGGTCCGGCGACCCGAAGGCCGCCCCCTGGGGGGTCACGGTGTAATCCGGCGTAGCCACGCACAGGACGCGGTCCGCTGCCAGGGAAGTGAGGACGGTGTCCAGGATCTCCTCCACGTTGGCGCGGTAGGTGGTCTCCTGCACGCTCCGCACCACATCGTTGACGCCGATCTGGACCGTCACGAACTCGGGCCGCAGCCCGGCAAGGGCGGGCAGCTCCTCGGCGATCAGGTCCCCGGAGGAGTAGCCGTTCACTCCCAGGTTGGCGGCGAGCTCGAGCCGCGGCACGCGTGCCACCAGCTGGCTCGGCCAGCTCTCCGCGGGGTTGACCGAGGTGCCGATCGTGTACGAATCGCCGAGCGCCACGTACCGCAACGCACCCTCCTGGACCGATGGCGTGACGGCCGGCTGGCAGGCGGCCAGTCCAAAGATCAGGACCGCGAGCCCCGGGCCGGCTCTCACCGCCCCAGGGTCGGGTTGCCCTTCGCGGTGTTCAGCTTCACCGCCTGCTTGACGAGGTCACGCAGCGCATCGGCCGGGATCTCGTCGACGGTCGTGATCTTAATGTGCCGCATCCGCTCGCCGTCGCCCTGCAGCACCTTGTGCGGATCGTCCATCTCGGTGCCCCGCCAGAAGCCGATGTTGACGTGCTTCGGGTAGGCCTTCATCCAGATCATCGGTCCGTTCCACTCCCAGACCGGCTGGGCCCACTTGATCGCCACCGCGGAATGCGGCGCACCCTCCTTGACCACCTCGCGCAATCGCTTCATGGCATCGGTGCGCCAGTCGTCGAACGCCACGATGTACTCGTCAACGGTCTTCTGCCCGTTCATCGGTCAGTTGGTCCTCATGCGTATGCGCACAATAGCCCGTGTTCCTGAGCGGCACTCTATTGAACATCGCGGCCGTGCTGCTGGGCACCAGCATCGGCCTCCTTGCCGGCGCGCGGGTGCCGCGCCGCATGCAGGAGAGCCTGACCACCGGGGCCGGCCTCTTCGTCGTGGTGCTCGGCACCTCGATGGGCCTCCGCATCTTCACCGATCCCGCCGCGCTGCCCGGGCACGACCTCGCCGTGCTGGCCGCCCTGCTTCTGGGCGTGGCGGCCGGGGAGCTGCTGCACCTCCACGATGGGCTGGAGTGGCTGGGCGGCTGGTTCCAGCGTCGCCTCGCGCGCGGTGGAGAGGAGCGGCCCAGCCGGATCGCCGAGGGGTTCATCACCGCCTCGCTGGTCTACTGCGTCGGCCCGCTGACGATCCTCGGCTCGCTCCAGAACGGTCTGACCGGCGACACCACCCTGCTCGCCACCAAGTCGCTGCTGGACGGCGTGACCTCCATCGCCTTCGCTGCGGCGCTGGGGCCCGGCGTCTTCCTCTCGGCGATCACCATCCTCGTGGTGCAGGGCGGGATCAGCGGCGGGGCCTTCCTGCTGTCCGATGTCATGGATCCGTCCACCATCCTGGCCATCAGCGCAGCCGGCGGCATGATCCTGCTCGGCGTCGCGCTGCGCCTGCTCGACCTCAAGGCGGTGCGGGTCGCCAACTTCCTGCCGGCCCTGGTGCTGGCGCCGATCTTCATCCGCATCGCGGATGCGATCCGAGGCTGGCTGACCTAGGCCAGGCTGAACGCGGGGCGCACCTCTCCGGCGGCCTCGCCGCGCGGATCGAGGATGGGCGGGGAGGCGTACTCCGCGAGGCGCTCAAGGCTCGCGTCATCCAGCACGCCCAGCTGGTGGAGCGCATGACAGGTGGCGACGTTCCGCGCCCGGTTCGCGCCGTCCCCATCCTCGATCTTGATGGCGAGCCCCGAGGCGGCCCGCCCGCTCCCGCCGCCGCCCGCGGCCAGCATCCCGATCCCCTGCACCCCCTCCGCGCCGGCCTTGGCCACCAACCGGCCGGGCGCCGCGCGCATCAGGGCGGTGTCGAGGCGCCGGCGCTCCCCGGCGACCAGCTCGGGATGGGCGATCATCGCGTCGCGGATCCTGCTGATGGCCGAACGCAGCGGCGGATCATCCACCCCGCTCGGGTCGGCGAGCCGGGCGAAGGCCAGGGCCAGGCCGCGAAGCGGGAGGCCGAAGCTGACCACGCCACAGCCATCGACGGCGGTGACGACATCGGACCTGGCCACGCCGCTCATCGCTGCGACCGTATCGAGCGCCAGCTGCTGGATCGGGTGGTCAGGCTGCCAGTAGGTCGCGATCGGCCAGCCGGCCGCCTTGGCGTGCAGGGCCATCGCCGCATGCTTTCCAGAGCAGTTGTGGCGGAGCGGCGTCAGCGGCTCTCCGTCGCGGATCAGGCGCTGGGCCGTCTCGACGTCGAAGGGAGGATGGACGCCGCAGGCCAGCACATCGCGCGTCAGCCCTCCCTCGCGCAGGAGCGCCTGGACGATGCGGACATGACGATCCTCGCCGGAATGCGAGGCCGCCATGACGGCGAGCGCCTCGATCGGGCTCGGGAAGTCGTAGGCGTCGAACCGGCCGGAGGCGACGAAGGGCGCCAGCTGGAACGGCTTGGCCGCTGAACGGATGAAGACGAGCTCGTCGGGGTCGCCGTACGACGCGAGGAGCTGGCCGTCAGGAGAAACGACGGCGACCGAGCCGCGGTGGCGCGACTCGACGCGATCGCCGCGGGTGACCTCGACCAGCAGGCGGGCCACGCGGCCGCGTGACCTACCGGGTCAGGAGTTGCCGGCGGTGCCGGTGCTGGTGGCGGCTCGCTCCGGTGCGGGGGGAGCCTCGCGGTCCTTGCTGAAGATGCTGCCCTGGCCGCCGGATGCCCCAGGCGGCGTCGCGACCGCGCCCTTGGCCGAGGCGGCAGCGGGCGTCGATGCCTGCGCCGGCGCGGAAGCCGAGGCGGTGGCGCGGCCGTTCGGCGTCATCAGGACGGCGCCCTCGAAGTGCGCCCCCTCCTTGACCACCAGGACCTGCGCCTTGACCTTGCCCTTGACCCGCCCGGTCGAGCCGATCTCGAAGCGGCCGCCGCAGTCGACGTCGCCCTCGTAGTCGCCGTTGATGATCACGTTGGCGGCGGTGATCGAGCTGCGCACC
>JBGQCU010000018.1:0-27172 GCA_041495495.1 Candidatus Limnocylindria bacterium
CGACGGCATGCGCGGCCGCTCCTCGTTGTGGTACCGAGTCCGAGTCAACCTGCGTCACGTCCCGGAGGACGAGCGCCCGCCGGCCGAGCCGCCCGACCCCGACTACGACCCGTGGGCCGAGTACCGCGATCGCAGGTAGCGAAAACGCGCGGTTCAGCACGATGACGAGCCGATACGATGCCGCCATGACAGCCGACCCGCCGCCGCCGACCCCGAGTCCCGACCCCGAGGAGCAGCCGGCGCCGCTGGACGTGCCGGTGGCCGATGAGGTGCTATCGGTCCCCGGCGCAGGGCTCGAGCCGCGCGCCGGACCGAGCAAGCGGGTGGTGATCATCGGTGCCGGCATGGCGGGCCTGGTTGCCGCCTTCGAGCTGGCTCGACAGGGGCATGACCCGCTGATCCTGGAGGCGCAGAACCGCGTGGGGGGACGCGTCTACACGCTGCGCTCGTTTGCCCCGGGCCTGTACGCGGAGGCGGGCGCCATGCGCATCCCGCGGGTCCATGACCTGACGCTGAAGTACGTGAACCTGTTCGGGCTGCCGCTGCGGCCGTTTATGATGGGCAACCCCAAGGGGCTGGTCCACGTCGGTGGCAAGCGCATGACGGCGGAGGAGGCCCACAGCCAACCGAGCGAGCTCCCCTTCGACGTCGCCGAGCACGAGCGCGGCCGGAGCATCGACGACCTGTGGCAGGAGGCGACCCGCGACCTGCGCGAGCTGCTCGCGCGCGAGGGCGACGCCGGCTGGGAGCAGATCGTGCGCCAGTATGACCAGTACTCCCTGCGCGAGTTCCTCCAGGTGAAGGGCTTCAGCGAAGGCGCCATCGAGATGTACGGCGTCATCAACTTCGTCGAATCGGACATGAACAACGCGGTCATCGAGGAGCTGCGCGAGGACCTTGGCAGGGCCTTCGTCGACATGCAGGAGATCGTGGGCGGGACCGACATGCTGCCGCGCGCCTTCTACGGCCAGCTGCAGGACCGCATCCGCTTCGGGGCGGAGGTCTTCGCCATCGACCAGGACCCCGACTCGGTGACCGTCCACTTCAAGACCGAGGCCGGGCGCTATACCGAGCGGGCCGACTACGCGATCTGCGCCATCCCCTTCTCGGTCCTGCGCCAGATCGAGCAGCTGACCCCCTTCTCGCATGAGAAGCAGCGCGCCATCCGGCAGCTGAACTACTCGGCCTCGAC
Organism: Candidatus Limnocylindria bacterium; assembly: GCA_041495495.1. Lineage (GTDB taxonomy): Bacteria > Chloroflexota > Limnocylindria > QHBO01 > QHBO01 > CF-167. The sequence continues at coordinate 1,193 of JBGQCU010000018.1, forward strand.
CAAGATCCTGTTCCAGGTCAGCGAGCGCGTCTGGGAGACCGATGACGGGATCTACGGCGGGGCCACCGTCACCGACCTGCCGATCCGACGCATCAACTACCCGACTCCGGATCCGACCACCTCACGCGGCGTCCTGCTGGCGTCGTATACGTGGAGCCAGGATGCGCTGCGCTGGGGCGCAATGGACGAGGAGACACGGCTGGAGGAGGCCCTTGACGACGTGTCGAGCATCCATCCGCGCATCCGCGACGTGTACGAGGTCGGTGCCTCTCACGCCTGGTACAACGACCGCTTCGCGAACGGCGCTTTCGCCCTCTTCGCACCGGAGCAGCAGACCGAGCTGCAGGCCGACATCGTGCGTCCCGAGGGGCGGATCTACTTCGCCGGCGAGCACTGCTCGCTCTACCACGCCTGGATCCAGGGCGCGCTGGAGTCCGGGATCAAGGCGGCGCAGGAGATCCACGCCAACCCCTGAGCCGATTCAGCCGCGGGCCAGGCGCTCCTCGAGGCGTGCCTTCACGGCGGGCCATTCCTCGGACAGGATCGAGAAATAGACCGTGTCGCGGATGAAGCCATCCGGCAGGCGGAGATGCCGCCGCAGCGTTCCCTCGCGCTGCGCGCCGACCCGCTCGATGGCCGCCTGCGAGCGCAGGTTGCGTCCATCGGTCTTGAGGGCGACGCGGGTGGCGCCCAGCTCGTCGAAGGCGTAGCTCAGCTGGAGCAGCTTGGCCTCCGTGTTGGCGGCGCTGCGCTGGTGCGACGGCGCGACCCATGTCCAGCCGATCTCCAGGCGTCCGTGCTCCGGCGCGATGTCGCCGAACCGGGTTGAGCCGATGGCGCGGCCGGTCGAAGCATCCACCGGGGCCCAGGCCACGTACTCGGGGCGGAGGGCGTCCGCGAGGTAGGCCGGCCAGGCGGATGCACCGACTGAGAGGTCGGAGGACATGTAACGAAACGTTGCCGGGTCTTCGGCTGCGGCCGCCAGCAGGTCGTCGCGATGCCGCTCGTCAATCGGCTCCAGGCGGACGTACCGCCCGCTGAGCACGACCCGCTCGGGTGGACGCATCTCGGCGTCTAGCCGGCCGGCGCGCCCTCGCGCGCCGCCACCGCCGCCTCGACCCAGCCAGGGATCTCCCGCCGCAGGGTGGCGAGCGGCAGCGAGCCGTGGCCGAGCACCTCGTCGTGGAACGCGCGCAGGTCGAATCGGTCCCCCATGAATTCGGAGACCTCACGCCGTGCCCGCTCGATCTCGCGCTGGCCGATCTTGTAGGCGAGCGCCTGGCCGGGCCAGATGGTGTAGCGATCCACCTCGATCTCAGCGTCGACCGGCGGAAGCGAGCCGCGCTCGTGCATGAACTCGATCGCGCGGGCGCGGCTCCAGCCGAAGGCGTGGAGGCCGGAGTCGACCACGAGGCGCGCGGCGCGGAACGACTGCGCATCGAGCATCCCGAGTCGCTCGGCGGCGGACTGGTAGAGGCCCATCTCGTCGGCCAGCCGCTCGGTGTACAGGCCCCAGCCCTCGACATAGGCCGCGCCCGCCATCCGCGAGCCGTGGACCCGGAATCGAGGCAGGCCGGTCAGCTCCATCTCGATCGCAAGCTGGAAGTGGTGCCCCGGGGTCGCCTCGTGGAACGTGATGGCCGCGATCTTGTGCAGGTGCCGCGCCTCCGGTTGGTAGGTGTTGAGGTAGTACTGCCCGATGCGCGAGCCATCGAGCGAGGGTGGCATGTAGAAGGCGGGCGGCACCTCGCGCTCGCGGTACTCCTCGACCGCCTTGACCTCGCAGTTCGCACTCGGCAGCCGGCCGAAGTAGCGCGGCGCGGTCTCGAAGGCCCGCGCCGTCTGCTCGGCGGCCAGCTCCACGATCCGCTCCCGCGACGAGGTGTGGTTGGCCGGATCCTCGGCCAGTGCCTTGGCATAGACCGATCGGTCGCGGTAGCCGGCGCGTCGCGCGACCTCGTCCTTCTCCGCCTCGATATGCGCCAGGTCCTCGAGGCCGAAGCGGTGCACCTCGTCGGGGGTCGTGTCCACCGTCGTGTTCATGCGGATCGCGAGCCGATACGCCTCGTCTCCCCCCGGCGTGGCGCGGATCCCGGGCTCCTCGCGGGCATGCGCCTCGTACTCGTCGGCCAGGAAATCGCGCAGGCTCTTCAGGGCCGGGTAGATGTTCGCCTCAACAGCCTGCCGCACCTGCTCACGCGCCGCGTCATCCGTCACGTGCGCCATGGTGACCGCCGGGAAGGCGGCGCTGGGAAGCTCAAGCATGCGCTCGATCTGCTCGATCTCGCGCCGCACCGGCACGGCCGCCGCGTTGCGGCCGTCGGTCAGCCCCTCGCGCAGCGTATCGATCGTCTGGGAGATGGCGGTCGGATAGGCCGCGAGGCGGGTCAGGAGGCGCTCAAGCTGGTCAGGCGTCTCGGCGATCTGGTACTGGGCTACGCGCACCGGCAGGGTCTGGATACCAAAGATGTGGTCGACCGCCAGCTGGTACTGCTTCTGCTCCAGCGCCTCGAGGTGGGTGCGCGCCACCAGCGTCAGCATGTCGTGGGTGATCACCTGCTCCGGTGCAAGCGACTCGCGGTCGATGGTCGCCGCCCCGGCGAGCGCGTCCCGGTAGCCGGCCGCCTCTGCCGCACGACCATCCGCGCCCATGTCGGGGAGGCGGTCGTCCCAGCGGTCGTCGCCCAGGATGGTGGCCGACACCGGGTCCCGCTCCAGGACGCCGTCCCAGAATCGGTCGGCGAGCTGGTTGACGGTGTCGTTTGGATCCTGCTGGCTCACGAGGCGACGTCTCCTTGGTGCAGGTGGGCGAGGCGGGTTGGAGTGTAGCCGCTCATCGACCGCCGAACAGGTCGGCCAGCATCGCCGGCGGCGTCTCCTCAAGCTGGTCGTAACGGCAGTCGGCGGGCGCCTTGTCCGGCCGCCAGCGCCGAAAGGTGGTGCCGTGGCGGAATCGGTCGCCCTGGAGGTGGTCGAAGGCGACCTCACAGACCAGCTCGGGACGGAGCGGCTCCCACGAGAGGTCCTTGCCGCGGTTCCAGCGTGAGGTTGCGCCCGGCAGGCGCCTCCCTTCCGCGGCCGCCTCCCACTCCTGCCACTCGCGCCAGGGGTGCCCTTCGAGCGCATTCGTGCGGTAGGGCGCAAGGAACTCGACCAGCTCGCGACGCTTCACCTCCGTGAACGAGGCGGTGACGCCCGCATGCTGGAGCTGCCCGGCATCGTTCCACAGCCCCAGCAGCAGCGATCCGACCATCGTCCCCGGGCCGTTCTTGTGCCAGCGGAAGCCGGCCACCACGCAGTCGGCGGTGCGCAGGTGCTTGATCTTGGCCATCTCACGCTTGCCGGGTGCGTAGCGTTGCTCCGCGCGCTTGGCGATCACGCCGTCCAGCCCGGCCCCCTCGAACACGTCGAACCAGTGGCGCGCCACCGCCGGGTCGGCGGTGGCAGGGGTGAGCAGGACCGATGCCGGCGGGTCCGCGAGGAGCCGCTCCAGCCGCGCTCGCCGCTCGTCGAGCGGCGCTGCTCGCAGGTCGTCCCCCCCTTCTGCCAGGCAGTCGAAGGCCACGAACGCGGCCGGTGTCTCGCCGGCGAGCATCGCGACCCGGGACGCGGCAGGGTGGATCCGCAGCAGGAGTGCCTCGAAGTCGAGCCCGCCGTCGCGGGCGATGACGATCTCGCCGTCGAGCACGAAGCGAGCCGACGGCCCGCCCACCGCCAGGAGTGGCTGGAGGAGCTCCGGGAAATATCGGTCCAGTGGCTTCAGGTCACGCGACTGGAGGTACAGCTCCGGCCCGTCGCGAAAGACGAGGGCACGGAAGCCGTCCCACTTCGGCTCGTAGCGCCAGCCCTCGCCGACCGGCAGCTCGGGGGTCGGCTTGGCGAGCATCGGCTCGATGGGGGGCGAGATGGGAAAGGCCATTCAGGCGCGGATGATACGCGCGGCCCCATCGGCCATACTGCGCGACAGATTGAGCATCCAGATCCAGTTCCTGGGGGCGGTCGGCACGGTCACCGGCTCGCAGTTCCTGGTCACCGCCGGCGAGCGCCGCGTCCTGGTCGACTGCGGCATGTTCCAGGGTTCGCCGCACGAGGTGGACCGCAACCGGATGGCCTTCGCCTACGACCCGGCGAGCGTCGACGCGTTGCTGTTGACCCATGCGCATCTCGACCACTGCGGCCGGATTCCCGCGCTCGTCAAGGCGGGCTTCAAGGGCGCGATCCGGGCCACCACCGGCACGCTTGACCTGGCCGACATCGTGCTGCGGGATGCAGCCAAGCTCCAGGAGGAGGCCGAGTCGCGCTGGCGGCGCCACCACCCCGACGAGGCCGCCGCTCACGACGCCGAGCTGGCGACCGAGGAGGCAGCTCTCGAGACCGGGCCCGACATGCCGGAGAAGCTGCGCGCGGCAACCCCGGAAGGCGCGACCATGCACCGCGCGGCGCTCTACGCCATGAGCGACGTGGAGGCCACGATCCGGCTGTTCCAGCCGGTCGCCTACGACCAGCCGGACGAGGTGGTCCCCGGCTTCAGCGCCACGTTCCGCGATGCGGGGCACATCCTCGGCTCGGCGATCATCGAGCTGCGCGTCACCGATGGCGCGGCGACCACCACCATCGTCTTCTCCGGCGACATCGGCCGCTGCGACACGCCGATCCTGCGCGACCCGACCCCGATCAGCCACGCCGACTTCGTGCTGGTCGAGTCGACCTACGGCAACCGGGAGCACGCGCCGCATGAGCAGGCGATCGAGGAGCTGGCCAAGGCGATCGGCGAGGTCGCCGGCGACCGCGGCGTGCTGCTGGTCCCCTCGTTCGCCATCGGTCGCACGCAGGAGCTGATCTGGGTCCTCGACGAGCTGGTGCGGGACAAGCGCATCCCGCGACTGCCGCTCTACCTGGATTCGCCGATGGCCAGCCGTGCGAGCGACGTCTACATGCGCCACATCGAGGACTACGACGAGGAGACGGCCACGCTGATGCGCTCCGGCGCATCGCCGCTGGTCTATCCGGGCGAGACCTATACCAACGAGGTCGACCAGTCGAAGGCGATTCGGACCCAGCCACGGCCGCTGATGGTGGTAGCCAGCTCAGGGATGCTGACCGGGGGGCGGATCATGCACCACCTCAAGGACTTCCTCCCCGATCCGGCCTGCACCCTCCTGTTCATCGGCTACCAGGGCGAGGGGACGCTTGGGCGGCACCTGCAGACCGGCGGCACCACCGCGCGGATCGACGGGGTTGAGTATCCGGTCCATTGCCGGATCCGCTCGATCTCCGGCTTCTCCGCCCACGCCGACGAGCACGAGCTGGACGACTGGCTCTCCAACTTCGCGAAGGCCGGGGGAAGCGATGGTGGCGATGGGCGGCCCAAGCGGGTCTTCGTGGTCCACGGCGACCCCGATGCGGCCGAGGCCTTCGCGGGACGCATCCGGAGCGAGATGCACCTCGACGCGCACCTGCCGACCTACCTGGAGACGGTCCAGCTGCGCTGAGCGGCGCGGGGTTGGCCAGTTGGCTAGGATGCCGCGCATGGCCGAGCGACCGTTCATCTCATTCATGACCGACTTCGGGGTCGGGTCGAGCGCGCCGGCGGTGTGCCGCGGCGTGATGCTCGGCATCGCACCCGACGCCCGGTTGGTGGACGTAACCCATGCCATCCGCCAGTTCGCAATTCGTGACGGCGCGTTCCTGCTGGCAAGGAGCGTTCCGTACTTCCCGGTCGGCGTGCACGTTGCCGTGGTGGATCCCGGCGTGGGAACTGCCCGCCGCCCGATCGCGTTGCAGGCCGCGCGCGGCGACCTCCTGATCGGGCCGGACAATGGCGTTCTGGTGCCCGCGGCCGCCGCGCTCGGTGGCATGACGGCCGCTCGTGCCCTGGAGAACCCTGCCCTCTGGCTGGCGGTTGTCTCCCACACCTTCCATGGCCGCGACATCTTTTCGCCCGTGGCGGCCCACCTGGCCTCGGGCACACCATTCGAGACCGTGGGACCTGCCCTCGACCTCGCCGAGATCACGAGCCTGGTGCTGCCGGCGGCCACGCCCCGCGATGGTGGTCTCGACACCTCCGTCCTCTTGATCGACGCCTTCGGCAACTGCCGCCTCGCCGGCGAGACGGGCGACCTGGCATCGGCCTTTGGCCCCATGGATCGAGGGCGCCAGTTCGAGCTCGTCCTGCCCGTGCGCGGCACACACCCGGCCGGACGGGTGTCCGTCTCCTGGGCGGCGACCTTCGGTGACGTCGCGGTGGGAGCGCCGCTTCTGTTCGAGGACGCCGATTACGCCGGGCCTGCCCTGGCGGTTAACCAGGGTTCCGCCGCGGAGCGCTTCGGGCTGGCCCTCGACACGCCGGTCCGGATCGAGCCTGCCTGAGCCGATGGCCCAAGGCCCACTGCTGGAGATCGAGAACCTCACGTTCCGCTATCGGCGCGCGACCGAGCCGGCAATCCGGGACATCAACCTCAGCCTGGCGCCGGGAGAGGTGCTGCTGGTGGCGGGCCCGTCCGGCTGCGGCAAATCGACCCTGATCCGCGCCATCAATGGGCTGATCCCACACTCATACCGCGGAGAGCTGTCTGGTCAGGTGCGGGTGGACGGCCGACCCACCGCCCAGCTGCGGTTGCGGGACCTGGCACCCCTGATCGGGACGGTCCTTCAGGATCCACGGAAGCAGCTCGTCGCATCGACCGTCCGCGCGGAGCTGGCGTTCGGGCCGGAGAACCTGGGCATGGATGTTGCGGACATCCGTGCTCGCGTGGTGGAAGTGGCCGGCGCGAGCGGGATCGAGCCCCTCCTTGCACGCACCACCGATGAGCTCTCCGGAGGCGAGAGTCAGCAGCTCGCGATCGCCGGCGCCCTCATGTTGCGGCCCCGTCTCCTCGTCCTGGACGAACCGCTGGCCAACCTCGACCCGGCCGCGGCGCATCGGCTCCTTGAGCTGCTCCGTCGCCTGGCCGACGCGGGCACCGCGGTGGTCATCGTCGAGCACCGCATCGAGGATGTCCTCGACGCGCGCCCCGACCGCGTCCTTTACCTGGAGGACGGGACGACCCGCTATCTCGGCCTCCTCGACGGCTTCATGCGAATTGCCGATCCAGCCCAGGTGAAGGTCCCCTTTGAAGTCACTCTCGACCGGGCTCGCGCCGGCTTGCTGAAGTCCGAACCCTGGGACGTCCCCGCCCCGGCCGGCGAGCCTGGGCAGGCCACGCCCCGCCTCGAATGGCGTGCCATCGACGCGGGCTACGACGATCGGACGGTTCTGCACGGCGTGACGGCCGCACTCGGGCCGCGCGAGCGGGTTGCGGTGCTGGGTCCGAACGGATCGGGCAAGACGACGCTGTTCAAGACCGCCATCGGTCTGCTGCGACACACCGCCGGAACCGTGCTCGTGGACGGCGTGTCGACCGAAGGACGAGGTGTGGCCGAGATGGCGGCGACGTTCGGCTACGTCTTCCAGAACCCGTCGCAGATGCTGTTTGCGAGGACGGTGCGAGACGAAATCCTCTTTGGACCGATCAACCTGGGCCGTGATCCGGCCCGGTTCAATGCGCTGGTGACCACGTCGATCGCCCGCGTCGGTCTGGCCGACGAGCAGGAGATCGAGGCGCGGCCGCCGCTGACCCTCTCGTTCGGCCAGCAGAAACGGCTGGCCATCGCGGTGGCCCTCGGGCTGGAGCCGCGCACATTGCTGCTTGACGAGCCGTCCGCTGGGCAGGACCATCGGAGCGCAACGGCATTCATGAGGGAGGTTGCGGGGATCGGCGGACTGGAGAGCGTCTACTTCGTCACCCACGACGTGGACCTGGCGCTCACCTATGCCGATCGGATCCTCCTGATGCGCGACGGCCGGATCGCGGCCGATGGCGCACCACTGGAGGTCATCGCCGACCGGGAGGCCTGGACGGCCTGCAACCTGCGCTACACCTCGCTCATGGAGGCGAACCTGCGAGCCGGCCGTGGCACCGGCAGGTTCCTGCCGGCGCAGGCGCTCGCTAACTGGATGGTGAGCGGGTCCGGCGGAGAGGTGGGGGGCATCGGTCCGGCACTCGGTTGAGGGCCGGTCATGGAGGGAGGCATCGGAGACCCTATGACAAGCATGGCAATGGGACAGTCCGAGGGCACGTGGTCCATCACCACGCGCGTCATCGTGTACGCCGCCATCGGCGCGGCTTTGTATGCCGTCTTCAACTTCATCTCGTTTGGCATCGCGGTGCCGTGGAGCAATGACGTCAGCATTCGCCCGCACTACGGCCTGCTCACGTTTTTCGGCTTCGCGTTCGGCCCCGTCGTTGGATTCCTGACCGGCTTCATCGGGAACGTGGTGGGTGATCAGCTCACGGGCTGGGGTGCCTTCACCTCGTGGCCCTGGAGCCTGGCAAACGGGGTGGCTGGGCTGGTCGCAGGCCTGTTCCCGCTCTGGATGGCAAGCCGCATGACCACCACCTCCAACAAGGCCGTCACCGCCGCCGTGGCTGGCGTGGTGGCCACCTTGATCGGCTTCCTGTTCATCTTCATCGAGCTCGTCACGCAGCAGGAGATGGGTTTCAACGCGATCCTGACCACGGAATACATCCCGGTCATCATCGTGAACTCGATCGCCGCGGCGATCGTGACACCGATTCTCGTGTTTGCCTGGGAGCCCCTTCGCGAGCAGCTCGGGCGGTGATGAGGGCGGCGCGCACGGTCGCCTGATCGATGCGCGCCGCATTCCCCTACCTGGGGCGAGGATCCCCGCTGGCACGCCGGGACCCTCGCGTCCTGATCCTGGCCGCGCTCCTCTTCGTGGTGGGCGTTACACAGCTGCGCGACGCCCGCCAGCTTGGGGTTGTCCTGATCCTGGCGCTCGGCTACTACGGCACGGCTCGCATCCCGTGGCGAGCGGTGCGCCTGCAATGGATCTACCTCTTGGCGGTGATCACCTTCTTCGCCTTCTTCAATACGCTGATCACCGGCGGCCGCACCGGGACCTTCGCCAACGGCGAGACACACGTCCTGCTGACCATTCCGCCCTTCGGGACCGAGATCTCAGCCGAAGGGATCAGCCTGATGCTCAGCCAGGTGCTGCGCTACGCCAGCATCGCGGCCATCGGTTTCCCGATCGCCTTCGCCATTGCTCCTGGTGACCTGGGGGTGGCGCTTCGGCGCCTGGGGTTGGGCGACCGCATCGCGATCATGGTCGAGCTGACGGTGCGATTCATCCCGACCCTGGCCGGCGAGTTCGCGGAAACCGTTGACGCCCAGCGCGTGCGCGGCTACGACCCGACCGCCCGCAAGGGCGGGCCGATCACGCGCCTCAGGCGACTCGCGCCGGTCTTCGTTCCCGTGACCGTGGGGTCCATCGCCGGCGCTGAGGACACCATCGACGCGATGGACCTGCGGGGCTTCGGCGTGGGGAGGCGGACCTGGTCACGAACGCTGCACTTCGAGATGGCCGATCTGCTGGTCATCGGGCTCTTCGTGGCCTTCGTCGCGCTATCGACGTTCCTGAATTTCAGCGGTCACTCGCAGCACTACCTGTTGCCGTTCCTCGTGGGCAATTAGCGCCTCGCGTGTGGACGGGACGTGGATAACTCGGCCAACCGCCCCGAAACTCGTGGAGAAGTCCCCTAGGCAGCGGCGGCGGCAACCCCTACAGTTCTGTTTGTTCCGGAGGAGCCGGGCCACGATTCCGAGATTGCATCAAGGGGTCGGGGCGAGGCCCCTCCGGGACACTTTTATGCCCATTTTTCGGCCGCTGGAGCTCAGGGCCGCAGCAGCCACGACCGATATGACGGTCGGAAGCCGAGCCCGCGCAGCGCCTCCGCCAGGGTGGATTCGGCAGGCGGCACGCGGTCGACGCGCTCCAGGCGCAGCTCGCGCAGCGGCCCCGATGGGGCGAGCAGCCCCCGTAGCGCTGCCAGCGTCAGTTGTGCAATCTCCGGGTCCGCGAAGGCGGGCAGCGTGACCAGTCCTCGGCCACCGCGCTCGATGAAGAGCGCCGGGGCGCCGTCGGCGAGGACCAGGTAGGCGCCGGGCACACGGGCCAGTGGCAGCCGCTCGGCATCGGCATCGCGTGGCCATGGCAGCGTGGCGCCATAGGGTTGCGCGGGGTCGGCCGCCGCAAGGACCAGGGTCTGGGGGCCTCCGTCAGCGTCCGTCTCGCGCGCGGCGCGCAGCCGGTCGACCGCGCCGGGGAGCGCGAACTGTGCCGCACCCAGGCCGGCCACGAAGTAGCCGCGCCGCGCTCGGCCCGCCTCCTCCATCGCCTTGAGCACCGGGTAGACCGATGCGAAGCCGCCGGCCAGCCCTTCGGCCAGCACCGCCTCGCGGGTGACCACCCCGTGCCGCTCCAGCAGGGCGAGGGCCTGCGCATGGCTCCGTTCGGTCGGCGAACGGCCCTCGCCGACCAGGTCGGCGACAAGCGACCAGCGACCCGCGGCCCGAGGCGGACCGGTGCCGGCGGGGCGCCCCGGGCGGACCGAGCGCGACCGCGAGCGCGGCAGCGACAGGGCGCGCAGCGGGGCAAGGGTGTCGTTGGTCACCTCGCCGGACCAGACCAGGTCCCACAGCGCGTCGAGCAGCTCGTCGTCGGACCGCGCGTCACCCACGCTGCTGCGCAGCGCACCGAAGAAGGCTGCGCCGCGCCGCGCCAGCTGCTGGCGGATGGCGTCGTGCAGCGGGCCGGCGGGGCGATCGCCCGGTTCGAAGGCGCCGGCCGAGGCCAGCAGCTCGGCACGCTCGCGCCGGAACAGGGCCACGCGGCCATCATCGCGGCCGATCGGCCCGCGCCCGATCCAGACCACCTCGCCCCCGGCCCCCAGCTCGTCGAGCAGGCGGGGCGCGTAGCCGGCCACCCGAGCGGCCAGCACGTCCCGTTCCAGGATCGAGGCCGGGATCGGGTAGCCCTCGAGCTGGGTGACGACCTCGAGCAGCCGATGCGCCCCGGAGGCGCGGCCGCCGATGCCATGCCACGCCGGGAGGAAGCGCGCGAGCGCCTCGGTCGGCACCGGCTCGACCTCGCGGCGCAGCCGCGCGAGCGAGCGGCGGCGCAGAGCGCGCATCACCTCGGGATCGGCGAACTCGCGCTCGGCGCCGCCCGGACGGAACGTGCCTTCGACCAGCGCGCCGGCGTCTACCAGCGCCCGCAGCCGTTCTGACACCCGATCCGGGGCGATCCCCCACCGCCCTGCCGGACCGGCCGCGGTGAACGGCGCGCGGGTGCGGGCCCAGCGCAGCAGCAGCGTGTCGAGCGGCGGCGGGCCGTCGGCGGGTGCGGCGGCCAGCCACGTCTCGGCCACGCCCGGCGGCGGACTGGCGCCGAGCGCGTCTCGGAAGCGCGCCACCTCCTCGATCGCGACCCAGCGCGACTCGCCGTTGATGCGCAGCTCAACAATGCGCCGGTCGCGATGCAGGGCGGCGAGCGACGCCTCGGCATCGGCCAGGTCGCTGCGCGCGGCCACCTCGTCGGCACGCAGGTCGCCAAGGCGGCGCAGCAGGTCGTGGATCCCGTCCACCGTGCGTGCCCGTCGGCCACCGGTTAGCCCCTGAAGATCCAGCTCCAGGTCGGAGATGGCCGCGGGGTCCAGCAGCTCGCGCAGCTCGTCGGCGCCGAGCAGCTCGGCCAGCAGCTCGCGGTCGAGGGCCAGCGCCTGCGCGCGCCGTTCGGCCAGCGGCGCGTCGCCCTCATACATGTAGGTCCCGACATAGTCGAACAACAGGCTGGCCGCGAACGGGGATGGGGTGCGGGTCTCGACGCTCGTCACCCGCACTGCACGAGAGCGGATCCCCGCCAGGACCTCGCGCAGCGCGGGCAGGTCGAACACGTCGCGCAGCACCTCGCGGTACGTCTCCAGGATGATCGGGAAGGATCCGTAGCGACTCGCCACCGTGAGCAGGTCCGATGAGCGCTGGCGCTGCATCCAGAGCGGCGTGCGCTGCCCCGGGCGCCGACGCGGCAGTAGCAGCGCGCGAGCGGCGTTCTGGCGGAAACGCGAGGCGAAGAGGGCCGATCCACCGAGCGCATCGGTGACCAGCTCCTCGATCCGATCCGGGTCGAGCAGGAAGAGCTCCTCCGGCGGTGGCTCGGTCGCCTCGGGCAGGCGCACGGCGATCCCGTCATCGGTCCACAGCGTGGAGGCCGATTGGGCTCGCTCGGCGAGCCCTGCCTCGATCGCCAGCGCCCACGGAGCGTGCACCCGGCCGCCGTACGGCGAGAGGAGGCAGATGCGCCAGTCGCCGAGCTCGTCGCGGAAGCGCTCGACCACGATCTGGCGGTCGGTCGGCAGCGAACCGGTCGCCTCGCGCTGGTCGGCCAGGTAGGCGACGAGGTTGCGAGCGGCACGCTCATCCAGGGCGTGGTCGTGGCGCAGGCGGTGCTCCAGGGTGGCCGACGGCAGCCCCTCCACCTCGCGCAGGAAGGCGCCGATCGCCCGTCCCAGCTCGACCGGGCGGCCGACCCCGTCGCCCTTCCAGAACGGCATCTTGCCCGGCTGCCCCGGGGCCGGCGTGACCAGCACCCGGTCGGCGCGGATCTCCTCGATGCGCCACGACGAGGCACCCAGCAGGAAGATCTCGCCGACTCGGCTCTCGTACACCATCTCCTCGTCCAGCTCGCCGACGCGGCGACTCTTGCCGCCCTCCTCGCCGGCCAGAAAGACGCCGAACAGGCCACGATCCGGGATCGTGCCACCCGACGTGAGGGCCACCACCCGGGCGTCGTTGCGGCTCTGGATCGTGTCCGTGGCCCGGTCCCACACGATCCGCGGCCGCAGCTCAGCGAACTCGTCGGAGGGGTATCGGCCAGAGAGCATGTCGAGCACGCCTTCGAGCTGCTGGCGCGAGAGGTCCCGGAACGGCTCGGCGCGGATCACCAGCGCGTGCAGCGCATCGACCGACCAGGGGTCCATGGCTCCGGCGGCGACGACCTGCTGGGCGAGGACATCCAGCGGGTTGCGCGGGATGCGCGTCTCCTCGATCGCCCCGTCGAGCATGCGCCGCACCACCACCGCCGCCTCGAGCAGGTCGCCTCGGTACTTCGGGAAGATCTTGCCGGTCGACGGTTCGCCCACCTGGTGCCCGGCCCGCCCGATCCGCTGCAGTCCGGCCGCCACACTCGGCGGCGACTCGATCTGGATCACCAGGTCGATCGCCCCCATGTCGATCCCCAGCTCCAGGCTGGAGGTCGCAACCAGCGCCGGCAGGCGCCCCGCCTTCAGCTCCTCCTCGATCTGGAGCCGCTGCTCGCGGGCGATGCTGCCGTGATGCGCTCGAACCAACTCATCCCCCGCCAGCTCATTCAGGCGGCTGGCGAGCCGCTCGGCCAGCCTGCGCGAGTTGACGAAGACCAGCGTGGACCGATGCGCCCGGATCAGCTCCAGCAGGCGCGGGTAGATCGAGGGCCAGATGGAGTGGCGTTCTTCGGGCCCGGCCGCCTCGGGAGCCGCGTCGCCGATGTGGCTCAGGTCCTCGACCGGCACGATCACCTCGAGGGCGAGCGGCTTGCGCGACCCGGCATCGGCAATCTCGACAGTGCGCCCCACCCCGCCCAGGAAGGCCGCAATGGCGGACAGGGGACGCTGCGTGGCGGACAGCCCGATCCGCTGCGGATCGACGTCGGTCAGGGCGCACAGCCGTTCCAGCGACAGGGCCAGATGGGCACCGCGCTTGGTGCCCGCCAGCGCGTGCACCTCGTCGACGATGACGTACTCGACCCCGCGCAGCGCCTCGCGCGCATGGCTGGTGAGCAACAGGTAAAGCGACTCAGGGGTCGTGACCAGGATCTCGGGCGGATCCTTCACCAGCTGGCGTCGCGCCTCGGCCGGCGTGTCACCGGTGCGCGACGCAACCCGAACCTCGGGCAGCTCCTGACCCAGGCGCTCGGCAGTCCGCCGGATGCCGGCGAGCGGTGCCCGCAGGTTGCGCTCGACATCGTAGGTGAGCGCCTTGAGCGGTGACACGTAGAGGACCCGCAGCTGTCGCTCGCGCTGACGCGGGGCGGCGTCGGCGAAGAGCCGGTCCAGGCACCAGAGGAAGGCGGCAAGTGTCTTGCCGCTGCCGGTCGGAGCGTGAAGGAGGGTGTGCCGACCGGCGGAGATCGGTGCCCAGCCGAGGACCTGTGCGCGCGTCGGCTCGGCGAAGGCCTCGCTGAACCAGGCGCGCGTCGGCTCGGAGAAAGGTGCCAGGGGATCGGTCTTGGACACGACCGCGTCAGTCTAGCGCGACGAGGATGAGCCGAACAAGCGTTCTAATTCCGCGCGGGCCGGCTGCCGCGCTAATCCGTGTCGGTGTCTGCGTCGGACACGCGGGCCAGGTGCGAGGGCCACCAGTTCCATCGGCCGAGCAGGACCACCACCGATGGAACGAGCAGCGATCGAAGGAGAAACGTGTCCATCAGGACGCCCGCCGCGACGCCGTAGCCGATCTGCTGGATCTGGCCACCCCCCGCCGAGCCACCCGCGACGGCCAGCACCGCGAAGGTGCCGCCCAGGATCATGCCAGCGGTGGTGATGGTGCTGCCGGTCCGCCCGATCGCCCGTGCCACCGCGTCGCGCAGCGGCAGCCCATGGGCCTCCTCCCGGATGCGGCTCATGATCAGGATGTTGTAGTCGGACCCCAGCGCCATCAGGAAGACGAACATCAGGAACGGCAGGATGAAGTTGATGCCGTCCTGGCCGCCAAGGTGGACAAAGATGATGCCGACCAATCCGAGCGCCGCGACGTACGACAGGACGATGCTCGCGACCAGGTAGAGGGGCGCGACCAGGCTGCGCAGGACGATCGCAAGCAGGAGCGCAATGAGCACCGCCACGACCGGGATGATCCGCGCCAGGTCGGTGCTGGAGATGTGGCTCACGTCGTAGGCGAAGGCGATCTGCCCGAAGACGCCGCTCGCCGACGCCCCTGCCGCCTGGCCGACCCGATCCACATCGGACCGCATGGCGGGCACCGACTCGAGTGCCAGCGGCGACATGTCGCCGCTGGCGAAGGCAACCGAGAACTGAATCGTTCGCCCGTCGGGGCTGATCAGCTGACCGGTGGCGCGATACGCGTTGTAGAGGTCCGCCGGGACCGCCGTGGTCGTCGGCACGGGAGGAAGCTGCCGCGCGGGGCCAAGGGAGGTGTGCATCTGCGTCAGCTGGTCGGTTGTCAGCGGAATTCCGTTCGGATTGAGCGGCCCGACGAGTCCGCTGAACTCCGACAGGCCGGCGAGGCCGTCCTGGGCAGGGCCGAGAACTGAGGGGTCGTCCCAGACGGAGGTTGGGAATTGCATCAGGACCGCACTCCGGCTCGTTTCCGAAGACGGGAAGTGGGCTGCGATGAGCGCGGAGCCGGCCGCCGAGTCGGTGCCGCTCGGGCTCGACGAGACGTTGCCGAAGCCTGCCACGCCCGTTGTCAGCAGGGTTGCACCAAGGCCGCCGAAGAGCACAAGCCCGGCCACCAGCGTCACGCCCGGCCGTCGGGTGGCAACCACGCCGATGCGGTCCCAGAGGCCGGGCCGATTGCCGCTCCGCGGTGTCGTGCCGGTCGGCCAGAACACGGCGCGACCAAAGATGGCAAGCAGCGCGGGAAGCAACGTCAGGCCGGCCAACAGCATCAGCGCGATGCCGATCGCGAGCGCCGGTCCGAGGCTCTGGTAGAACGCGAACTCGGCGAGGCTCAGGCTCACCAGCGCCGCGATGACCGTGAAGGCCGAGAACGTGATCGACTCCCCGACCCGGCTGACGGATCGAATCACCGCTTCATGTGGCGTGAGGCCGCGCCGAAGCTCCTCGCGCACGCGAAACACGAGAAACACACCGTAGTCAGTGCCGGCGCCAAGGATGAGGACGATCAGCAGCAGCTCGGTGATCGACGAGACCTGGATCCCGATCTTCGTCGACTCGGCGATGACGGGCCCCGAAAGCACAAGGACGAACGCGGCCGGGATGAGCGTCATCAGCGGGGCGAGCGCGGCTCGGAATGCGAGCAGCAGCAGCACGACGATGAAGAGGAGGGAGAACTGCTGCGTCTGGTTCTGTGAGGAGCCCGACGCCTTGATGGTGTCGAGCTGCGTGGCGAGCTGGCCGGTCAGGTGGACCTGGAGGCCGCTGGGCCCTGAGGCGGCGCCGAAGGTCGATCGAACGGCATCGATCACCCCTTGGGCCTCCGCCCCGCCACTGAACGCGACGACCGTCAACTGGATCAGCGCCTGACGCGCATCGCCATCCCGCGAGACCCCAAGGTCGACGACGACCTTGACCCGATCGAGACTTCGAATGCGCGCCTCGAGCTGGTCGACCGCGGCATTGTCCGCCGCGCTCAGCCCGCCGTCGCGCGCGACCACCAGGGTCGCCACCGCGAACGAGTCGCCCTGAAAGGGCGCCGCCATGGCGGCCGCCTGCATGCTCCGCGACGTCGCGGGCAGAAAGCCGCTAGTGGTGTCCTTCGCGACATCCCCGAGGGACGGGAGGAACCGAACGGCGAGGATCGTGACGACGATCCATCCCACCACGATCAGGAACCGAAAGCGGACCGAGAAGTGCCCAAGGCGGTCGAAGAAGTGGCTCATTCAGATCCTTTCAGGGCCAAATCGCACCGGTTCTTGAAAGATGCAAGCCGGTGCACGACGGAGGGTGAGGCGCTCCGTCCCACCTCAGAATGGGGCGACGACGAAGCGACCGTAGACGATGAACAAGGCGATGGCTCCCAGGATCACATTCAGGACGATGTTTCGTGCTTCGGCGGGCCGCCGGGCGTGAAAGACTACGGCGAAGCCCATCAGGACGGCGAGACATGCCGCCGCCAGGGTCGTGAGCCAGGGCAGGACTCCCAGGGCTGCCGGCAGGATAAGCCCGATCGCGCCCAGGAGCTCGAGGCCAGCAATGATCCGCATCCGCCCGCGTCCGACGTCTGCCAGCCAGCTCATCCCCTCGCGTGTCGACCACTGCCCGAACGCGAGCGAGTGACCGTAGCTGACCTGCAGGAAGGCCAGCGCGAGCAGGATCTGAGCGATCCACAGCAGCAGGTTGACGCTCATTGACTCCCCCTCACAGCTAGACGCCCACCGGCTCTCGGACGAGAACGACGGTGGTTCGGCCTTCGCGCCATTCGCCATAGATCACGAGGACCTTCTGCAGGGCGGTGTCGACCCCCAGCTGGGCTCGTACCTGGGCGTTCTCGTATGGGAACGCCACGTCGCGGATCCGGGTCATCGCGGCATCGAGGTCCGCCACGATCTTCTGGCTGCCGACGACCAGGATCACCCGGCCCGCGCCGTAGACGTACCCGGCGAGCTGGCTCCCGGTCGCCGATGCCGCGACCAGCGCCCCGTCCTCAGTGATCGCGGCGGCGCTGCCGAGCATGAAGTCTGGGGTCGCCGTCAGCTTGCGCATCTCGGCACCCTGCGTGGCGCGATCCATCTTGGCCAGGCGTGTCCGGAGGGCGTCGTAGCGGCCGGATTCCATCAGCTCGCTGTAGAGGCCGATGTCGGCAAGCGTCTTGGACTTGCCTGAATGGACCTCCGCGCCCTCAGGTATGAGCCCCAGCACGACCTCCTTAGCTTCGGCGCCGGTATCAACGATGATCGCCTCGATGTTGTGGGAGCGGAGCGCCGCGGCCACGCGCTCGAGGCCATCACTCACGCCAGGGTCGACCGCTTCCGTCGCGGCACCCCCTCCGCTCATAGCGGCACAAGGACGGCGGCGACCGCGACGGCGACGCCGACGAGAAGGCTGGCAAGACCGATCTGGTTGGCCCTGCGGCGGTCCCGCCTCCGTGCATCCGCACCTAAGACCTGATCGGTACCTCCAAGCGCGCCGAAGTTGAAGACGCCGCGCGACCCAAAGCCCGCGCAGAACTTCAGCCAGGCCTGCAGGTATCCGGATGCGGCGCCAGCGGCGGGAAGCGCTACGATGACTCGGAGGAGCGGCGACGACCCGAGCGCGACGAGGGCGACGAACAGGAAGACGGTCACCACAAGCCCGATGTGCCCCGCCTGGCGCCTCCGGGCGATCTCAGCGGGGCCGATGTTGCAGACGCCCGGCCGATATGCGGTCGCCGGCGTCTCCGCTCCGGGCGTGCCCGAGCGGCGTGTGGCTGCGAACGAGGAATGCGTCATGGCCTGCTTCTCAACGGAAAGGGTGTTGTCGCGCACGGGACTCTCGCGCCCAGTTGTTAGTGTCGCAACCATGTAAGTCTACCGGCTATCGTGGTGTGGCGTCAATGATTGGCACCTGATACCCTATTGGCGATGGACACCATTGACGATCGCGAGGCCCTGGCGAGGCATGCGTGGCGCCTGCTGATGGGTGCCGGTCAGCGCCACCTCGAGACCGTGACCGCCGGGATCGAGGGGATGGGCCTGAGCAAGGTCATGGCCCAGTTCCTCGGCGCAGTCTGTCAGTCGCCGCCCGGTCCGACGAACCAGCTGGCGACCCGCTTCGGGGTCGACCCGGGCTGGGTCACGGACATCGTCGACCGTCTCGAGGCCCGCGGCGAGCTGGTCCGCCGGCCGTCACCCAGCGACCGACGGGTGAAGATCCTCGAGGTCACCGAGACAGGGCGGGAGACCTTCTCCAGCATGGAGGCGATGTTCGCAACGCCTCCGCGCGAGCTCCTCGAGGTGCCCCGCGAGGACCTGCTCGCCCTGGTTCGCATTGCCGAGCGGCTGGCTGGGACGGGAGATGCTCTGGACGCAGTCGAGGCGAACGGGCTATAGTTGGTTGCATGAGCAATCATTTAGCCGCCAGCCGACCCGTTGAGGAGCGAATCACGCGAGCGCTGTCACGGGGCCACACCATCGACATCACCACCACCGGGCGCCGGACCGGGCTGCCGCGGCGGATCGAGACGGTCTTCCACAACATCGATGGCCGGATCGTGCTGAGCGGCATGCCGGGACGGCGTGACTGGTACGCCAACCTGCTGGCGGATCCCCGCTTCACCTTCCATCTCAAGGGGGCTGTCAAGGCCGATCTGCCAGCCACGGCGAGGCCGATCCTGGAGGCAACGGAACGTCGGTCCGTCATGGGCCGCGTCGCGCACAACTGGGGACGCAGCGATCTCGAGGTGATGATGCAGCGCTCGCCGCTGGTCGAGGTCAGCTTCCACCAGGCGGCCTGAAAGCAAAGGCCGGCCCATCACTGGACCGGCCCTCGCCATGCGCGGCGGCTCCGAGCTTCCACCGCGCTGCGTCCATCGGTCAGTTCAGGGGATTGCCGTCCCCTGACTGGAAGAGCCCAAGGGCTCCCCGACCGACGAAGTTAAAGGCGTGGGTCACCATCGGGTACAGCCCGTCCTCGGCCGTCTGGAACTCGATGATGGCGCCCTGTGCGGGCGACAGGTCGACCGCCTGCGACCCCCAGCTCCCATCATTGCCGCGCACGAGGTGGATCCCCTCCTTGGTCACGGTGTCGAAGATCGTGCCGACGATGTGGAACGACGAGTCGATGTTCGGACCCGCATCCAGCAGGAAGATGCGGACCCGCTTGCCGGTGCCGATCAGGATCGGGTGGTCCTTGTACTGGTTGGCCACCCCGTTGAACATCACAAAGTCAGGTGCCGGGTTGCCGCTGGCGGCCTTGGTCAGGTCGGTCGGCTGACCCTGCGGGCCCAGGTACCACTCGGACTGCACGATGGCGAATTCCTTGTCGACCGCCGGAAGTCCCGCGGCCGGCTCGACGATCACCATCCCGTACATGCCGTTGGCGATGTGATGCAGCGCCGGCGCCGTGCCGCAGTGGTACATCCACACCCCGGCGTACTGGGCGGTCCAGTCGTATTCCTTCTCCTCGCCTGGCTTGATGGAGGTCATCTCGTCGTTCCAGGCGACCTGGCTGGCGTGGAAGTCGACGGAGTGGGAGAGCTTGTTGGTCGCCGGGTTCACCAGGTGGACGCGGACCGTGTCGCCCACCTTGACCCGGATCACCGGGCCGGGGACGCTCCCGTTGAAGGTCCAGACCTCCTGGGCGTAGCCCGCGGCGACGGTCATCAACTTCTCCTCGGCGGTCAGGGTGATGTCGTGGACCTTGCCGGACATGAGCGGAGGCGCCGCGGGGTCGCGCAGCTCGTAGGGCGCCGCACTGGGATCCGCTGCGATGCCGGTGCTGGGGGCCGGGCCGCCATGGCTGTCGCCGCTCGGTGACGGGGCGGCACCAGCCACGGTCACGGTGCCGGTCATCCCTGCCGCGGCGTGCCCGGGCACCGTGCACGAGAAGGTCGTGCCGCCGGCGGGGATGGTGACCGTGCCAGTCGCCATCTGGCCGGCTTCAGCCGGGAGCTTGGTCCCGTCGGCGAAGGTGAGGTCATGGGCGATGGCGCCGGTGTTGTGGAACGTGACGGTGTAGACGCCCGGCTGTGGCACGTCGACCGCCTTCGGGTTGAAGCCGAGGTCGAACGCGCTGATGGTGATGGTGCCGATCGACGGGCCGACGCTCGGCACTCCCGTGCTCGGGGCCGCGCTCTCCAGCGGCGTGGCCGTCGCGGACGGCGAGGCGCCGCTCTGCGTCGCGACCACGGCGTAGATCAGGGTCAGCAGCAGCACGCTGGCGACCGCGGAGGCATACAGGAAGATCCGGCCCATTGTTCCCTCTGCCCTGCTCGGCGGGCATGCGAAGGTCCGACGGGTGCATTAGGGCAGACCGATGCGTGCCGGCTCACGTGCCATTTGGCCCCTCCGCGCCGGGCCGATGGCACGTCGGCGGCAGGAAGGCGGCTAGGCTAGAGCTGTGAACCGCCGAGCGGAGGTCGCCGCGCCGTGGACCTGAGCTGGGAGCTGCGGGCGCGCCGTGCCGAGGCGCACCTGGCGGCCCTCGACATCGCGGTCCGCGGCATCTCGGGGGTCCTGGGGCTCGAGGTGGTCCTGCAGCTGATTGTCGACCGCGTCCGCGACCTCGCCGACGCCGAATTCGCAGCGCTTGGGATCGTCAGCGCCGAGGGCGGCATCGAGCGGTTCATGACCAGCGGGCTGGGGGCGGCCGAACGCGAGCGCATCGGCGCCCTGCCCCGTGGCCGTGGCCTGCTGGGGTTGATCATTCGCGAGGGACAGGCATTCCGCATCGCCGACATCGCCCTCGATCCACGACGACACGGGTTCCCGCCCAATCACCCGGTCATGCACTCGTTCCTGGGCGTGCCGGTCACGGTCAAGGGCCACTCCGTCGGCGACCTGTACCTCACCAACAAGCGGGCCGCGGCAGAGTTCAGCGAGGACGATCAGCGCCTGGTTGAACGCTTTGCGGCGCACGCCGGGCTGGCGATCGAGAACGCGCGGCTCAACGAGCGGGTGCAGGCCCTGGCGGTGGTTGAAGAGCGGGAACGGATCGGTCGCGACCTGCACGACGGCATCATCCAGCGCATCTACGCGGTGACGCTGGGCCTGGACGACGTCCCTGAGATCGCGATCCACGATCCGGCGGTCGCCGCCGAGCGGGTCGAGCGGGCGATCGACGCGCTGCACGCAGCGATCGGCGAGATACGCACCTTCATTTACGGCCTTCAGCCGGGCCTGGACGGCCCCGGTGGGATCGCCCTGGCGCTGCAGACCCTGGCCGAGGAGACACGGCTCGACACTCCGCTCGAGATCGAGGTGCGCGCAGGCGCTGCGCCGGGCCTCTCGGCCATCGCCGGCAGCGAGCTGCTGAACATCGTGCGCGAGGCGCTCAGCAATGCGGTGCGCCACGCCTCGGCCACGAAGGTCACCATCAAGATCGGCACTTCGCGGGGTAAGCTGCGGCTCGAGGTCGCCGACGACGGAAGAGGCTTCGACGCCGCGGCCTCTCTCCCGGCCGGGCATCACGGCCTGGGCAACATGCGCCGTCGCGCGGAGGCGCTCGGAGGCGCGCTGCTGGTGGAGAGCGAGAAGGGCCGCGGGACTCGTATCATCGTCACGCTGCCGCTCCCCGAGTAAGCGGCGCACCGAGCATGGATGGGCAGGGCATGAGCAGCGACCCGACCCCGGTCCGGCCGCCGCTACGACTTCTCGTGGTCGACGACCACGAGGTCGTGCGCGAGGGACTGGTGGCGCTCCTCTCGCGACGCGAGGAGTTCCAGGTCGTGGCCGAGGCCGGCACGGTTGCCGAGTCGCTGGCCGCGACGCGACGCTTCGAGCCGGACCTGGTGATCATGGATGTTCGCCTCCCGGACGGCTCGGGGATCGAGGCCTGCCGCGAGATCCGCGCCGAATTCCCGGCGATACGAATCGTGATGCTCACCTCGTACCCCGACGAGGAGGCGGTGCTGTCGGCCATCCTCGCCGGCGCCAGCGGCTACCTCCTCAAGCAGATCCGCGGCCGCGACCTGGTCACCGCGCTGGAGGCGGTCGGACGCGGCGACTCACTCCTCGATCCGGCCGTCACCGAGCGCGTGCTCGAGCGGGTGCGGCGCATCGCGAACGGCGACGAGCGCGACGAGCTGAGCGACCTGACCGCCCAGGAGCGCAAGATCCTGCGGCTGGTCGCTGACGGCAAGACCAACAAGGAGATCGCTGCCGAGGTCTTCCTGTCCGACAAGACGGTGAAGAACTACGTCAGCAGCATCCTGTCGAAGCTGAACCTGCAGCGCCGCGCGCAGGCCGCCGCCTTCGTCGCCAAGCATCGGCTCGGGGACGACCGGTCCTAGCCCCTGCCGATCCGCCCCAGGTGGGTGTCCCGGAAATCGGTCGGCAGCTTCAGACCGTATCCCAGCGCGCGATCCATGCCGACGTGCGCCAGGACGACCGCGCCGGCCAGGAGCAGCCAGCCGACCCCAAGCCACCAGCCCAGGCCAAGCAGCGCGAGTGCCAGCACCAGGTGGTGGGCAGCGTTGTAGGTGATCGATCCAAGCCCCGGCCCGCGCAGGTAGCCGATCATCGACAGGTCGGGCAGCAGCAGGGCGGGGATCAGCAGCAGCGGCGCGCCACCGTTCGCCAGCCAGAGCACCACGCCGGTGACGAAGATGGCGACCTGCTCGGCCCGCAGGATGATGCCGATCGCGGGGCTGCTCCTGGGAGCGGTCATTCCCAGCGGAAGAGGCGCACGGCGATCAGGAAGGCGATCAGCGCCCAGACCGTCATCCCCAGCAGGTCACCGCCGATGGCGGCGACCCCCACCCCGTCGTTCGTCACGCTGCGCAGCGCGTGGTTCAGGTAGGTGAGCGGCAGGTAGTCGGTGATGGTGCGCAGGAAGTCGGGCATCGCGTCGCGGGAGAAGAAGACGCCTGACAGGAAGGTCATCGGCAGGCTGATCAGGTTCGCGACGGGCGCCGCCTGGTCCTCGTTCTTGGCCCAGCCGGCGATGCTGAAGCCGATCGCCAGGAAGATGACCGAGCCGAGCACCGAGATGGCCAGCAGCAGGAAGATGTTGCCGACCAGGTGGAGTCCGAACCAGAGCCCAACCCCCAGCAGGATCAGCACCTGCGCGAGGCCGATGAGCAGGCGGCTCGTCACCTGGGCACCCAGGAAGTAGGCCGGACTGGTGGGGGTCGCGAAGAGCCGACGCAGGGCGCCGGTGCGCTTCAGCTGGACGAACCCGAAGGAGACCGAGAAGAGGCCGAGCTGCATGACAGTGAGGCCGAGGATGCCCGGCACCAGGAAGTCGATATAGCCGAGGCTGCGGCCGGGCAGCGGCTCGACGGCAACCAGTGGTGTGACCGAGCCGCCCCCTCCGCCACCGCCGGCCAGCAGCTGGCCGACCATGGCGTTCAGCAGCAGGCCGCCAACCTGCGCCTGCTCCGGCTTGGAACGGTTGCTGTAGGCGGTGAGGCCGGGGGTACCGGAGGTCGGCGGCACGAGCTGGAAGCCGGCGGGGATCACCAGCACCAGGTCGCGATGCCCCTCCTTGAGCTGCGCCAGCTCCGCCTCGCGGACTCCGGGCGACAGGTCGAACGTGCCGTTGCCCTCAAGGGCGGCGACCAGGGCGTGGCTGCCATCGGTCTGGGCCTCGTCGACCAGGCCCAGGGACACGTTCGTTCCGCCGCCGAAGTTCAGGACGCCGAAGATGAGCATGATCAGCAGCGGCACGAACAGGCTGAAGAAGAGGGCTGCCCGATTGCGGACGAACATCTTGAAGCTGGCCACGAAGAGGGACCAGTAGACGACCCAGCGCATCGGCCTAGTCCTCCCTCAGGGTGTGGCCGGTCAGGTCGATGAAGACGTCCTCCAGGTTGGCCAGCCGCTCGACCCGCT
This sequence comes from Candidatus Limnocylindria bacterium, assembly GCA_041495495.1. Classification (GTDB taxonomy): domain Bacteria; phylum Chloroflexota; class Limnocylindria; order QHBO01; family QHBO01; genus CF-167. The sequence continues at coordinate 25,305 of JBGQCU010000018.1, forward strand.
CCTTGGTGAAGCCTCGGCCCAGGAGGGCGTCGATCAGCTTCAGCGGCTTGTCGAGGGCGACGATGTGGCCGCTGTCCATGATCGCCACCCGGTCGCACAGCTCCTCCGCCTCCTCCATGTAGTGCGTGGTGAGGACGACCGTATGGCCGCGGTCACGGATCTGGCGCACGAGCCCCCACAGGTGACGACGGGCCTGCGGATCGAGGCCGGTGGTCGGCTCGTCGAGGAAGAGGACGCGCGGATCGTTGACCAGCGCTGCGGCGATGCTGAAACGCTGCTTCTGCCCGCCCGACAGCGTCCGCACCTGCGACCGCGCCTTCTCCGTCAGCTCGACATCGGCCAGCAGCTCCCCCGCGTCCACGCGTCGACCGTAGAGATGGCCGAACAGCTCCAGCAGCTCGACCAGGTTCAGCTCGTCGAAGAAGCTCGAGGCCTGCAGCTGGATCCCGATGCGCGCCTTCACGCCGCGCGGGTCGTGGCTGACGTCGAGGCCGTCCACGATGGCAGTACCGGAGTCGATGGTGCGCATCCCCTCGATCATCTCGAGCGTGGTCGTCTTGCCCGCCCCGTTGGGGCCGAGGATCCCGAACACCTCGCCCTCGGCGATCTCGAAGCTGACCCCATCCACCGCCTGGAGGGTGCCGTAGCGCTTGCGCAGGTCGTGGACCACCACGATCGGTTTGGCGGCATCGCCCGGCCGATCGGCAGCATCCGTGGTGAGCCAGCTGGTCATGGAGCCGGAATGGTAGCCAAAGCGAGGGGCTGGGCGTGGCGCCAGACGCGCCACAGGGCGGCAGGATCGCTGAGCGGGTCGCCGTGCACCAGGAAGAAGTCGGTCGGGACCGTTACCCGGCCCCGACCAGACCGTGGTAGAGCGACAGCGTCTGGTCGGCGATCGAAGACCACGCGAACTGCTCCACGGCGCGCCGCCGTCCCGCGGCGCCCATCGTCGCGCGCCGGGCCGGATCGGCCATCAACCCGTTGATGGCGGCGGCGAGGTCCCGCGCGAATCGGTCGGGGTCGGTGGGGGTCATCGGCTCATCCGCGCGAAGCTCGACCGGCACCAGCACCCCTGTCTCGCCGTCGACCACCACCTCGGGGATGCCGCCAACCGCGGTCGCCACCACCGGCCGGGCGCAGGCCATCGCCTCCAGGTTGATGATCCCGAACGGTTCGTAGACCGATGGGCAGGCGAAGAGCGCAGCGTGGCCGTACAGCTGGCGGATCTCCTCTCGGCTCAGCATCTGCGGGATCCAGACCACGTTCGGCCGCTCACGCCGGGCAGCGGCAACGCCGGCCTCAACCTCGGCTGCCAGCGCTGGCGTGTCCGGCTGTCCGGCGGCCAGCACCACGCCGATTCCGGGGTCGAGGTGCCGGATGGCATGCACCAGGTGCACGATCCCCTTCTGGCGCGTGATGCGCCCCACGAACAGCACATACGGAATGCCCGGGTCGACGCCGTGGCGGGCGAGCGCAGCGGTGGCCGGGTCCGGCGCGAAGAACTCGGTGTCGATGCCGTTGTGGATGACGTGCACCCGGTCCGGCGCCACGGAGAAGTGCGCGAGGACGTCGTCGCGCGTGCCCCGGCTGACCGCGATGACGGCGTCGGCCGATTCGAGCGCGGTCCGCTCCACCCAGCTCGACAGGTCATAGCCACCGGCCAGCTGCTCGCGCTTCCACGGTCGCAGCGGCTCCAGCGAGTGGACCGTCACCACCAGCGGCACGGCGTACGCCCGCTTCACCAGCAGGCCCGCGAGGTGGGTGTACCAGGTATGGCAGTGGACCAGGTCCGCGTCAGTCGGGTCGGACGCCATGGCGAGGTCGCGGCCAAACGCGTCCCAGGCCGGGCGCAGCCGCACGTCGCCGGC